>JBARNC010000397.1:0-3227 GCA_049802775.1 Pseudolabrys sp. | reverse complement strand
GAAACAATGCGTGACAAACTGCGAAGACTGGGAATTGCGACGGCGGTGATAGCGGCCGTTGCAGGAACCGCGGTCGCGCTTCCTAACGCGGCCAATGCTCGCTGGGGTGGCGGCTGGCACGGTGGCGGATGGCATGGCGGCCATGGGGGCTGGGGTTGGGGCGGTTTCGGCGTGGGCCTAGGAACCGGCTTACTGCTTGGAGCGGCCGCGGCTCCCTACTACGGCGGCTAATACGGATACGGACCCTACGCTTACGATTATGGATATGGCCCGTATTACGCTGCTTATGGTGGTGGCCCGTATTATGGCGGTGGCTGCTACATCAGGGGTCGCTTGGTCTGGGACGGTTACGGCCATCGCGTGTGGAGGCGCGTGCGTGTCTGCTATTGATCAAACTATACAAAAAATCCCGCCGTCCAGATCAGTGCGGCGGGCTTTTTGTTCTCGCGCCGTAAGCTGATGATCCTGAGAGAGGTGATGGATATCCGCTATTGGCACAAAGCGGACATCAAGGCATCCTATGCGGCGGTAGGTCTTCGCACTCCCAGTGCGTTAATAGCGCGCTCTTTTACCAGTATCGGATCGCGCTCTCCTGTAGCCGTCACGTTGACAATTGCTTTAGCGATTAAGTCGGTGATTGGATCATCACGGTTGGCCACACTAAGATCAATCAATGCGCCTTCATATGCGGCGGTCATCACTTTGATTTCGTCGGGCCCAAATGAGCCATTCGCAATCAATCGGTAGATGGCCATGAGTTCCTCACGCTAAAGCGCAGCCTGTTGCATCATAGGTCTACGTTATGACCGCCTCAAGCGCGGATTTATCAATGAACATTTGTTCAGTTTGGGCGTTACCAGCGTATGGAAGAACGACAGGCAGCGCGGCTTTTTGGATGGTCATTGGGCGGCATATTTCTGGTCATCCTCGCGCTTAACGCTATGGCCCGATAAAACGTCGGGCAACACTCCAGACGCTGCCATGTGGAGGCGTCGTGTCGAAAACTAATGAATGGGACTTACTAAAACACCAGTTTGATGCGCTGATGCATGATGAAAGCGTGGGCGCTGAGAGCATTGACAAGATTTTTGATGCTCAATTTCGTCGCCGCTTCGCTGAATTGATGAATCAGACTGCCCAACGCAATGGCACATCTGGTTATATCGACTGGTCCCAAAGCTAACGATCTTGTCGGCTGGGAATATTGCACACGCCAATAGAATACAAAGTAGGGGCGACGTCCGCTTATGGCACAAAGCGGACATGCGCTAACGCCAACACCGACTTCATTATTGTGGTGAGGGCAGGAAGCCAACGTCCGCCAACCGGCATCTCGGTTAGGTCAATGCTAATGCCCTTGTGCGCGCACCGCAGCAGCGTGCAGGCGGACCTCCTCTTCAATCGCTTGGCACATTCCATAAAAGACGATCATCGGCAGCCAGAATAGCATTGGCATATCGGTTCCCCATTGCCATTAATGTTGCTCCATCAACGGCAGCGGAGTGCGTTTGGTTGAGGTTGTATGTTCAAACTAAATTGTTGGCCGACCCCGGAACAGTTTTTCCCTGCCCGGTCTCGGGTCCGGCGCGGAACTATCCAATGAAACTCGCGTTGTCTAAGCAGGCAAACTCATTCCGATAGAAGGTTGGTACCATGCTTAGCTGGGCTGTAACATTTCTCATCATCGCGCTGATTGCCGCGGTGCTTGGCTTCGGCGGCATTGCTGGCGTTGCGATCGAGGCCGCCAAGATCATATTTTTCGTGGCAATTGTTCTGTTCCTGATCACCGCGCTCGTCGGCGCTGTTCGCGGGCGTACGCCGACAATTCAGTAGCGTTTGCTAATCGGGCAACTCCAAGTTCGGGGGCAACGTAGGAGGCTGACGTGAAATCTATTATTTTAGGTACAGCAATGGGCGCGTTGCTACTGGGCGTGCTTCCAGCATCCGCCGAGGTAGTGGTGCGCGAACGCGATAACGGCGTAGTCGTTAGACATGATCGCGGCCATCATTATGGGTGGCGAAATCATCGTGCCGAATGCCAAACGGTGCGCGTACGGACACGGCTGCCAAACGGCGACGTGATCGTCAAGACGCGCAGTTCTTGTTAATCGAGTCGTTCGGCTTCACGTCCGTATTTTGCTCGCGGCGGCAGCGTGTTGAAGAGCAGGCATCGTGATTCGAGGGCGTCCTGTCCGTTGAACGGGTCGCAGTGACGGGATTTGGTTTGGAGAGACCGCCGCGAGGCGGTCTTTCTGTTTTGTGCAGTTTTTTCGCAAATGTCCGCTTGTGACCCAAAGCGAACATGACCTTTGTGCCCACGTAGTAAGAAATGGGTTTCTTCGCACAAAATAAATGCGCCCGGCAGCGGGGACTGACCGGGCGCATAGGATGAGAGGGGGACGCTCACCCTTGAGGGTGAGTTCAAGCTAGACGACCGGCGTCACCGCCGCACTTATACGCTCGTATACTTCGCTTTTACGCTCGTATAGTTTTGTTTCGGGCTCACATTGTTACCGTCAATGCCTCGGCTCATGGGGCGCGTGATGAACAGTCGCGTGGTAGGCCACCGCCAGCTTTTTTGCGGCATTTCTAAACATCAACCAATTTGTGGGTCTACGGCCGGAAACTAAATGGATGGACAGTTCTTGGCGCACTCAGGCCTAAATCACGGTGGGTTGGGACAATCTTTATGGGCGAGGCCCGCGTCGAACGGCGGCTGGCTGCCATCCTTGCGGCCGATGTTGCCGGCTACAGCCGCCTGATGGGCGTTGACGAGGAAGGTACGCTCACGGCGCTCAAGGCGTATCGGCGGGAAGTCATCGATCCCAAGATCGCGGAGCATCGCGGCCGCATAGTCAAAACGACCGGCGATGGTGCGCTTGTCGAATTTGCAAGCGCTGTCGATGCAGTCCGCTGCGCCATGGAAATTCAGCGCGCCATGACGGAGCGGATCGCCGAAATTCCCGAAGGGCGGCGGGTCGAGTTTCGTATTGGCATCAACGTCGGTGACATCATCATCGACGAAGGCGATATTTACGGTGACGGGGTCAACGTTGCCGCTCGCGTTGAGACACTGGCTAGCCCCGGCACGATCTGCCTTTCTGACGATGCCTATCGACAGATCAAGGGAAAGCTCGCGCTTGATGTTATCGACATGGGCGAGCAGCAGCTCAAGAACATCGCAGAGCCGATCCGGGTCTATGGCGTAAGGCTCGAAGGCATACCGT
>JBARNC010000396.1:0-5719 GCA_049802775.1 Pseudolabrys sp. | reverse complement strand
TTATCAACTGGTGGTGGGCCGGCGCTGACGAGCGAAAGGCGCCGGCATCTTGCCGCTCTTAGCGCCTGCAGAGATCCTGTTAGGAAATAGATAGGCCGCTCGCCGCTCGAATGCGTTCAGAATCTCACCGAACATCGCAGCAAAGACGCGCGACGCGACGGCCGCCAGCACCGGATTGCTGAATTCGTAGTTCACCGAAAAATGCAGCTGGGTGTGGCACTCATCCCGCGGCTCGAAGCTCCACACGGCACTTAGATAGCGCAGAGGTCCATCGAGCGCCTCGACGCTGATGCGACGGCCGATCGCGTCTGCCGCGGTCCGGTTGGCGTAGCCGACCTCAAACGCCAAGAATCCGACGGTCATTCGCGACACGATGATGGTCATGCCCGGCTCTTCCATCTTGCGCGACAACAGCCTCACCTCGCGGCAATGAGGCACGAATTCCGGATAGCTCTTCACATCCAGAACGAGATTGAAAAGATCTGACCACGGATAGCCAACAAGCTTGGTCGCCTGAACGTTAGTCACGGCACACCATTCCGGCATTTGGTCCGAAGCATGGGATCTCCACCCGTCTCCCGTGATCATAAAGCAGGTATATTGATCTGCCGAGATTGCGCTAGATCAACGAGGTTACTCTAAATCAATGCCTCGCGCAGTCAGGGGGGTCTCCCCTTCTCCTAAAGAGTGCGGGGTTCAACGGTGTGAGGGATGTGAATGCCGAACTGCGTGCAAGATGTGCGGGATAACCACCATTCGACCATTCGGGGCGTCGCAACGACTGGTCTCGCGGTGGCCGCAGCATCTATTTCCGCGATCCCGACGGGCACCTCTTGGAACTGGCGACGCCGGGATTGTGGTCGGTGTATTAGGCGCTACAAACTATTCCCGGCCTGACACTACGCCAATTCACGGCGCTCGGGCGCAAACCATCACTCGCAGATCGCGGCTACGCGGTGACCCGTGAGCCAGCCATGGCGGCGTTTAAGGAGCCGTGGCAAGCTGGCGTTACGATGACGACAATTCCAGATATTGGCCTCGCGAAGGCATTGGATTATTTTGACCTTGTCGTGTCGCCTGCATATACGCGCTTCGCGCAAAGGCAGACACGTGCCAATGCTCTAACATTTGCGGTCGCGGCGTGGCACCTACACGACCGTCTTTGGCACGACCGGGAAAGCCCTCGCCCCAAGGAACAGTTTACCGAAGCCCTGTTCGTTGCTTGTCCAGAACTTCGCATGGTCCGCGACTTGGCCGATGCGGGTAAGTACCACGCGCTCGACCGACCATCAGTAAAGCTCACAAAGATAGTTGGCGCTGAAAATCCGGGTGGTGTCGTCGAGATATCCAGCCCTCTTGGCCAGACACCGGCCGTTCCTAAATGCACGCTGGAAATCGAATTCGACGGATTACGCTATCCTCTACCTGACGTACTAAGGCGCGTCATGGAGTTTTGGCGTTCAGAGATAACCAAACCGTAAGCAACACTCGGACCCAAGGGCATCGACGCTATGAAACGATGGATGCAGGGTTTCGCCATCGTTTGCGCTGAGCGTGCAGCGATTGCGATTCGATGTGGGAATCGCTGAGCTATAAGCGGATGAAATGATAGATGCCGTTCAGCCCCATAAGCCCCATCAAGATAAGGTAGATGGCAACGATGAAGTTCAGCAACCTCGGCATAATCAGGATCAAGATGCCCGCGATGAGGGCAATGATCGGCGAAATGTGTGCGGGCGTAAGGGTCATGACAATCTCCTAGGTGGTCAGATCATATCGGATTGGTTGCGACGGCAGCAAATCGAAATAATGAAAGAGGCCGCCAACTGAGGCGGCCTACAGCGGGGGCGACGTTCGGCGCCAAGCGGGAACTCTGTCCTGGTTATAAGAGATCGTCTCGCCACAGTTTATGCAAGTTAAAAACGAATTTGAGCCCTAGGTGTGCGGGGTCATCCGGGCCTTTCGTTATCTGCGCTTCGCAGGCGTCGCATAACTTGATCATTTCGGCCCCTTATGTTCGAGCACGATACGGACCAATAATATCGTTTCGTCGATTCCAAAAAGGACGATCCCTAAATTCAAAAGGGACCACTCATGCTTGAGGGGGGTCGAACCAGGCCAGTACCCCTCTTCGAATAGGAACAGTTCGAGAACCACGAAACGATACATGAATGCTATCAACGTTATCGCCCCTTACAAGCACCACGGCATGTGGGTCTTCGACGATCCGCGCGTTGGCTTGGTTCAGGAGCCCTTCGTTGCTGGCGCAGACACGATGATTGATCGCGTCGTCGCGGACATTCCTAACGCCGACAAGGGCTTTACTCTGATCTTCTCCAGCACTCCCTTCCCCGGCCATCAGCATCGACTGGATTGGCTTCGCGCCGATGATGACGGTGGAAATTGGTACTACTCGGATGAGTTTGGAATGGAAGGCTGGCTCTGCCCGGCGTTGTTCAAATACTTCGAAGAAGCGCCAAAGAGGATTTACGTGCAGGCGAAGACTAAAGCCGCCTGAAGCTGCCCGCCGACATAATGGTCCTTTGCCGCGCGACCGCTTGCCACGTGTGGACGCGGTCGACTATTGATTGATTTCAGGCTCTACGAGCTTCGCCAAGTTTCGCAGCGATTCTTGCCAGCCGAGGTAACACGCCTCCAAAGGCATAACATCCGGCAGGGCTTCCTGGACGATGTTTAGCTCGGTGCCGACGGGTACTTTCTTCAGTGTCACCGTCACCTGAAGCGACCCGGCAAGTTTGGGTCCTCGAATTTTTCAGTGTAGCGCAAGCGTTCATTGGTACGAGCTCCACATACTTACCGCCGAAAGAGTGGCTGTTGCCCGTCGTAAAATTCCGGAAGGACATTCGATGGGTGCTACCGACTTTCGCCTCTAGTTGATGCACGGTGCACGCAAAGCCATTAGGAGGGAGCCACTTTGCTAGCGCATCCGCCTCAATGAATGCGCGATAAACCTTCTCTGGCTTGGTCGCCAGAAGACGATGCAAACGAACAGTGTTAGGCATCATCATTTCTCCTTATGCCCAGATGGGTTGATAGACATTCCAGATCTTGGACTGCTGCCGATTAGGCGCTCGGTATCGGCAGAACGGGCATGATCTCGACGGATTCCCCGGGGAAGATCGTAAAGTGCGGATGCCTCTCGAACAGCTTGGCCGCAGCGTCATGCGAATCCGCGCGAACGACCATGTAGGCGCCCATCTCATTGCTTGTATCTTCGATGCCGCGTTGGGAGACTTTTTTGGTCTTGCCGAGCGGTCCGCCCATCCCGACGATTGCGGCTTGATGTTTTTCGGCCCACGCCTTCCAAGCCGCTATCCCCTCTTGTTGCTTCGCAAGCCGTTCCGATTCGGGAAGGGCATTCCATGCTGTCATTCGCGGGTTCGTCTTGCTGCCGAGAAACACCGCGAGAAATGTGTTGTTCGCGCTCATGAGATTTCCTTTCCTCTACGCTTTGCGGGCTCAAACAAAAGCTCGATATAGCGGTGCAGATGATCGACGCTGGTGGATTGGCTACAATGGCGCTAGACTAACTAACAGCGCGCGGCACCACGCTGCACTGCAATATCGAAGACAGAGTATCCTCGGCCACGCGGCAATTTCACCTCATTGCTTGGCACGCGCGCGCCAATCCAGGCATACTAACTAAGTGCGAAGCTTGGCTCAGACGCTTCGGTCGATTGTACCGCCATTCTCACGACCCGGTGGCCCGTGACCAATTATTCGATTCTGCCAAACAAAGTCATGGATCCCATTCAGCTCTCGTTGAGCCTGACGGGGATCGCGGTACGCAGTCAACGATTAATGGTCGATTTTCTGACACGTCGTCCCGACTTGGGCGGACTGGCCGATCCGGCCGGAATAGGACGAGCCTTCCTTGATCTAACCGCCAAGATGATTGCTGATCCGATGTCGATTGCGCAGATGCAGCTAGAGTTGTGGCAGCAACATATGAAACTCTTGCAGCGCACGACAGAACGGCTGTTTGGTCTTACCAGCAAATCTGACCACCGCCCCGTCGCGACCGATCGGCGCTTTCAACACCCGGCTTGGACCGAAAACGTCCTCTTCGACTATATCAAGCAAAGCTATTTGTTTTCCGCGGAGGCAATTCTGTCGGCAGTTAATCGCGTCGATGGTCTCAATCCGAAAACGGCACACAAAGTGAACTTCTATACAAGCCAGTTCGTAGATGCCATGGCTCCTTCAAATTTTCTTGCTACCAACCCGGAGGTATTGCAAACCACCATCGAGACGGGCGGTGAGAATCTTCTCAGAGGCCTGACAAATCTGCTGGATGACCTCGAACGCGGTCGCGGACAACTTGCGGTCACCATGACCGATCCGAAGGTCTTTCGTCTCGGTGAGAACGTAGCCGCCACACCAGGGAAGGTCATCTTCCAGAATGAGCTGATGCAGCTAATCCAGTACGCTCCCTCGACCGTTGAGGTTAAACGGCGACCTCTCATCATCGTGCCGCCCTGGATCAACAAGTTCTATGTCCTCGACCTAAGGCCTGAGACGTCTTTTATCAAGTGGGCTGTGGGTCAGGGACATACGGTATTCGTGATTTCCTGGATCAATCCAGACGAGCGTCTCGCTCATAAAGGCTTTGAAGATTACATGTTCGAAGGCCCGCTTGCCGCACTGGACGTTATTGGGGTTGCGACCGGCGAACGCGAGGTGAACGCTATCGGCTATTGCCTTGGAGGCACGCTCCTCGCTGCCACGCTTGGATATCTATCGGCCCAGAACGATGATCGGATCCAGACAGCGACATACCTCGTGACTCTCGTCGATTTCACCGATGTCGGCGACATGGCGGTATTTATTGATGAGGAACAGTTGGCAGTACTCGAGAAGCGCATGCGAAGTCGCGGATATCTCGAGGCGCACGATATGGCCTTAGCCTTCAATATGCTGCGCGCCAACGATTTAATATGGAGTTTTGTTGTAAGCAACTATCTCCTCGGAAAGCAGCCGATCCCGTTCGATTTCCTCTATTGGAACGCTGATTCCACGCGCATGCCGGCTGCTATGCACAGCTACTATTTGCGTAACATGTATCACGAGAACCGGCTTGCCATTCCGGGAGGGATCAGTCTTGCCGGGGTTGCGATCGACCTCGCGCGAATCAAGACGCCCACCTTCTTATTGTCGACGCGGGAGGACCATATCGCACCGTGGCAGTCGACCTATGCCGCAACCCAGCTATACAAGGGGCCAATTAAGTTCGTGCTCGCCGATTCCGGCCACATCGCTGGGGTCATTAGCCCACCTGGCAGTAAGTATGGCCACTGGCAAAACCCAAACCTCCCCAAGAGCCCGGCTGAATGGTTCGAAACCGCGAACCTGGTTCAGACCTCCTGGTGGCCGGCGTGGGAGGAATGGGTATCATGGCATGCCGGCGGTTCGGTCAAAGCACGCGAGCCCGGTGGACCGTTGCAGTCGATCGAAGACGCACCAGGCTCCTATGTTCGTGCCCGTGTCCATACCGCTGCAGGCAATCAAGTAAATACCCATAGCGCCGCACCAGGTCTTTTTGCGTGACCGGCTTTAGAGAGCGGAATTGTCTTAGCCCTTATGGATCGGATCGATCCACGCAACTTGCTCGGGCTTCTCGATCGGCTCGATGTCGAGATTAACAACGACCGCTTCGTTGTCGCTGCGCACAAGGACACATTCGAGCGACTCATTCTGG
>JBARNC010000395.1:0-2023 GCA_049802775.1 Pseudolabrys sp. | reverse complement strand
CTGATGTGCGACGCGCTTACAGACCTTTTCAAGTTGCGGCTTGCGAACCCTTGATCGCCTCGATGCAGCGCTTGCGCGCCTGAGCGGCGGGCCAGCGTGACATGGCTGCTGCGGACATAGCGCTCGGCGCACAGAATGTCCGCTTTCGGGGGTAAAGCGGACATGGCGTTTTGCACTGCAAATGTCCGCTAATGACCGAAGCGGACATGCTGACCGCTCCTAGTAGCTCAATAGGGAAAAACTGGGGTGTTTTCTCAGGGCCAACGACGCTCGCTCCGCTTATCGGCACTCCTCCACGTCGCCCATTTTCAGCCAGTCTGCAAGGCTACCAGTGCAATAGCTTTGTTGCGCCAGCACGATCCAGAACATGCTCGCGAGGAGCACGCCCGCCACAAACGCTGTCGCCTTGCCACTCATGGTTAGTTCTCCTCCCCAGTCATGGCCAACCAGCCAAGCCTTTTCTCAACGCCTTTCTCTAGCAAAGCAAGGCGGGGGGCGGGAACCGATGTGCTCACCACCTCTTCATGTCCGCTTTCTGAGGTAAAGCCGACATGCCTTTTTGCGCTACAAATGTCCGCTTATGACCCAAAGCGGACGTGGGCTTGCCCTCAAGCTTGACCCCTTCCAGACGGACGGTTCGGATTGATACGCTGCTTTAGGAGCAGTGATGAAACGACGCGACTTTATCAAGGTTATTGGTGGTGTTGCTGCAACCTGTCCGCTTGTGACATGGGCCCAGCAGGCTACCAGCCCGGTAATTGGCTTTCTCCACAGCGCCTCACCGGGTCCGTATGCGCGTTCCGTGGCCGCGTTTCGCCAGCGGTTGAGCGAACTGGGATAAGAGGGGCAAAATCTGACGATCGAATATCGCTGGGCCGAAGGTCGTTTTGATCGGTTTCCCGAACTGGCGACCGAGGCGAGGATCTCTGATGGACAACAGGCGCAGGAGAGCCAGAGCTGATCGAATTCGCGTCGCGGGCGGGCAGCGGTACGAGGCACAGCTCGTCGCGCGGAAGTTTCGCGTCGGCCTAGCTGTGGTGCTCTCGGTGATCAAGCGCGTTGGTAATCTGCGATCGAGAGTCTACGACGAACTCAGGCGACTGACGTCCAGGCGTCGTCGCGCTGCGAGGAAGAAGTTCGGCGCGTGAGTGATGGCTCGGCTACTATAGGTAGTCAGAATCGAAATGTCCCGTGAACTGCTCACGCGCTTTGAAGCGCATCACTCTCGATCCTGTTCAGGCTGCTGCCTAAGACGAAATTGCACATTGGTCCGTGTGGATAATTCTTTCTCGCACAGGACGCATTTAAATGGGCTTTGGTCCTTGGTGGGACATGTAGTTTCAATCGTCTCGTAGATCGCGCCGCAATGGCACGTAACTGTCTCCATGCCGTCGCCGACTTTATAGCTCGCCTCGACGTTGCTCTGGCCCCTCGGCGGCACAGCGCCCTGGATTCCATCTCCAAATACAACCATGCCATCCGATTGGTTCAACGCGTAGACCCCGTCACCGGGGGCATTCTCGTCTCGCTCCCAGATGTGTCGAACGACAATGTAGGTGACCAAGCCCACGATCGGCGGAACGATCAGCGTCACCAAGAGCTGGCCCATGGCTGCGTGCCTTCCAATCGCAGAACAGCGTAAACCTATTTTGCGCCTTTCGCTATAATGGGTCCCACGGGCAGCGCGCGCCGACGACGTAGTCGAGTGAGGCAGCGCGATGTCCGCTCTTGGCACTTAGCGGACATTCCAAACTCAGCCGCGAATGTCCGCTTTCGGGGGTAAAGCGGACATTCGTCCGCACGGGGCGCTGATTGGCTACATCGCGAATGACCCAAAGCGGCCATAAGCACCTGTCAGCAGAACGTCGGCATTTGAGCCGGACATTTACTGGATCATGCCGGCATCCTTTACCTCCCGTCTTGCCGCGCGAAGGGTAGGATTTGCATAAGATCGAGCGTCGTCGTGACCCACCCAAGGGGGCGACATGCAGCGACGCGGTGGAAGCGGACAGCCGGTGAAGGG
>JBARNC010000394.1:0-2852 GCA_049802775.1 Pseudolabrys sp. | reverse complement strand
CCCGCGATCGGTTCGATGCCACAGCCATAGGCATTGCCTTTGACCACAGCGGCGCATTCAACCACGGCGTATCTCGTCAGCCTTTCCCAATTGGATACAATAGCCGTCAGATCGATCTTGAGAACACCGCAAGCTTCTGCTTCAGCAGGGCCATCGGTCGTAATACATGCCGCATGCGCTTTATTGTTAACAACGAGCCTGCCACCTCTATTTATGATCTTTCCGTCGACCGAACCTTCAACAACGACCTTTGCGCCCGACTCAATTGTCAAATTGGCGAGGAGATTTCCACGAATGTGTAAGGAGCAGTTTTTTTGAACGACTGTGTCGTCAATGACCGAGCCGTTTATGTCCAACGAGCCTGCAACGACAGGTAGCCCTTCTGCCGCTTTCTGCGCTGAAAGCGTCGCAACATTCAACATAGTCTGAAAAACCCCCGCTGCTGTAATCTTTGCGCGTTTCCGGCCGTACCACAAGGCAAACAGCATGCAATGGTTAATCACGCCCGTTCGGGTTCCGGCTATATTAGTCGCGGGCCAAGATTTTCCGCGCTCCATGCGCATCGAATAATTGGATGATGTCCGCTATTGGGGGTAAAGCGGACATCGCTCCCACATCGCAAAATGTCTGCTTTTGACTCAAAGCGGACATCGGCCGCCCGCTCAATGATCTGTGCCTGGACACTGACCCAGCCACTCATAGCGTGTTATTTTGACTTTGGGCCGTTAGCTGGCAGGAGACCCAAACATGCTGGAGAACATCCGCTTCTCGAATCCAGATACCTTGGCCAAGCCGCCAGGCTACAGCAATGTCGTGGAAGTGACCGGACCAGGCCGCACGGTCTATTTTGCCGGGCAGTTTGGCATCGACAAGTCTGGCAAGATGGGTGCCAATGCCCGCGAACAGATGGAGATAGCATTCGAGAACGTGAAGGCGGCGCTAGCCTCGGTCGGCGCTGGTTTCGAGCATTTGGTCAAACTCAACAACTATATAGTCGATATCGGCACTAACATTGCGCTATACCGCGAGGTGCGAGACAAGTACGTAAACAAAGCTTCGCCCCCGGCCAGCACCACAGTCGGCGTGCCACAGCTAGCGCGCCCAGGCGCTTTATACGAGGTCGAAGCCATCGCGATATTACCGCCAAAATGACTCCGCCCTGTCTCCTCTTTGCTCTCCCTGTCCGCTTTCGGGGGTAAAGCGGACATGGCTTCCGCATCGCAAAATGTCCGCTAATGACCCAAAGCGGACATTTACGAGAAGATTCTCAGAGGCAATGACAATCGGCTATGGCGCCTTGCACGCGACCATAGCTTCCGGCCGGGTCCGGCTCGCAACAGACGGCGGGGCAAAGATCGCGAGATAAGCGTCGCTGCCCTTGAGTCGATCGAGGCTGATCTGGCGGTATCCTACGGCTGCAAGCTCACAGCGTAGAAGATCTAGCGGGGTGCCATGCTTGGACGTCGGCCCATAGGCGTCGGCAACGCCGACACGCGCGCCAGGCTTAAGCGCGGGAACGAGATTGTAGAGCAGGCCGTAGGGTTGGGTGATTTCGTGATACATGTGCACCAGAATTGCAATGTCGAGCGAATTGGTTGGCAACCTTGGATCGTGCAGCTCGCCGAGGCTGATCACAACGTTTCGCAATCCGAGGTCGCGCACCCGACGGCGCAGCCCCCGCAAATATTTGGGTACGACATCTTCTGCGATGATGCGGCCGTGGGGACCGACGATCGGGGACAGCCGTACGACGTAATAGCCGCTGCCTGCGCCAATATCCGCGACTGTCATCCCGGATTTGATGCCGAGCAGACGCACGAGCTGTTGTGCTTCGCCGGCAGCGTCGCGCTCCTTTTCGCCGTGCCAGATTGGGCTGACAATGTCGGCGACCGGGCGATCGGGATTTGGAAAGGAGGCACCCGGCGTGCCCGATCCCGCCAAGAATTCCTGGGCAGAGACTGATATCGAGAACGTGGCGGCAAGGACGGTGGCAATCGTCATTCGCATGACATCGCCAACGCGACGTCTCGGGGCCTTCCAATTCGCTCGTGACTCTTGCAATCGGCTACCTTGATCCGCAACTAATCCCTTGCAATAAGGCGCCGCAAATGTCCGCTTGTGGCACTTAGCGGACATAGCGACGGCGTTGAAGAATGTCCGCTTTTGGGGGTAAAGCGGACATTCTGGGAAGGCACTTTGACCAAGTACACAACACCGTGAACTGCACTGCCAATTAAGATCTTCAAACGTTTCCTTTGAGTGACTGCCAATGGAAATGAGGTCCGACATGAACAGCAAACTGAGAGCCTTGGCATCAGCCGCGACGATAGCAGTTACCGCGGTTGCATTGCCCAACCAAGCCGAAGCTCGCTGGCGTGGTGGTGGTGGCTGGTGGGTTCCCGATGCCGTCGTTGGGGGTCTTGCTCTCGGAGCAGCTATCGCTTCAAGGCCTTACTATTATGGTCCGGGATATTACGGCTACGCTTATAGTCCGGAGCCCTATTACCAGCCTTATGCCTACGGCTACGGTGGTGGCCCCTACTACGGTGGTGGCCCCTACTACGGTGGTGGCCCCTACTATTACGGTGGTCCACGCTATTACGCACGACCGTACAGACATTGGACAGAGTTCTAATCGTCTGACAAATGATGTTTCCGCCAACAAAGCCCCGGGCGTGGGCGTGGGCGCGAGGTTCCCCCTAGGCTGGCTCAATCCTTGTTCGCATCATCGTCACTTAATTCCAATAAGCGAATCATCGATACTCGCTCTCCGTCCTCGTCGTCGCCACGGCAAGACATGGAGGCGCTAAATGAGTTCCCCAACCGCTGAGCAGCTCTCTGTGGAGTCAGGT
>JBARNC010000393.1:0-3180 GCA_049802775.1 Pseudolabrys sp. | reverse complement strand
CGGCCAAGCAGCGAAGCCGGCACAGCGAGACCAAGAGCTTTTGCAGTCTTGAGGTTGATCGCTAGCTCGTACTTGGTTGGTGCCTGTACCGGCAGGTCTGCCGGTTTCGCACCCTTGAGAATTTGATCGACATAAACAGCCGCTTGCCTAGTCTGGTCAACAAGATTGGGGCCATAGGAGATGAGTCCGCCGTCTACGACAAAAGTGCGCCCGGTATAAACCGCAGGAAGTTTGTGCCGGGCAGCAAGCGTAATGATCAGATTGCGATGGATGACCGACCCCGGGTTTGCTGTCACGATCAAACCGCCGTTGCCGGTGCGCGCGAATGCGCTGATCGCCCGCTCGATTTCGTTACCATCGCGCACGTTGATTGCGTCGATTTCTATGCCAAGCGATGGAGCCGCCGCCTGGATAACGGCAAACTGGCCAATCCCGGCGGTCGAGCTGGGTTCGCGAAGTACTGCCACTCGCGTCACGCTCGGTGCGATTTCCTTGAGCAATTCTAGCCATTTTGCGCTCAAACTGTATTCAAACATCATGAAGCCCGTCACGTTGCCGCCGGGCCGCGACAGATGCTGGACAAAGTCGGCACCGACGGGATCGATGGCCACCGTGAATACTATCGGCACGGTGCGAGTTGCTTCGAGTAACGGCGACATGGTGACGTTGCCGATAGCCAAGATGACGTCAGACGCGAGCGAAACCAGTTCTGCTGCATATTTATGCGTCGCGGCGCTGCTGCCTGAGGCTCCGCGCACAACGATCCGCATGTTGCGGCCCTCGGTCCAGCCCAATCGTTGCAGCTCCTGCAGAAAAGCGGCAATGCGGTCTTTGATTTCCGAATCTTCTCCGCTTGCGCCCGTGAGAACACCGATGGTGCGGACGCGTCCATTTGGCTGTGCGCGCGCCGCCATTGGCGGCCACACCACCGCCCCACTGAGAAATGTTAGGAACTCGCGCCGCCTCATTGCCGCCCCCGACGCCTAGGACGGCACGTATCGGCTCAACTTACTCACTTGAAGGGGTGTCGGCGATGTCCGCTGTGGGTCATAAGCGGACATTTTGCGGCGCAATCGCCATGTCCGCTTTACCCCAAAAGCGGACATGTGCAGTGCAACTCGGCATGTCCGCTTTGTGCCAATAGCGGACATTGGCAGCCTCATTCGATCACCTCGTCGGCGCGAGCGATTACGGACGGCGGCACGGTGAGGCCGATTGCCTTGGCGGTCTTAACGTTGACCGCCAAGGTGAACTTCGTCGGCGCTTGTACTGGCAGATTGGCGGGCTTCTCGCCTTTGAGGATGCGATCGACATAAGAAGCCGCTTGGATGAACAGATCGGAAGTGTCCGGTCCGTATGAAATCAACCCGCCACCTGCCACCACGGAGTTAAATGAATACACCACAGGCAAACGATATCGAGCGGCTAGTTCGACGATCAAATCGCGATATGTAGTAGTAGTCGCATCGTTCGGGAGCACTATCCCGCCATTCGGTTCACGAACGAATGCACCAATAACCTCTTGAATACTCGCTGCGTCACGCACGGGGAACGAGACCGGAATTATGTCAAGGGATTTCGCAATCTTCTGAATGAGCGGCCAGTAAAGCTCTGCGCTACTGTTATTCGGGTTGAAAAGCAGAGCCACCCTTGCAAGATTCGGCACCATCTCTTTAAGGAGTTCCACCAACTTACCAGCTATCGAAACCTCGTAAAGCGTAAACCCGGTAAGGTTGCCACCGGGGTGTGCGAGGCTCTTCACGATGCCGAGGCCGACCGGATCGTTAGTCGCAATAAAGACGACTGGAATTTCAGTGGTTCTCCGCCGCACTTCGTTCAACACGCGAACGGTATAAACCAGAATTACGTCCGGCTTCGACCTTACCAAATCAGCCGCACTCGCTCGAATATGCTCAATGTCGCCGCCGCCCCATATCACCTCGATCTGGATATCGCGACCATCCGACCAACCGAGGTCTCGGAGCTTCTGTCGGAACGCTGTGATCCACGACTGTCCTAATGCATCATTGCCAGTGCCGACCAAAGCAGCCACTCGCCTCGTATGGACTTGGGCATTCGCCGTGAGCGGCCAGCCCACTGCTGAAGCGACTATTACTTTGATGAACTCGCGCCGTCTCAAGGTCCGCCCCCAAGTATTGGACAAGGCCCATCGTATCGGCTCAAACCGGCTCTCGGAAAGGGGCGCGACTGAATGTCCGCTTTGGGTCATTAGCGGACAAACCGTCCCGCGCCAAAATCCACCTTTGTCCGCTCTTACTCCAATAGCGGACAAAGGCGGGTGCGGTCGGATTGTCCGCTTTGTGCCAGTAGCGGACATTGGCCGGCTCACTCGATCACCTCGTCCGCCCGCCCGATTAGCGTGTTGGGGACGATGATGCCGAGCGCCTTGGCGGTCTTCAGGTTGATGTACAGCTCGACTCTAGTGGCCTGCTGTACCGGTAGGTCGGCGGGCTTGTCGCCCTTGAGAAGCCGGCCGGTATAATTGCCGGCCAGGCGGTATGCGTCCGTAGGGTCCGTTCCATAGCTCAGCAGACCTCCGGCCACGGCAAACTCGCGATTGGCGTGGATCGCTGGCACCGCGTAGTGGACAGTCAGCGCGGCGAGCTGTTTGATCCGGCTTGTGAAGAATGGAGCGCCGGCGATCACGAGTCCGCCCGCCCGCAATTCGGGTAGCTTTGCGAAGGCTCCATCAAAGTCACGATCGGTGCTGGCATTCAGGACATGGAGTTCCAGTCCAAGGGTGCGAGCCGCTGCCTGCAGCTCCTTTATGTTGGTCGCAACAGTGGGGTTGGCTGGATTGACGAGCAGAGCCATGACGCTCGCCGTGGGGACCAACTCGTGCAGCAATTGCAGCAGCTTTGGCGCTATCTCCAAGTTCGTTTGGGTCACGCCCGTGACGTTGCCGCCCGGCTGGTTAAGGCTGGCGACGAGGCCGAGTTGGACCGGGTCGTTCGCGGTAGTGAAGACGATGGGTATCGTCTTGGTCGCCGCCTTTGCCGCAAGCGCCGCCGGAGTGGAGGTCGCGGCAATCACGGCCACCTGACGATGAACCAGATCAGCCACCATCGCCGGCAGCCGATCAGTTCGACCCTCCGCCCAGCGGTATTCGATCGCGACGTTGCGGCCATCGACGTAGCCGGCTTCGCTCAGCCCTTTGAG
>JBARNC010000392.1:0-3335 GCA_049802775.1 Pseudolabrys sp. | reverse complement strand
ATTCTGGGTGTTCTGGGTGGCGCGGCTGCGTGGCCCATGGCGGCGCGACGCTGAGGCCATTGCCGCAGTTGCTGTGGTTCGAGGTGACGCGGCATCCGACCGCCGAATGGTTGGCCCGGCAGGTCACCGATGCGCCGTTACGTCGAGCCGTCCAACGGTCTGGCGTCATTGTAGCCATTCCGTTCCTGGCCGGGCTATTTCATCAATACGTCCGGATATGATTTTCGGACCGGACAGTGATACAGAACTCACCCGAAAGGCGCGGCAGCACGTCCAAGGCCTTCATGAAAAGGTGCTGTCGCGCACGCCGGCCCAGCGTTGGGGCGCCCCGGACGATTTCGCAGGCATCGCAGTCTTTCTGGCGGCGCCTGCCTCGAATTTCATCACCGGCGCGGCAATCGCCGTTGACGGCGGATATTCGGTACAGGCTTAAGAGATAAGATCGTTCTCACCGCCGAAGGGGCGTCAACAAAATAGCTGAAAAGCGGAATATGCGTCTTCTTGCTTTCAATCTGCGAGTTCCGCAGCATTGGGAATGCTGAAGCCGTCGGCATCGAGTTCGCGGATCAACTGTGCACGTTGAGTGTCGTTGAGTTCGACCAGCGGCGGTCGCACCGAACCCCATACTTCATCGCCGGACTTTACCGCGATCGCCGCCTTCATCGCCGGAATGATTGGAAATTTTTGGAAAATGGCGCGCGTCTTGTTCAGTATTTCCTGCTGAGCATCAGCATCAGCGGCCGTCCACGTCTTGTAGAGTCGCATAATCGCAGTCGGATTCACGTTACCGGTGGCGGTGATACAGCCCGCGCCACCGCCGCGCAGGGTCTTAAGCAGAATCGTCTCGGTGCCGGCAAAGACGTCAAAGCCCTGCGGCTGGAAATTCTTCAGCATGGCCGCCGTGTTGTCCCAGTCCCCCGACGAGTCCTTAACGCCAGCGATGGTCCTCGGAAATGCTTTCAGGAGCCGCTCGATCAGCGTCAAGGTGATCGGGACCTGGGATACCGGTGGAATATGATATAGGTAGATGCGTAGCCGCTCGTCGGCCACGGCGTCGATGACGCGCGCGTAGCTGCGGAACAAGCCTTCGTCGCTAACACCTTTGTAGTAAAAGGGCGGCAACATCAGCACGCCAGCGCAACCTGCCTCGACCGCGCGACGTGTCAGCTCAATAGTATCGGGTAGGGCGCAGGTGCCGGTGCCAGGCACCATCTTTGCCGCCGGCAAGCCGGCCGCGAGCAGTGCCTCGAGCAGCGAGAGTTTCTCCTTCACGGAAAGTGAGTTCGCCTCGGAATTGGTTCCGAAAATGGCGAGCCCCACCGCCTGCTTCAACAGCCAGCGGCAGTGCTTGACGAAGCGCGACGGCGATGGCGTCAGGTCATCGTTAAATGGCGTAAGGACCGGAGACATGACACCGCGGAACCGCGGTACACCAAGGTTCCTATGTAGTTCCTTTTCTGAAGGGCGGTGGTCGAGTTCGCCGGGCGCGCCGGCAATCTGGTTCAGCTGACTGTTCATGTTGGCTCCTTGACGCGAGTTCGAAACTGCCGGCTTCCCCGTTCCGCAATCTATGACAGAAGCATCGTTCGGGCTCTGCCGGGATCCGTCCGCAACCGCCTTCGCACCGGCGTCTCCGCGAGCAGCATGTTCAGATCAGACCCCGCTTGGCCAGGTTGCGCATCAGGCCGGCTGTGCCGAAAGTCCAGGGCGGGCATTCGGTTGAAAGCCGGACGGTATTGGTGAGTGTGCCAAGCGTCGGCGTCGAGATCGAGACCCGGTCGCCGAGCTTGTGCGTGAAGCCTTCGCCCGGCGCGTCTCGATCCTCCACCGGCGCGAACATCGTGCCGAGGTAGAGGACAAAACCGTCGGGATACTGATGATGGTGTCCGATCGTCGCGGCCACGAGGTCGAGCGGATCACGACTGATTTCCCGCATAGAACTGTGGCCTTTGAGCACGAACCCGTCCTCGCCCTCGATGGTCATGTCAAGCTCGGCGACGCGCACGTCGTTCATGCTGAAGCCGCTATCGAACAGCCGAATGAATGGACCGATCGCCGAAGAGGCGTTGTTGTCCTTGGCCTTGCTCAAGAGCAGCGCTGAACGCCCCTCCACATCGCGCAGGTTCACGTCGTTGCCGAGCGTTGCACCTTTTACGCGGCCGCGGCTGTTCACCGCGAGAACTACCTCCGGCTCGGGGTTATTCCATTTGGAGATAGGATGAAGCCCGATCGACGCGCCCCAGCCGACGGACGAGAGGACCTGTGCCTTGGAAAAGACTTCCGCGTCGGGACCGATGCCGACTTCCAGATATTGCGACCAGGCTCCCTCGTTGATCAGGGCCGCCCTCACTCTTGCAGCTTCCGGCGAACCGGGCTTCAAGTTGCGCAAACTGTCACCGATGATGGCGCTGACGCGCTCGCGGACCTTCTGCGCCAGTGCCGGATCGCCCTCTGCCTTTTCCTCGATCACACGTTCAATCATGGAGCGAGCGAAGGTGACGCCGCAGGCCTTCACCGCCTGGAGATCGCAAGGCGCCAGCAAATGGACGCCGCCGGCGCCGTCCTTCGGCTCGATGGAGGCTGCGGCAATGTCCGCCAGTGCGCCGAGTTCCTGGCCGTCCGCAGCCTTGACCAGTGCCGCTGGATCGTCCTGTTCGAGAAGATCGCGCATCGTTGGAAACGCGCGGCAAGTGATGTCGACGACCCTAGCGTCACGCACGACGACAACCGACGGTCCGCCGACATCGCCGCGCCAGACTCGCCCGACGAAATATCCGACCCCTTGTCCAGGCAAGACCATCGCCATGCAATCATTTCCTATGAGCTGATCATTCGGCGGCCGTCAACGCGTTATTCGCTGCCGCTTCGACTGCCGGCGACAGGTAAACACCCTGCTTAAGGAGTTCGCACTGGATTTTCCGGGGGTCGACGTTGCGAGGCTGCAGCCCGTTCTCGAAGAAACCGAGCTCCCGCCGGCCGCGCGCCATGAACTCGGAAAAGCCTTGCGGATCATTCGAACGAAAGTCGATCCAACGCTCCATGTCGACGCCGCCTAGCAGAAAGGCGGTGTTCACGCAGTGATGGATGTCCTGATCGTCGATATCATTTTCGAGCGGCAAACCGGCCCTCGCCAGCAGGTCTGCATCGCCAGTGGTATCGATTACCACCTTCGCAAGAATCGCTTGACGACCTTCCTTGCTCTCGAAGATCGCGCCACGCATTGTGTTGCGTTCTATAACCGGCTCAACGGCCCAAGAATGTAGGGTGAGCCGGATTTTCTGCTCAAGGACCATCTGCATCGACAGCGTCTTAAGCGCCTCGGGGTCGATCGTCGG
>JBARNC010000391.1:0-1811 GCA_049802775.1 Pseudolabrys sp. | reverse complement strand
GTGCTCGCCCAACTACTTGCGTAGGCAGTCCTGTGCGGTTAACGGTCCATCTCGTTCGAGAAGGCGGAAAAGCCGGAAGCCCTGCACAACCTGCCTATAGCTAACCGGGAAATCCGCCGTCTGCTATCGTCTACACATTCCAGATTTCATCTGGGGAATGACGGACAACGCGAGACATGCCATGACCACACGTCGCCATTGCGGAATAATCCATCGCCTTTGGAGCGCGTTCGCCGCTACTGCCCTCATCGCGGTGACGTTGATTGGTGCAGCTGCCTGGGCACAGACATCGAGAACGATCCGGATCGTCGTTCCGTTCCCGGCGGGCGGCAGCGCCGACATTCTTGCACGGTTGCTGGGCGAGCACATCAGCAAGGCCCAAGGACCAACCGTCGTCATCGAGAACCGTCCGGGCGGCGGTGCTTCGATCGCCTACGAAGCCGTGGCACGCGCAGCACCGGACGGAAATACTCTAGTCATCAGTGCAAACTCGATCGTCATCAATCCGCACCTGCGGAAAGTGAACTACGATCCTCTCACAAGCTACGAACCGATCTGCTATCTCTTGAGCTCGCCGCAAGTAATCGTCGTCAACAGCGATTCGCCCTATCGGACGCTTGCCGAATTCATCACTGCTGCGCATGCCAAGCCTGGGCAACTCACTTTCGCGACTGTGGGACCCGCGACCACGCAGCACATCGGCTTCGAGCAGTTCAAGCGCATGGCGAACATCAATGTTATCTACGTGCCTTATCCCGGCGGTGCCCCGGCCATGACGGCGCTGCTCGGCGGGCACGTGCACGCGGTGCTGGCGAACTATTCGGAAGTCCTGGAGCAGTTGCACGCAGGCAAGGTGCGCGCACTTGCCTCCACGTCGCAGAGGCGGATCGCGGCGCTTCCCGACGTGCCGTCGGTCGCGGAGTTAGGCTACAAGAATTACAATGTCGAGGTCTGGTTCGGCGTGATGGCACCAGCGAAGACGCCGAAAGATACCGTTGCACAGCTCGCCACCTGGTTCAGGGCGGCGATTAACGCGCCGGAGATCACGCCGAGGCTTCTCAAGCTTGGCCTTTATCCGGTTGGCACTTGTCTCGATGATTTCGCCGCGCATATCCGTAGCCAATACGACGAATACGGCCGCATCATCCGCGAGGCAAACATCAGGGGCGAATAGTGTTTGATGACTGCGGGGGAGCGGCTGCCGAACTGGTCAAAGCGCCATAAAGGCAATTCAGCTCAACGCTAACCACCTCAATGTCCGCTTTCGGAGGTAAAGCGGACATTCCCTTTTGCGCCGCAAATGTCCGCTTATGACCCAAAGCGGAAGCCCAAACCCTTTCCAGTGATATGCTTGGCCTGTCCTACTCATTGTGCCGGGGTCGGCCATGAGGCGTCGGGAATTTATCAGTCTTATCGGTATCGGTAGTGTCGCGGCAATGTGGCCGCTCGCCGCGCGCGCGCAGCAAGTCGGAAAAATGCCGCTTGTGGGGGTACTCGTGACGCTGTCGGCACCGCATCCGTTTGCTGAGGCGCTCCGGTCGGGGATGCGTGACGGGGGCACACATGCAACGACGAGATTTCATCACGCTTCTCGGTGGTCTTGCGGCCGCATGGCCGCTCGCGGCGTACGCGCAGCAGGCCGGTAAACTCCACCGAATCGGTATTCTGTCCCCCGAACTGCCACCCCCCGGATTTCTTGAGGCTTTTCGGCAAGGGCTCCACGAATCGACGCGGGCATGCTGAGCAGCCGAAGCCCCGAAAGGTCACAAAAGCAACGTCCTTTGGGGGCTTAGCCGCCTTAAGACCCTACA
>JBARNC010000390.1:0-5335 GCA_049802775.1 Pseudolabrys sp. | reverse complement strand
ACCCAAGCCGTACCATCCAGCTGATTGTTGCCTACGCTGCGGGTGGCACCGGCGACATTGTTGCGCGCTCAATATCGGACAAGCTGGGTGCCGCGCTTGGCCAATCGGTGGTGGTCGAGAATCGCGCTGGCGCGAGCGGCGCGATTGGCGCGCATTCGGTGACGAGCGCTGCGGCAGACGGTTATACACTGCTGGTAGGGCAGACCGGGGAAATTGCGGTCAACCAGCATTGGCTTAAAGGGCTCAACTACGATCCCGACCAAGATCTGGTGCCGATCGCACTTGCGGCCGTGGTGCCACTGGCGCTCGTGGTGCCAGCCAAGGCGCCGTATTCAACGTTGCCGGAATTTCTCACAGCGCTGAAAGCCAAGCCGAAGATGACTTTCGCTTCCGCCGGCATTGGCACGCCCGGTCATTTCGCGGGCGAGCTCCTCAAATTGCAATTCGACGACAATCTGACTCACGTGCCTTACAAGGGCGCGGGGCCCGCGCTCAATGACGTGATTGGCAATCACGTCGATTTCTATTTCCCGGGATTTCCGGCGGCTGCACCGCACGTAAAGGGCGGCACCGTGAAGATGTTGGCGCTCTCCTCGGCCAAGCGCTCGCCCGCCGCGCCCGATGTCCCCACGGTCGCCGAAGTGACAGGCATCAAGGACTATGATTTCACGCTGTGGGCCGGCTTTTTTGCGCCGCGGGGCACACCGCAAGCGGTCATCGACCGGCTGAACAAGGAGATCAACGCAGTGATCGTTCAGCCGGACGTCAAGGCGCGCCTGGAAGACGCGGGCGCTGTCGTTACGCCTATGTCAGTCGCTCAGTTCAAGGATTTCGTGCAAGGAGAGAGTGCGAAGTACCTGCGTGTCATCAAGCAGACAGGCGTGACTTCCCAATAGTGGCAGGCAGCACCGTCTGCAGTTTGACCGTTGTTAGATATGTGGGTCCCGATAGCCCCGAATCCTCGATTTTTCGGCCATTTCCGCTTGACTTAGAGGGGTCCCGCCGATACATACCCGACACTTTTCGGCAGGCGGTGAGCTTTGCTTGCTCGGAACGGCCGCCCGGCTAATCCTTTGAGAGTGTTGCGTTTTTCTCGAAGCTTGGTTGGCGCATTGCCTCGACGAATGAAGCTCAGACGCTGCCACTCACAGCACCTGTCAGACTTTAAGAGTGAACGGCCCGGTGCTTAACCGCAGCGTGGCTGTCCGAACGGGAGAGCGCCCTGCCGCAATTTGGCGGATGGCGTGATTTCGTTTTGCGCGTGGGAAAACGCGCAAAGCAAAAAGCGCACGGGCAACCCCCGTGCGCGAATGCCGGGGCGACAAGCCCGAAACAACGCGGACGAGGGTGATGTCCGCGAGAGATGTAGAGGGGCGGCGCGGACGATTCCGTTCTCGCGCTTATCCCAACAACGAAGGTAGCGAAGGCCAACGATGCCGACGATCAACCAGTTAATTGCCAAGCCGCGGCACCCGCTCAAAGCGCGCAACACGGCGCCGGCGCTTGAATCCTCGCCGCAGAAACGCGGTGTCTGTACGCGCGTCTACACGACCACGCCAAAGAAACCGAACTCGGCGCTGCGCAAGGTCGCCAAAGTGCGTCTCACCAACGGTTTCGAAGTTATCGGCTACATCCCGGGTGAAGGCCATAACCTGCAAGAGCATTCGGTGGTGATGATCCGCGGTGGCCGCGTGAAGGATCTGCCGGGCGTCCGTTATCACATCCTGCGCGGCGTGCTCGACACCCAGGGCGTGAAAAACCGCAAGCAGCGCCGCTCCAAATACGGCGCGAAGCGGCCCAAGTAAGGAACAGCGTCATGTCCCGCCGTCACGCCGCCGAAAAACGCGACATCATCCCGGACCCGAAGTTCGGCAATATTGTCGTCAGCAAGTTCATGAACGCTATCATGTACGACGGCAAAAAGTCTGTTGCGGAAGGCATTGTCTACGGTGCGCTCGAGACGATTGAGAGCAAGACCAAGCAGAATCCGCTCACCGTGTTCCAGCAAGCGCTCGATAACGTGATGCCCTCGATCGAGGTTCGCTCGCGCCGCGTCGGCGGCGCTACTTATCAGGTGCCGGTCGAAGTTCGCACGTCGCGACGCCAGGCGCTCGGCATCCGATGGATCATTGCGGCTGCACGCGAGCGCAATGAACGTACGATGACCGAACGGCTCTCAGCCGAGCTGCTCGATGCATCCAATAACAGGGGAAATGCCGTCAAGAAGCGCGAGGACACCCACAAGATGGCGGAAGCCAATCGGGCCTTCTCGCATTACCGCTGGTGACAACAGAAAAAGATTCAAGGACTGATCCCCCTATGCCCCGCAAGCACGCCATCGAGGACTACCGCAATTTCGGCATCATGGCGCATATCGATGCCGGTAAGACGACTACCACTGAGCGGATCCTCTATTATACCGGCAAGAGCCACAAGATCGGCGAGGTGCACGAGGGCGCCGCGACGATGGATTGGATGGAGCAGGAGCAAGAGCGCGGTATCACCATCACTTCGGCTGCGACCACTGCGTTCTGGAACGGCAAGCGGCTCAACATCATCGACACACCCGGCCACGTTGATTTCACCATCGAGGTCGAGCGTTCGCTGCGCGTGCTTGACGGTGCCGTATGTGTGCTCGATTCCAACCAGGGCGTCGAACCGCAGACCGAAACGGTCTGGCGCCAGGGCGACAAGTATAAAGTTCCCCGTATCGTCTTCGCCAACAAGATGGACAAGATTGGCGCCGACTTCTTCAAGTGTCTCGACGACATCAAAACCCGCCTCGGCGCCAAGCCTGTGGCAATCCAGCTTCCGATCGGTTCCGAGCAAAATTTCAAAGGCATCATCGACCTCGTGCGCATGAAGGGCGTGGTGTGGGACGATGAATCCCTCGGCGCCAAGTATCACGACATCGACATTCCGGCGGATCTGGTCGAGCAGGCCAAGAAATACCGTGAGGAGATGATCGAAGCGGCAGTCGAACTCGACGATGCTGCTATGACCGCCTACCTCGAGGGCAAGGAGCCCGACGAGGTAACCCTCAAAAAGCTTATCCGCAAGGCCGTGATCACCGCCGCTTTCTTCCCTGTGCTGTGCGGCTCCGCCTTCAAGAACAAGGGCGTGCAGCCGCTGCTCGATGCGGTGGTTGACTATCTGCCGAGCCCGCTCGATGTACCGCCGATCAAGGGTATCAATCCCGACAACGACGAAGAGGTCGTACGCGAGCCGAAGGACGACGCGCCGCTGGCGTTGCTCGGTTTCAAGATCATGGATGATCCCTTCGTCGGCACGATCACCTTCTGCCGCATCTATTCAGGCACCCTGCAAAGCGGCACCGGCGTGATCAATTCGACCAAGGAACGCAAAGAACGGATCGGTCGCATGCTGCTGATGCATGCGAACAACCGTGAGGACATCAAGGAAGCCTATGCCGGTGACATTGTGGCACTGGCGGGTCTGAAGGAAGTACGCACCGGTGATACGCTGTGCGACCCGCAGAAACCGGTGATTCTGGAAAAGATGGAATTCCCCGATCCGGTAATCGAAATCGCGATCGAGCCGAAGTCGAAAGCCGACCAGGAAAAGCTAGGCGTTGCGCTCGCCAAGCTCGCCGCCGAGGACCCTTCGTTCCGAGTCTCCACCGACCAGGAGAGCGGCCAGACCATTCTCAAGGGCATGGGCGAACTGCACCTCGACATCAAGGTTGACATCCTCAAGCGCACCTACAAAGTCGATGCCAATATCGGCGCGCCGCAGGTGGCCTTCCGCGAGAAGATCACCCAGCGCGTCGAGCACGGCTACACCCACAAGAAGCAGACCGGCGGTTCTGGTCAGTTCGCGCAGATCAAGATCATCGCCGAGCCGACGCCGCCCGGCACCCCGTTCGAGTTTGAGAACGAAATCGTCGGCGGTGCGGTGCCGAAGGAGTTCGTGCCCGGTGTTGAGAAGGGTCTGGAGTCAGTGCTTGGCTCCGGCGTGGTGGCGGGATTCCCGGTGGTCGACCTCAAGGTGACGTTGATTGATGGCAAATATCATGATGTGGACTCATCCGCGCTTGCATTCGAAATCTGCGCGCGCCAGTGCCTCAAGGAGGCGCTCCAAATGGCCAAGCCGGTCCTGCTTGAGCCGATCATGAAAGTCGAGGTCGTGACCCCGGAGGACTACACTGGCTCCGTCATCGGCGACCTCAATTCGCGGCGCGGACAGATTCAAGGCCAGGACATGCGCGGCAACGCCAACGTGATCAATGCGATGGTGCCGCTGATGAATATGTTCGGCTACGTCAACAACCTGCGGTCGATGTCTCAAGGCCGCGCGACATTCACGATGCAATTCGACCACTACTCAGAGCTGCCCGCGAACGTGTCAGCCGAAGTACAGAAAAAATTCGCGTGACCGGGAACGAAGATAACAGAAGGATCTGAACGGAGAGCTCCATGGCCAAAGAAAAATTCCAGCGCACCAAGCCCCATTGCAATATCGGGACGATCGGTCACGTCGACCACGGCAAGACCACGCTGACAGCGGCGATCACGAAGGTGCTGGCCGAAAAGGGCGGCGCCACGTTCACCGCCTATGATCAGATCGACAAGGCGCCAGAAGAGAAGGCGCGCGGCATCACCATCTCGACCGCGCACGTCGAATATCAGACCGACAAGCGCCATTATGCGCACGTCGATTGCCCTGGCCATGCCGACTACGTGAAGAACATGATCACCGGCGCCGCCCAGATGGACGGCGCTATCCTGGTGGTTTCCGCCGCCGACGGCCCGATGCCGCAGACCCGCGAGCACATCCTGCTCGCGCGCCAGGTCGGCGTGCCGGCGCTCGTCGTGTACATGAACAAGGTCGACATGGTCGACGATCCGGAATTGCTCGAGCTGGTCGAACTCGAAGTGCGGGAGCTCCTGTCCAAGTATAATTTTCCTGGCGACAAGATCCCGGTCATCAAGGGCTCGGCGCTCAAGGCGCTGGAAGGCAGCGATGAGAAGCTCGGCAAAGAGTCAGTCCTGGCGCTCATGAAGGCGGTGGATGAATACATCCCGCAACCGGAGCGTCCGAAGGATCAGCCGTTCCTGATGCCGGTGGAGGATGTGTTCTCGATCTCGGGCCGCGGCACCGTCTGCACCGGCCGCGTCGAGCGCGGCATCATCAAGGTGGGCGAAGAAGTCGAAATCGTCGGCATTCGTCCAACCATCAAGACCGTGGTCACCGGCGTCGAAATGTTCCGCAAGCTGCTCGATCAGGGTGAGGCGGGCGACAACATTGGCGCGCTCCTGCGGGGCACCAAGCGCGAGGAAGTCGAGCGCGGTCAGGTGCTGTGCAAGCCCGGCTC
>JBARNC010000389.1:0-3953 GCA_049802775.1 Pseudolabrys sp. | reverse complement strand
TGGAGAGAGAAGCCAAAACCTCTCCAAGAAATCTGACCGGCAGCCGGAGGCGAAACCGGCGCACTCTGCTCTCAGCAGGGGACGCGGCTTAAAGCAACGACGATCGGGCTTCCTTGGTCTCTGCCGGTCTCCACCGCCGGCGCGGGTCACCGAAGAGGCTTGTTCATCTTTGCCGGCCGTGCGGACGGGGATCTCCCCATCCAATCCAAGGCAGCTGAGCGGCAGCAGAGTGCAGGCGTCGGCGCGTCCCCATCGCGCGCAGACGACAAACTCCCAAGCCGCGTCACCTAGGGCAAATGAAGCCCTTAAGCCGTGGGGAATAGCGCCAATGACTGAGCGCATCCGCGAGTTTCTACGTAAACGTAACGACGAAGGCCCCTGCCTCGTCGTCGACCTCGACGTCGTCCGCGACAATTACAATGCCTTCGCCAAGGCGCTGCCGGACACGCGTGTGTTCTACGCCGTGAAGGCGAACCCGGCGCCAGAAGTTCTGGCGCTGCTGGCCAAGCTTGGCTCCTGCTTCGACACTGCTTCGATCCCCGAGATCGAGATGGTGCTCGCAGGCGGCGCTACGCCCGACCGCATCAGCTATGGCAACACCATCAAGAAGGAGCGGGATATCGCCCGCGCCTACGCGCTGGGTGTTCGTCTCTACGCGGTCGATTGCAAGGCAGAGGTCGAGAAGATCGCCCGCGCCGCGCCCGGCAGCCGTGTGTTCTGCCGTATCCTTTCGGACTGCGTCGGGGCGGAATGGCCGCTTTCGCGCAAGTTTGGCTGCGAGCCGGCCATGGCCGTCGACGTGCTGGAGCACGCCCTCAAGGCGGGGCTGGAACCGCATGGTGTTTCGTTCCATGTCGGTTCCCAGCAGCGCAACCAGCATGCCTGGGACCGCGCGCTTGCTTCGGCAGCCGCGGTATTCAAGGAGTGTGGCGAGCGGGGCATGAACCTGTCGATGGTCAACCTCGGCGGCGGCTTCCCGACCAAGTACCTGAAGAACGTGCCCTCGGTGAAAACCTACGGCAACGCTATCTTCAAGGCGCTGCGCAAGCACTTCGGCAACCGTATTCCGGAGACGATCATTGAGCCGGGCCGCGGCATGGTCGGTAATGCCGGCACCATCGAGGCCGAAGTCGTTCTCGTTTCCAAAAAGAGCGAAGAGGACGACGTCCGCTGGGTCTATCTCGACATCGGCAAGTTCGGCGGTCTCGCCGAAACGATGGATGAGTCGATCCGCTATCCGATCCGCACCCCGCGGGACGGCGACGCCCTGGCACCATGCGTGCTGGCGGGACCGACCTGCGACTCCGCCGACGTGCTGTACGAGAGGGAGCCCTACATGCTCCCGGTCAGCCTGGAGATCGGCGACAAGGTGCTGATTGAGGGTACTGGCGCCTATACGGCGACCTACTCGTCGGTCGCGTTCAACGGCTTCTCGCCGCTGAAGACCTATCACATCTGACATCGCGGGAGCCGGTCAGGCCGGCTCCCTTCATCCCCACAAGCAACGCCCTCGCAGCGCGCGCTTAGCCGCGCGCCAGGGCGGGAGAAACCTCAGATGATCTCCATAAAAAAAGAACGCGCTCCCGATGTCGCAGCGCGCGAAGCGCTGCTCGACCAAGCTTTCGGCAAGCTGCGCTGGCGCAAGAGTTCGCAGCGGCTGCGGGACGGCCGGGTGCCGGCCGAAGGCCTCGCCTTCGTAGCAACGGACGGCAAACGCATTGTCGGTATTGCCCGACTCTGGAATATTGTGTGCAGCACCGGCCAGCCGGCTTTGCTTCTCGGTCCAGTGGCCGTCGACACCGATTGTCGCAATCGCGGGATCGGGACTGCGCTCGTACGCCATGCGCTTGCTGCAGCGCGCCGGCTTGGCCATCGCGCGGTCGTCCTCGTAGGCGATGCTCCCTATTACAGTCGCTTTGGCTTCTCGGCTGAGAAGACTGCCACTTTGCGCATGCCCGGTCCCTTCGAGCGCCACCGGCTGCTTGCCCTCGAACTTGTGCCGGGCGCCCTCAAAGGCGCGCGCGGGCTGTTACGCGCGCCCAGCCAGCCGATTTCGCAGCCGGGTCTCGCCGTGTCCGCCGCATAACTCTGGCAGAATGTCGTGGACGCCGGGCGGCTTTCGCCCAACCTCTATTCCGTTCCTGCCCCGCCGCGGATATGACCAGCGTTCCTGGAGACACTGACAATGCCCAAATGGCCAGTGCATGCCCGTATCGACGGACCCATCGTGATGATCGGCTTTGGCTCGATCGGCAAAGGCACCCTTCCGCTGATCGAACGCCATTTCAACTACGACAAGAAGCGCTTCGTCGTCATCGACCCCGAAGACAAGGATCGCAAACTGCTGGATTCGCGCGGCATTCGCTTTGTCCATCAGGCCGTTACAAAGGATAACTACCGCCATCTGCTCACGCCGCTGCTTACAGCCGGCGGCGGTCAAGGTTTCTGCGTGAACGTGTCGGTCGACACCTCATCGCTCGACATTATGGAGCTGTGCCGGGAGATCGGTGCTCTTTACATCGATACAGTGGTCGAACCCTGGGCGGGCTTTTACTTCGACACCAAGCTCGGCCCGGAAGCGCGCTCGAACTATGCGCTGCGCGAAACCATTCTCGCTGCGCGCCGCAAGCGGCCGGATGGACCAACTGCGGTCAGCTGCTGTGGCGCCAATCCCGGTATGGTGTCGTGGTTTGTCAAGCAGGCGCTGCTCAACATTGCCGGCGACGTCGGGTTAAAGTTCAAGGAGCCGAAGACGCAAGACGAGTGGGCCCGCCTGGCGAAGAAGGCCAGTATCAAAGGCATCCACATCGCCGAGCGCGACACGCAGCGCGCCAAGCACCCGAAGCCGCTGAACGTCTTCGTCAACACCTGGTCGGTCGAGGGCTTTGTGTCCGAGGGCCTGCAGCCAGCCGAGCTCGGCTGGGGCACTCACGAAAAGTGGATGCCGGCAAACGCCCGCAAGCACAAAGCCGGCTGCGGTGCGGCGATCTACCTGTTGCAGCCGGGAGCCGACACGCGCGTGCGCTCCTGGACGCCGACCGCGCGGGCGCAATACGGATTTCTGGTAACACACAACGAATCGATCTCGATTGCTGACTACTTCACGCTTCGTCAGGGTCGCAAAACGATTTACCGACCAACCTGCCACTACGCCTATCACCCCTGCAATGACGCGGTTCTGTCGCTGCACGAGGTCTTTGGCCGCGCCGGGGAGCGGCAAAAAGATATCCACATTCTGGACGAGCATGAGATCGCCGACGGAATCGACGAGCTCGGCGTGCTGCTTTACGGCCACAAGAAGAATGCCTATTGGTATGGCTCGCAGCTCTCGATCGACGAGACCCGCGAAGTCGCGCCCTACCAGAACGCTACCGGCCTGCAGGTCACCTCAGCGGTGCTCGCCGGCATGGTGTGGGCGCTGGAGAACCCTAAAGCGGGCATCGTCGAAACCGACGAGATGGATTTCCGCCGCTGCCTCCAGGTGCAACTGCCTTACCTCGGACCTGTGATCGGCACTTATACCGATTGGACTCCCCTCAGCGGACGGCCCGGTCTTTTTCCTGAAGATATCGATAAGCGGGACCCCTGGCAGTTCAGAAACGTGCTGATGCACTGAACCGCCGAGCGGCGATGCAAAAAACGAAACGGGCGGCCTGCGGGGCTGCCCGTTTCATTTGCGCTGACTTAACCGCGCTATTTCGGTGGTTCCGGAGGCTTCTCGCCCGGCTTCGGCGGCGGTTTTTTCTGCTGCGGCTGAGGCTGCGCCGGTTTTGGCGGCGGCGGAGCAGGCGCACGTGCAGCTGGCGGTGGTGGCTGCACTTGCCGTTGTTGCGGTGGTGGCGGCGGTGGTGGTTGCACCTGCCGCTGTTGCGGTGGTGGCGGTGGTGGTGGTTGCACCTGCCGCTGTTGCGGTGGTGGCGGCGGTGGTGGTTGCACCTGCCGCTGTTGCGGTG
>JBARNC010000388.1:0-5389 GCA_049802775.1 Pseudolabrys sp. | reverse complement strand
AAGCGGACATGCCGCGACATCGCCGGTAAACAAACCCCGGACATTCACAAATCGGCGGGAAATAAACCCGGATCCTGTGGTGTTATCTTGAGTAACGAGGCGTGTTCTCAGGGGGATACATGCAGCGGCGCGAGTTCATCACGCTTCTTGGTGGCGCTGCGGCGGCCTGGCCGCTTGCCGCACCGCGCGCGGCGATCGCCCAGACCGCCAAAGTTCACTGCCTTGGGACACTCACCGCCGGACCGCCGCTCGCTCCGACAGACGGACGAGCCGCGATTCTGATCAACACGCTGGCGCAACGCGACTATACGCTTGGAAAAAACCTTGCTTACGAGGCGCGTGGCGCAGCGGGCAAAGTGGGGCAGTTGCCGCATCTGATGCAGGAATTGAAGGCTGCCAATGTCGAAGCGGTTGTGACCATCGGTTATCCACCGGCGGTCGCTGCCAAGGAGTCGGGCATTCCAACGGTAATTGCGACCGGCTCTGGCGATCCGGTCGCGACCGGGCTCGTCGCCAGCCTGCCGCGGCCCGGCGGCAACGTCACGGGAATAGCCGACGACGCATCAAGCCTCTCCACCAAACGGCTGGCGCTGCTCAAGGCCCTGCTGCCGAATTTGCGCCGCGTGGCGATGCTTTGGAATAAAGATGATCTCGGCATGTCGCTTCGCTATGAAGCCTCTGCAAAAGCGGCGCGGGAAATCGGCGTGGCAGTGCAAACGCTCGGTGTTCGAGAGCCTGACGATTTCAACGACGCCTTCGGAACGATGAACCGTGAAATGCCCGACGCCATTTTGATGGTTTCAGATTCGCTCACGGTACTCAATCGCAAGCGTGTGATCGATTTCGCGGCCGAGCATCGGGTGCCAGCGATCTATGAGTTTGACGGGATCGTTCGCGATGGCGGCTTGATGTATTACGGCGCCGATCAGCGCGAATCCTTTATCCGCGCAGCAGCGCTGGTCGACAGCATTTTCAAGGGAGCGAAACCCGCCGACCTGCCTGTCGAGCAGCCGACGCCGTACATTTTTGTGATCAATCTCAAGACCGCGAAAACGATGGGCCTTGAGATACCTTCCAACGTCGCTGTCCTCGCCGATGAGGTGATCGAATGAATGGCGGAATGTCTGCTTTTGGCACTTAGCGGGAATTCCCGCGTCAGCGATCAATGTCCACTTTTGGGGGCCAATGCGGACGTAACGCGTGCAGCTTATAAGCTTACGTCATTGCGCCCCCGCGCGTCTTTGCGCAATAATTCGTTAGCGACTAGCCACTGAGGGGGCGTTCATGCACCGCCACCGTCCGACGGCATTTCTTGCCACATTGACTTTCGTCACAGTGCTTTTGGCGCACGCCGCGTCAGCACAGGAGCCCGACCGTATGAAGGCCACCGCGCCGGAAAAGATGATGCCAAGCGACAAAGCGCAGAAGATGCGGGAGTGCGAAAAGCGAGCAAATCAACAAAAGATTAAAATGGAAGAGCGCTCCCGCTTCGTGAATGAGTGCGTTGCAGCTGAAGCAAAATAGTACGTCGCACTTAGGCACGATCCCGCGGCTGAGAAGGGCCGCTTATGGCACAAAGCAGACATGCCGCTCGCCGCCCAGAATGTCCGCTTTCGGGGGTAAAGCGGACACCACAAGCTAATGGAATAAGATCTCTACCCGTGGTGTTTTCTTCTCAGTTGGATCACCGGCATTCAAGGGGGAACTATGAATAATCGCTACGCAGTGGCGTTGTCTAAAAACGCATTGTCCAGAATCAACGGCCTCAGCACATTCGCAGCGATCGTCTTTCTGGCAGCTCCCGCGCTCGCCCAGACACCGCCTACACCGCCGGTCGGGCCGGACTTCTCGAAAGTGACCATCAAGACCGCCGACCTCGGCGATCGCACTTACATGCTGGAAGGGTTTGGCGGCAACATCACCGTCGCGGTTGGCGACGACGGGGTGATCATGGTGGACAGCCAATACGCGCCGCTGCATGACAAGATCAAGGCCGCCATCGCCGCCACGACGCCGCGGCCGGTCAAATATCTCATCAACACGCATCATCACGGTGACCATGCCGGCGGCAACGGACCGTTCGCCAAGGACGGCGTCACCATCGTGGCGCATGAAAACGTCAAGAAGCACATGGCTGACGGCTGGACGCACAATCTGTCCGGCGTGACCACGCCGCCGGCCGCGGCCGAAGCGCTTCCTGCCATGACCTATACCGACTCGATGGTGATTGAGGTGAAGGGCCGCAGCGCGCAGCTCAAACACCCGTTGAACGCGCACACCGATGGCGACACCTACGTGTACTTCGCCGACGCAAATGTGCTCGCGACCGGAGACACTTTTGCCAACGGCCGTTATCCCAACAGTGACTTCTTTAACGGCGGCAATATCAAAGGCATGATTGCGGCGGTCGACGGCTTTCTCGCCCTGATCAACGACGAGACCAAGATCGTGCCCGGCCATGGCCCGCTCGCGAACAGCGCGGATCTTGTCGCCTTTCGCGAGATGCTTGTCATCTCGCGCGACCGCATGGCCAGGCTGATCGCCGAGGGCAAGGCACAGAGCGAAGCCGACGCGCAGGCTGCAAAGCCATTCGCCGACCTCGACGCCAAATGGGCGGTAAACGAGCAGGCCAGCAAGAGTTGGGTGCGCGTGGTCTACAACTCGATCAAGCCGTGAGCCAGCCGCCGGGCAATGTTCCGGGTTTTTATTGCAGCATGATCTACATGCATGTCCGCTATTGGCACAAAGCGGACATTCCAACCTTACCCGCGAATGTCCGTTTTCGGGGGTAAAGCGGACATCGCGGCGACTTGTCGGAATGTCGCTAATGATCCAAAGCGGAAATGCGGTGCGGTGCTTTGGTCAGGTTAATGCTGCCAGTAGGCCCTATGCAGCCTCCTAGGCTGCGGTTCCAACGCTGGGCCCCATTGTGCTTGACGACGCGGGCAGTTGTGGGTCCCCTTTGGGGCAAGAAGCCATTGGGAGGAATCCATGTTCCGCGTTCGCCATATGTTACCGCTTGCCGCGCTTGCGGCCGTTTTGGCTTATGCCGCACCCTCGGCGGCCCAGACCATCATCGACGAGTGGGCAAATGTGAAAGCGCCGCCCGCGCCTGCGCTCAAGCCGGTGACCATCGACGGCAAGACTTACGCCCTGCTTGTCATCGACATGGTCACGCAGACCTGCAATGCCAAGGCGCGGCCGCGCTGCGTCGAAACAGTCCCCGCCGTCGAGAAACTTCTCAACGAGGCGCGCACCAAGGGCATGGCGGTGATCTATTCGCTCGGCACCGCCGGAAATGAGTTTGTGCCAGCGCTAGCACCGAAGAGCGGTGAGCCGATCGTGAAGTCCGGCGCGGACAAATTCATCAACACGGACCTTGAGAAGATGCTGAAAGACAAAGGCATTGCGGGCGTGATCGTGGTGGGAACGTTGGCGAACGGTGGGGTATTGCATACTGCCAGCCAGGCCGCGCTCCGGGGATTTAAGGTCGTGGTCCCGGTGGACGGCATGTCGTCGGCCAATCTTGATACGCTTTACACGGAGCAATACACGGCATGGCATTTGGCCAACGCTCCTGTCTTCGGCGGGAGGGTGACGTTAGCCAAAACGGACATGATCAAATTCTGAGCCCGGACGCATCCTGATTGGATTTCGGAGAGACCACCGCTAGGTGGTCTTTCCTTTTGCGTCTAAACACAAAGAGCAGGCAATTGGTTGATGTCCGCTTATGGCACTTAGCGGACAATCCGACCGCACCCGCCTTTGTCCGCTATTGGGGCAACAGCGGACATTGGTCGGTACTAGTGCTGAATGGCTAGGTCGCTAATGACCCAGAGCAGACATCATCCCGCTCGTTCCCACAGCGATCTACCCGCCTGCGCACGCGCGCGGCCCGGTAGCTGCTCGCGCGAGATTTCCGTCGTGAGCTAGTAGCCTGTAAGTTGCCTCAGAACTAAAATGTTAAGAGCTGTCTGTTAAGAGCTGTCGGATCAACGACACGCAGTCAGGGGAAGTCAAAGCTCAGTATGCAGCCGCGCTGGCAATGCTTACCGGTACCGGGGTCGGTGCTTGGCGGTTCAGGATCTCCACGCGCAGGCCAAGCCACCGGCCTATGTCATCGTCGATGTCACCGTTTCCGACGAAGACAACTATCAGAAGGAACTTAAAGGATATGGAGCGACGGTTGGAAAAATACTAACGGACGGAGGCGCCAAATACCTGGCGCGCGGTGGTAAAATCGTTGTGATCGAAGGGGCGCCATCCAAGCGTCTAGTCGTTCTCGCATTCGAGAGTTTAGAAAAGGCCGAAGCGACCATGTCGTCGACGGCATATCGGCAGGCCCGCAAACCCGGCGATCAATATGCCAAATTCCGGATCATTGCCGTCGAAGGCGTCCCGCAATAGCTCCCGTTTCAAATCGAGTAATGAGGGGCCGCCTGAGCTGGCGGCCTCTTTCATTTCAAAACAAGTATGCAATGTCGCCTATTGGCACTAAGCGGACAATCCGACCGCAGCCGCGTTTGTCGGCTATTGGACTAACAGCGGACATTGATCGGCACTGGCGCTGATTGGCTAGGTCGCGAATGACCAAAAGCGGACATTGGGGTCGTAAAGTGCTAGCCTTTAAAGCTTGCATGGGCGCGGTCTGGAAATACTAGAACAACAGGACGTGCAAAGGAGGAAGTCATGGCTGAATCCGTTTACAAAGTCATCGAGTTGGTCGGGACGAGCACCGAATCGTGGGAGAAGGCCGCGAAAGCTGCGGTTGATAGGGCCGGGAAATCTTTGAGGGACCTTCGGGTCGCGGAGGTTGTGCAGCAAGACTTGCAGCTCAAGAATGGAAAAGTCGAAGCGTATCGCGCGAAGGTGAAAGTCTCGTTCAAGTTCGAGGGCAAGGCGTAGTTCCTGCGAACGAAGCCGCGTCGTACGCTTGCATAGGCACCGGCCGCTCCGGAGGCTGAGGGGATGCTACCTTGGGGACGGAGATGCAGCTTAGAACCGCGCAGAGGCGACCGGCTGGGTTCTAGATAGGGATTGATGTCGGTAAGTGCTTTCGCCAAAGCGATTGATCGCCAGTTTGTGATCAGCCCTGGGGCGTCATGTGCCCGCTTAGCCCGCAATAATAAATCGAAAGGTCTGTGACCTCCCTCACATTGGGGAGACGCGAGAGCTGCCCTAGATTGCAAGCATGCACCCGTGAACAAAGGGATCAAGCCATGAATAACATGACTATCGGACTCGAACAGACCGAAGAAGAGATGCTCACTTACGAAGTCTCGGACGAGGCGCTGGAAAGTGCGACAGGAACGGGGAACGAAAAAGCGGGGAACTACACGCTTTATTTCTGCACCGCTTTAGATCTCTGCCCCGGCCCCTAAAGTGGTAC
>JBARNC010000387.1:0-1640 GCA_049802775.1 Pseudolabrys sp. | reverse complement strand
GCGACCGCGCTTACCATGCGGCTCGCGCGCGCGTACGACGAAAGCGACGAGACCGCACAGGTGATACGGCGCGTGATGACGCCGGCAGCGAAATTCTGGATTTGCAAGCGCACGCCATTCGTAACTTATGAGGCGATGGAGGTGCTCGGCGGTTCAGGCTACATCGAGGAAAGCATTATGCCGCGTCTCTATCGTGAGGCGCCGGTGAACTCGATCTGGGAAGGCTCCGGCAACGTCATGTGCCTCGACGTGCTGCGTGCAATGGAGCGCGCGCCGAATGCGGTTGATATTCTGCGGCGCGAACTTGGCGATGGCAAGGACGCACGGCTCAAAGCCTTCGTGAAGCGATTGGAGAAGCGTTTCACCGGGCGCGAACGCAGCGACGAGTCGCAAGCACGCGCATTGGTTCGCGAAATTGTGCTGGCGCTTCAGGCGGCGCTGCTCATTCAGCACGCGCCGCCGGCCGTGGCGGATGCCTTTTGCGCCTCGCGACTCGCAGGCGAGGGCGGCTCAGTTTTCGGTCAGCTGCCGCGTGGGGTTGAGTTGCGTGCGATCGCTGACCGCGCGGCACCCGTGAACTAGAGCTTGCCGAATACCGCCAGCACTAACGCCACCTGCGCCAAGAAACCCACCGTGAAGGCGAGCGTGCGCAGAACGGGCACACCCATCGTGTAAACGACGGCATGTACCAACCGCGCCCAGAAATAAACGGCGCAGGCTAAGACCGTGCTCTCGGTCGAGTGGCCCTGCGCGTCGAGGATCAGCACCAATGGCGCGAAGATCACCAGGTTCTCGACCGCGTTGGTGTGCGCGAAATAGAGTCGCTGCGCCCAAGCCGATTGCGGCTTGTCATTGCGCGAGGGGTTGGCCATAGCCCCCATCAACCCGCGCACCATGGCGCGATCAAGAATATAAGGCACCCACAACAGCCCGGTCAGGATGACCGTCAGCGTCAACCACATCATTTCCTTGGTCATCGGCGCTCCCCAATTCGATAGTCTACCGGGGCGCGAGCTTAGGCGATGGCAGGGCGATTGTCGCGCCCGCAGGCATCAAGAGGCCGTCAAAGACCTTGTGACGACGTAGAGGCCGACAACGATGACAATGCCCGAAAAGGTCCGAGTAAGCGCGTGCTTATGACCGGCGAGATGACGTGCCAATCTAATGCCGAGCAGGCCGCCGAGTGCGCCGCCAAGAATAAAGAGCCCTGCGAGGCGCCAATCGACTAGTCCGGACCAGGCGTAGCTCGCCGCAGTGGTGAGTCCGAATGCGGTGACGGACACCAGGGATGAGCCGATAGCATTGATCAGCGGCATTGCGGTCGCGCCGATCAACCCCGGCACTATAAGAAAACCACCACCGATGCCGAAAAAGCCGGACAGTGCGCCGACCGCAAGGCCGATCCCGATAAGCATGGGTAGCATTCGCGGCATCGTTTCACGGGTGAGTTTGACGTGCGGATTGCCGCTCGACTTGCGTGGCCGCAGCATCAGAATGCCGACAACAACCATCAACACGCCAAACAGCATCAGCAACCGGCTGCCATCCACCGTCTTGCCGAGCTGCGCGCCACCGGCCGCACCGATCATCCCCGCGATCGCAAATATAATTGCGCAGGGCCATTTCACGGTCTGCTCACG
>JBARNC010000386.1:0-6187 GCA_049802775.1 Pseudolabrys sp. | reverse complement strand
TGGCCAAGGGATTGGCCGCGGCCGGCGCTTCGGTGGTCATTCCGGGACGAAACAAGACAAAGGCTCAATCGGCTTTATCAGAGTTGCGTTCGCTCGGCGCCCAGGCCGAGTTTGTGGATCTGGATGTTCTGAAGGAGGCATCGTGTCATCAGGCAGTCCAGCATGCCGTCGAGCGATTTGGACGTCTCGATATCCTTATCAATAATGCAGGGACAATCGTTCGCAAGCAACCTGAAGACCTGACAGCGCAGGACTGGCATCTGGTGTTGGATACCAATCTCACCAGCGCATTTCTTTGTTCGCAGGCGGCTTATCCCCACATGGTGCGTGTCGGCGGCGGCAAAATCATCAATATTGGATCGATGATGTCCGTGTTCGCATCGTCCTATGCCACACCCTACGCAGCGAGTAAGGGCGGCATCGTGCAGTTGGCGAGATCGATGGCGGTCGCATGGGCGAAGGACAATATCCAGGTCAATACGATATTGCCCGGGTGGGTCGATACAGAACTCACCCGAAAGGCGCGGGAGCAAGTCCAAGGCCTTCATGAAAAGGTGCTGGCGCGCACGCCGGCCCAGCGTTGGGGCGCCCCGGACGATTTCGCAGGTGTCGCAGTCTTTCTAGCGGCGCCTGCCTCGAATTTCATCACCGGCGCGGCAATCCCCGTTGACGGCGGATATTCGGTACAGGTTTAAGAGATAAGATCGTTCTCATCGACGAATTAGCGAATGCCAGTTCGCCTTTTCTAAAAAAGTGGAGGCAACTGTGGGAGAAACGATCAATTGCCAAGTAGCCCCGCATGGGGGAGATTTAACGCGAGTGTTGCGTCGACCGGTTGAACTGGCAACCCAAAGCGGACATTCTCCAATAACGACGATCATCGCGTCGGAACGTGATCGTTGTCCAAAATAGGAATATTATGCTGCATAAATCCTGTGCGTTGGGGGGTCTTAGGCGAGCGGAGCGAAACATGACGGAAACGCCTGACGTCCTGCGCCGCGAAGTCAAGGTCCTGGCGTTCGACCAATACGGCACCATCGTCGATATGCAGAAGGGGCTTACTGAGGCGGTCACACCCTTCCTTAAACGGAAGGGCTGGGATGGAAACCCGAGCAACTTCGTCACCTGGTGGCGCCGCACGCACTTTGAGAACTCGATGATCGATGCGCTATGCGATCGTGGGCATACGCCTTACCGACAGATCGGACATCGCGCGGTCTCATACGTCATGGATCGCTGTGGCGTTGCTTACACCCAAGAGGAGGTGAGCTGGCTCGTGAGCGAAATCGAGAAACTTAAGCCGTTTCCCGATGTTGTCGCTGCTCTCGAGCAGCTTCGGTCCAAGGGATACAAGCTGACAATTCTGTCAAATGGCGACCGCGACATGCTTAAAGCCGCCGAGCCGCACATTGGTTTTCCGTTTGATCAGGTCATTTCGGTGCAGGAAGCCGGCTATTTTAAACCGCACTGGAAGACTTACGCGAAAGCCGAGGAGATCATTGGTCATGATCGCTCCAGCATCCTGTTTGTTGCCAATCATGCCTTCGATTGCATTGGCGCAAAATCCTACGGCATGCGGACCGCGTTCATTGACCGCCGCAAGCGGCCATTTGGCCAAACACCGCATCAGCCTGATCTCATAGTGGCTAATTTCGCCGAGCTGGCTGCTGCGCTTACGTGAGGAGTAATCATGCGACCTCTCGAAGGCATTCGCGTCCTTGACCTCTCGAGAGTGCTCTCGGGCCCCTATTGCACTATGCTGCTCGGCGATCTTGGCGCACAGGTGATCAAGGTTGAGCGGCCGGGCGAAGGTGACGATACCCGTGCCTTTGCGCCCCCGTTTCAAGGCGACCAAGCAGCTTATTTCCTCTCGATTAATCGCAATAAGAAGAGCATTACGCTCGATATGAAGAGCGAGCGTGGCAGAGAAATTTTCTGGCGACTCGTGGAACTATCGGACGTGCTGGTTGAGAACTTTCGGCCGGGCGCGATGGAACGGCTTGGTTTCGGCTACGATGCCGTGAGGACCCGATGGCCGGCGTTGATCTATTGCTCCATCTCCGGTTTTGGCGATAGCGGGCCACAGAAAGATCGGGCCGGCTACGATGTAATCGTCCAAGGCGAGGCTGGAATTATGGATTTGACCGGACCGCGCGATGGACCACCGCACAAGGTTGGCACCTCCATCGCCGATCTGGTGTCCGGACTCACGGCGGCTCAGGGAATCCTCGCAGCGCTCTATGCGGCCAAGGTCGGCGGACAGGGGCAGCGGGTGAACGTCTCTATGTATGAGGCGGTTGCTGCCCTTCTGACCTTTAACGCGAGCATTTATTTCGCAACGGGAAATTCGCCAAGGCGGCGAGGCAACGAGCACGCCACCATCGTCCCATATGAGACTTTCGAAGCGTCCGATGGCTGGATCAACCTGGGCGTTGCAAATGACGATATATGGCGCCGCTTTTGTGAGACGGCTGGTATGGCAGAATTAACAGACGACCGGCGATTTGCGACTGCGCCCGACCGAGTTCGAAACCGCGACGCTTTGATTCCGATGATGAAGGAGCTTTTTAAGCAGCACCCGCGCGACGAATGGCTAAAAATGCTCGATGATGGTGGCGTACCCTGTGGGGCCATTCGAACGGTTGCCGAGGTCTGCGACAGCGAGGTGCTGCGGGCCCGGGACATGATTGCCGAGATGTCGCACGCTAGTGCTGGCACCGTGAAGGGAATTAAAAGTGCCATTCACTTAAGCGAGACAGCCCTCGATACCTATGACGCCCCTCCTAAGCTCGGACAGCACACGCACGAAGTGCTTACTACGCTCCTCGGCTACACCATTGACGAAGTGGATGTGTTGGCACGCGGGGGCGTGGTTTAAGGGCTCGGATGAACAACAGATGTCCGCTATTGGCACAAAGCGGACATACCGAGTTGTACTGCACATGTCCGCATTCGGGTGTAAAGCAGACATGATGCAAACGTCGCGCGTTACGATTTTCCGGTTTTACAATTCAGTCGAACGCCCTTGTCCGATATCGCGCGCTATCAATTGGTGCGATCTACGTGCGGCCAGTGGATGCGCTCGGCAAATGCCGGCAGCGGCAGCATGACCGTGACCGTGTTCGAGCTAGCGCCGCCCTGGCCGGCAGAACCGTAGACGCGTACGTGATAACGGTACGACATGCCCGCCAGCAAGTTATGATCCTCCCAGCGTGTCACCTTGACCGCATCGATCACCTGGTCATTGCCTAGTGGGTCGGTGCGGCAGACATCATAGCGGGCGGCGCCCGCTGCCTTATTCCATTTCAGCGTGGCCTTACCATCACCGACGGCCACGGTAAGGTTGGCACCGTTCGACTCCCAGCTCGGCGCCGCGGCACTGTGGTCATCCGGCGGCGCCTGCAGCGCGCCTTGCGGCCACAATGCGCAGATGACGCGCATATGTGTGCCGTCGAGATGCTTGCATACGTTGCAATAGTCGCATTTGACGATGCGATCGCGTTGGCCCTGGCGAACCTTTCGCGGCCAATCGGGATCCGCCAGCAGCCCACGCGCAATTCCAATGATATCGACCGCGCCGCCAGCGACCAGGCGCTCGGCATCGTCAGGATTGGAGATCTTGCCGGCTGTCGCCACCGGCGTGTCATAACCATAGGACTTAATGAAGGCTTTGACCTCGGCGGAAAATTGCACATGCGGCATCGGCGGATACCAATCTCCGGGCATGCAGCGGTCCCCGGAATAACCCGTATAGGGGTATGGCACTTGGCCGGGCAGATGCACGGCGTCCTCGAATTTGCCGCCAACCGACAGCGACAGATAGGCGGCGCCGAGCTGCGCCAGCCGCAAGCCAATGAGCCTGGCATCGCTAACCGTGCATCCGTCCTTGATGAACTCATCCGCCAAGAAGCGAACGCCTACCGGGAAATCCGCTCCAGCCTTGCGGCGAATATTATCGAAAATTTGCTCGATTAGGCGCAGACGGCCTTCCAGCGTATCACCGCCGTACTCGTCCTTACGCGGATTGGCGCGCGATAGAAACGACGACAGCGTATAGGCGTGGGCGGCATGCAGTTCCGCCCCATCGAACCGCGCCTCGCGGGCGCGCGCGACTGCATCGCCAAATTCTTCAACGATCCGGTCGATGTCGGCCAGCGAAAGCATATCGACCGTCTGCCGCCACCCGGATTTCGCAACCTTCATGAAATGAATGATCTGCGGAACGACTTTCGAGTCCGACGTATCATGAATGCGCTGGGCAAGATCGGCCAATCCGGGCACGAACTGATCGTCGCTGATTCGCAACAGCGGCCCGGACTTGGCATGGTGAACGGCCATGGCCTCGATCACTATCAAGCCGGGACCACCCTGAGCGTAACGGACGTAGCGATCCACGATGTCCCGGTTGACCAAGCCGTCTTCGCCGGAAAGTCGCGTCACCATCGCCGGCACCATCACACGGTTTGCGATCCGAAACCCGCCGACATTTAATGGTTCGAATAGTTTCATGGTCATGTTCTCAGGAATGCACAGGCGCAAAACCATCGCTGACGATTCGACGCAGTTCGCGGCGAAGGACCTTGCCGGCCGGGCTGGTAGGAAACTCCCGCACCACCTTGAGGCACTCGGGCAGCTTGAATTTCGCGATTTCCCGGCCAAGCAAAAAGCTGTTTATCTCGTCCAGATCGAGGGTGGCGTCTTCAACTGGAATGATGAACGCGCAAGCCTTTTCGCCGAACTTGGGATCGGGCATCGCCACCACGCAGGCGTTCTTCACCTTCGGATGGCTCAAAATGTGGTTTTCAACTTCCTCACAACTGATTTTTTCGCCTCCACGATTGATGATGTCCTTGAGCCGACCCTCAACGTAGAGATTGCCGTCAATCCGGCGCACCACGTCGCCCATGCGATAGAAGCCGTCACGGGTGAATGCTGCTTCGGTTTTTTCCGGAGCTTTATAGTAGCCACGAATGGTGTAGGGACCACGGCAGATCAATTCTCCCGCCTCGCCATCAGGGACGTCGTTGCCGTTGTCATCGACGATACGAATCTCGTCCGCGGGGGAAATTGGCCGGCCGGAGCTGGTAAAACGAATCTCGGCCGGGTCATCGAGACGTGTCATGTTCAACAGACCCTCCCCAGTGCCAAAGCTCTCCTGGAACACGCAGCCGAACCGCAATTCGACGCGGCGGCGCAGTTCCGGCGCAAGCTTGGCGCCGCCGTTCATCAGCACACGCAAAGAGGAGAAGTCGTGACACTGCGGATACCGTGCGTTTAGCCAGTTGACGATCAGTGGCACAGCGGTGGAAATGACCGACACGCGCTCTTCTTCAATCAATCGCGCCACGGTGTCGAATGTCGCATCCGGCGCAATTACTGTCGTGCCGCCCCACGCCAGTGCACCGAGCACGCCGGGACAGCCGAGCGTGTAGTTGTGCGCCATCGGCAGCAACGCTAGAAATACTTTGTTGGTGTTGAAGCCGGCGACCGTGCCGCTTTGGCGGCAGTTATAGACGTAGTCATTGTGTGTGCGCGGGATCATCTTGGGCAGGCCGGTGGTCCCGCCGGATAGCAGCATCAGGGCGACCTCGTCGGGTGATGGAGCAAAGTCGCCGACGTAATTGCTGCCATCGCCGTCATTGCCCGCCAGTAGAGCGGTGAGCGACATCTGGTTAGTGCCCGGCTCGCCGAGCACCAGCACGCGGCGCAGCGACGATGCGCCGGCGGAAATTTCCGCAGCCAGCGATCGGTAATCGAAGCCGCGCCAGATATCCGGCACGACATAGGCGACGGCCTCGGTATGAGCGACAAAGTGGGAAATCTCCCCACGCCGGTGCGCCGGCAGCGCCAGAACCGGAATGACGCCGATGCGCAACAGCGCAAAGAACGCGATCACGAACTCAAGCGAGTTTGGCAGCTGGAACACCACCCGATCGAGCGGCCGCAATCCGAGATCAAGCAGTCGTCCGGCCAATCGATCGATCGCTTGGCCTAGCTGCGCATAGCTTAAGCGCCGTTCGCCTTGCACCAAGGCGATCCGCCCCGGCACCGCTCGGATCGAGCTTGCCAGCATGCCGTGTAGCGTATTGTTCGCCCAATATCCCTGCTGTCGGTAACGACAGGCAAATTCCTCGGGCCAAGGAGTGCAGTGCTCCAGCATTTCCCGGCTGCTTTCCGTGCGCCGCAC
>JBARNC010000385.1:0-6951 GCA_049802775.1 Pseudolabrys sp. | reverse complement strand
CAGGGCGAAGCCGGTGCTGTGGCGAAGCATATGGGCGTGAACAGGGAAGGGCAGCTTGGCAGTCTCGCTAGCCCTCTCGATCATTCTGCCGATGCCCATGCGACCGAACAGTTGCCCGCGCTCATTCACAAACACATAGGCCGTCTTGGGCTCTTGCTCGCGCTGTAACCGCCTCAGGCCAGTCAATTCGTCACGCTCAAGGTAGTGAACGCTGTCGGTGCTGCCCTTGAGCCTGCGGACGGTGATGGTGCGCTTGGGCAAATCGAGGTCATCCCAGCGCAGGTCACAAGCCTCGCTCACCCGAAGGCCATGGCGATAGATCAGCAACCCAATCAGCCAATCGCGATGCCCATGCCGGTTGGCTGCCAGAGCGGCCAGCAGCTTGCCCATCTCGGATTCGGTGAGGTGCTCGCGGGTGCGGTAGGCCTTGTTTGTTTTGCGTCCTTCGATGCAACTGGTCGCATAACAGAGCGTTCGACCAACTTAAGACGAGCCGTATTCATTAAGAATTCTCCCGATGTGACCCATGAGACTGATCGCATAATGGAACAGAAAGCGACCAGTCACTGAGCACAATCAGCGCAACAATGATTCAAAGATGGGTCAAGTTTTAAATCAAAATTACCACTGTCTCCGGGTGCCCTTGGTAGACTCAAAGGTTCGTTTTGAAGTTCTGCCGCTGGTGGGGGGCTGCGCCGCACTGACTCACCAGCGACGTTTCCTGAGTCAACGCAGGGCAACCAACGTGTCGGGTCTCGATCCGCGAGCGCCATGTCCGCTTTACCCCCGAAAGCGGACATTTGCGGGCAGGATGTCCGCTTTGTGCCAATTGCGGCCATTCAAGAGTTCGGCTTTCACCAAAAGAAATATTCGACTGACTCATCCTGAGCCTCCCTATTGAGTGTGGCCGGGCATTCTAACGGCGATCTCAGCTTGACCACCCTTTTGGCAATTGGGTTCGGTGCATACCCGGTAGCCCCGCACCATAAATCGTGGATGTTGCGAAATTTTTTTCTCGGCTCCGATCTTACCACCGCAAAACCAAAAAAAATTACAAACTAAACATGCTTGCACCAGACTTCCCGCCCGCGCTCGCGCAAACGAGGGGCCGATGCCATGTGGTTCACGTTATTTGCTGTAACTGTCGTGGTCGCCGTTGCCCTAAGCTTTGCTGCAATTGTTTCGGATATCAAGGACGGCAATTTCCGCTAACCCGTCGTCCATTTGGCCCGGCGAGCCGCGAGCAAGCGATGGCAGATTTCAAAACTCGGTGGGTGGCGCAGACTTAAGAAACTGCGGAATATCCTCGGTCTTGTTTATCCACTCCGTCGCACGGGCGGCGAGTCGCTCATATTTGTCCGCCATCTCAAGTTTAGCAGCTCTAGCTTCTGGGTCATCAAGCTGCTGCGCCAGTCGACGCGCTTCTCGCGCGCGGAGATGCCAGTGAGCCGGATTGGTCAAAAGTTCCGGCACTGTGCTGTACTCAGAGACCGCCAGCAGTGGCAGCCTCTTTCCCCAGCCGCCAAGATGAGAATATCCCCAACAGTGTAAGAAACAGGGGCAACTCAATACCGTTGCGGCAAGATACTTTCTGTCGAAGCGAAAGTTCCGCATTATTTTTTTGACACGGTACTTGCTTGCCCCCCTGAAATATCGAATTGTCGCTATGATATTTTACGAAAACTCCAAAACTATCGGAGACACGCTCGTGAAATCCTTAATCCTCAAACGCTCTGTCGCCGTTGATGGACACATTACCAGTGTCAGCCTCGAAGATGCATTCTGGGGCACCCTGAAAGAAATCGCGGATGCCCACCATGAGACACTGTCGGATATGGTCACAGAGATCGATAGGACACGCCAACCGGGCAGCAACCTGTCTTCAGCGATCCGTCTATTCGTACTCGACTGGATGCGCTCGGGGAACAAACGGCTTCCCGAACTCAGAAAAATTCGTAACCGAAGAAACCAGCCACCCCGCCTAAAGACTCTGATCGCATGATGATGCTCCCTCCAGTTTCTTATCGTCGTGCGATTAAGGGGCCGCGACGCCAGCGCGGCCCCTTTCCCAATAAGTTCCGCGCGGAAAGCGTCGCAAAGGAGTTTTGCGGGTATGGGCGACTTGAAGAACCGACAGCCGCAAGATCCAAACCGAATCAATATTCGGGAAGAATGGGAAGTGCGCTACTGGGCCATGGAGTTGAAAGTCTCAGCGAATGAACTCAAGAGGTTGGTCTCAGTTCACGGAAACAGGGTCTCCAAACGTGCGCAGAGCTATTAGGAAAAAATTATAACTTCTCGCACAACGCCTCCGGTACCAGACAGCCGACGGTAATATCTTACGTTCTTGCACGCAAATCTAACGGAAAGCGCCCACTAATTGCCCCTGGTGCGCCACACTTTTATACGGGCATTTTCGCTACGGGATAGCCGCGAAAGGAGAAGGGCTGGAGGTGATTGCCGTCAACGAAGGAGGCCATCATGCTAAAGGGCATGCCAGTGCTTCTAATCATCCTCATCGCAACGAGCGCTCGCGCACAAACAAACTTACTAGACAAATTGACAGAGCCGTTCAAGCGGAATAGCGCCGTCACTGAGCAGCAAGTTAATTCAGATAGCGAACCTCGACCGGCTACAGCCACGCCGCGGCGCCGTCACTCTCATTATTCGCGCCTGGTTCACAGTAGGATGATCCAACGCAGGTTATCAGTCAGCGCCGAGAATGTGATGGCACAGCAAGAGGTCGATATAAATTGGGAAGTGGACAGCACGCCGGTTCTTTACACGTCCCCCCTCTTCAATGACTTGGCGCTATTCGAAGATGCTTGGTTCGCATATTTCAATAAGAGTGCCCCTCCCGAGGATAGTGTCTGGCCTGGTGTGGCCTCACTGCAACCGGAAACTTTGCAACAAGACGAAGACGTGCACCAAGTCGATCATGCTGGTCGCAGTGCCGCCGCGCAGGGTTTCGTTCTAGCCGCTGGATCGGCTACTGGGCTCGCTCTAGGAATGTGGATGTTTGTGTTTCGACGACGCAGCGCGACAAGACTTCAGGCGCATCGTCGCATGTCCGCTTTGTGCCAATATCTGACATTCACAGGCGCGAGCAGCAGTCCGCTTTACGCCATGAATGAACCACACGAACCTATCGACGGCGGGAGGGCTAGCCCTTCAGCCGCGCGATCAGACCGTAAATGTCACCGAGTACGTATAGGTCACGCACCTTCTGACCCTCGAAAGTGAAAATCGGCATCCCGATCCACCATACGTGGCGGCCACTCGGGGCCACACCGAACAACTCCTGTCGATGATAGCCATGGAAGCGCATCTTGCCACTGACACGGTTGCCCTCTTCGATCATCGCTAGAATGTCCGTGGTGTATTGCCCGAATGCCTCGGTCACCCAATCGACATAGCCAGCGAACTGATCGTGGCCGACGAGCGTCGGCCCGAGCGAGCCGCGGAAGGTAAATCCTTCGTGAAAAATTTTCGGGATCAGGCTTTTGTCGGCGTGGTCCCACATGTCCTTGTAGAATATGCGAACCGTTTCCTTTTGCGGCGAGAGGGTGACGCCTTCGAAGCTTAGTGCCGGTTCTTGCATGGTGGCGAGGCTAGCGGCTTGTTCCATGTTAATGAAGGCCAATCACCATGGACGGGTCACGATGTCCGCTTTGGGTCAGAAGCGGACATAACCGCATGTCTGCGTAATGTCCGCTTTACCCCCCAAAAGTGGACATTCAAGACAGACCTTATCAACTATCTGGCTTTTGCGTTCGATGCTTTGGCGCGATTTTTCGGGCCGGGGCCGCGCATATAGTGCTGCTCAGGCCGGTAAGGATCGCACAACGTACGCCAGATTCGCTCCCAGACCTGGGATGCGTATTGCAGGTGTGTTGGGCTTTTTGATTGAGCGGTTTCTGAACGCTCTTTCATTGTAGCTTTTTGCTTTTTCTCTTCCCTTAGAACGTTAGGTAGCGGCATCAATGGCCGATCCGGCCTGACATCGAACCCGTCTTTGCACAGAGGGTTTGTGCAGAAATGGTGCCCGCTTCCGCTCAAAACCAACTCGTCGCCGCATCCAGCGCAGACGGCTTGACCCTCTGTTGTGTTCCTCGGCTCCCATTATTTTGCTTTCGAAAAAAAACCGCCGGGTGACCGGCGGAGTTGATGATTACTAGCGAGCGCAGCGCGAGATGGTCACGCCTGTCGCCCCCAGCCCGAGGGCAAACCATTCGGCGCTCAGCTTTAAGTTTTGATGGCTGCTTTAAAACTATTGGACCGGCTTGGTCTTGTGATTAACCGCCAAAGTTTTGGCACTTGATGCCGCGCACCCTGCAAGAGTATCCACGGTCGAACGCCTTCGAATTTGGCTATACGAGCCTTCGTGGAACAAAAAATAGTCGGTCAGCGCGAACCCATTCGAAACTTGCGTTTGGTATCGGCGTTACAGGCGGATGGAACTTCGCACTTGTGTTCGAGAATTGTTGGTTCCGCACACATTTGCCCCCGTCTGCTGGGCATTCCACGGACGGGATTTTGAAAATGGAACGCTATGGTGGAGTGCAAGAAATCGAGCACTGCCGAATCAGCGAGACATTCTGGATTACGCTCTCCACGTTCGAGGTGGCGAATGATGAGCAATGCTAGCTTGCGCCGCGCCCGGTCATTTTCTCTGAGTTTTGCCGGCAAGCATTTATGCGCATCATCAAATGCCGCCGTAATGATCTTTAGGGTGTCAGGGCCGTAGATCCGTTCAGTGGACAGAGGGCATTGTGTCCCTCCCGTTTGAACTAATGTGATCAGGAACTGCACGGCAGCTTTGGCTTTGGCGAAAGCGATTACCGTGGCGGGCTTTGTGTCCCACAATTTTGTGAAATTAATATGGCTCTGCTGTGCAGCGCGTCTACCCTCAAAAAAACTTAGCGCATCTTGCTCTCGCCGCAAGCGCCGCAGGCTAAGCCATTTCTGGACGATCACCGCTTGCTTCCCGCAAAGTCACGGTATTTCACCCTGCGGCCTCGAATTTCCGCGCATTGTTCTCCTGCTGTGCCTCACGACCCGCACCTGCAAAAACCCAGCCAACAAAGCGCGTATTGTTTTCAGGCTGGGCGCCGGCTTCCATCCTTCGCTGCATCGTCCCCCTTCTCGTAAGCCTTCATAGCGCTTTGTATAGCAACATTAGCACTGCTAAGCAGTGCGGCAGTGTAATTTGCCGTAAGTGCAATAGCCTCCGGTGAAGCCTTTTCTTCTATCTGTTGCTTTAATTTCGCGGTTTCCTTTTCAGCATCAGCAAATCTGGTGGAGGCATACTCTTGCAGATCGTTGGCAAGCCGAAGACGTTCCTGCGCTACCGCAATTTGCATATTTAGGCCGACAATCTGTGTCTCCCGCCCGTTAATAATCGACTGGAGCCCATCTCGTCGGGTTCTTTCGAATGTCCCTCGAAACCACCAAGCGGCAATGGCTACAACGACCAACAATGGAACTACGACGTGCGGAGCACTGATGATGCCCCACAAACCATCAGTCCAAGTTTTTAGATTGGATAAGTCCATTGAAGAGGTCCTCCTGCGAGGGACTATGCCATGCCCATTTCCCGGATGTGAGTAGCCCATCCGCCGTTTCGCTGTTGAATCTACATGACGCTAGAAGGTGACCGCCCGAGCTATTGCACCGCTGCCGTCACTTTCATCAGGCCGCGGCCGGTCATGTGCAGTGCTTTGGCGGCGGCAAGCGATAAATCGATCAAGCGGCCTTTGTTAAATGGCCCACGGTCATTGACAGTGACTACCACGCTGCGACTGGATTTAGGGTCGGTGACACGCAAGCGTGTGCCGAACGGCAGCGTGCGGTGGGCGCAGGTGAATTTGCTTGGATCGTAACTCTCGCCGGATGCAGTCGGTCCCTTGTAGTCCGTGCTGTAGAAGGCGGCGATGCCGGAAATTGTCTTAGCGTCCTGCGCCAATACCCTGCCATTGCACACTAGTGCCAAACAGGCCATCGTCCATATTTTCCACGCCACGGCGATTATCTCCGCCACCCACCATGACCCGGAGATATAAAAACACCGTAGCAGCTCGGTGGTTCCTTTACGGGCCGAGTCGCCGTGAACAGTTTTTAGTTGCCAGACCCCACAGTAAGGTTGCAGGAATCTTTCCCGCACAAGCGGTAAGCGGCGCTTGTTTTTGGGGCCGGGATTGATTCCGAAAAACGAAAGAGGCCGCCAACTGCGGCGGCCTCATCAAAATCTCACTATTTGCATTTAGCTCGCCCGATGGACGATTCTATGGTGATATCGGTAGTGGTGAACGCTGGTCCGTTGTGGTACTCCGAGTACACCCTCAACGCCACCCGCAACCCCGCCGACAACCCCGCCGACTACGCCGCCTACGGCTCCTCCGACCGGGCCTGCTACATGATTGCCTTGCGCGACTCCTTCTTGGGCGCCGCGAACAATGCCCTGAGCATGTGCCGCCACGGGCATTGCAAGAAGGACGAGTGTCAGTAATGCAATCTTCTTCATGATGTGGTCCTCCACAAAGATGAGAAGATAAGTTCTATCGATGCAAAAAGTTCCATTCCGGTGCCTACAATTAATCGCGGCGGCATATCCGCTTTACCCCCGAAAGCGGATCGAATTTCCGGTTTGTGCCAATGCGGACATTGTAAACCACGATCTCCTATTCGCGTGCGCTGGGTGCAGCAGCTCGCATTACTCTCAATCCGGCTCAGGTCGCGACAACAATTTTCGCATCCCCAGCCCTATAATCTCCCAAGCTCTCTTTTGCGCACTCAAGACATTTTAAAGGGTTTTGGGTCACGAAGGCGACGCTCAGGAACGGTCTCGTAGACAGCGCCGCAATTGCATGCAATCCGGCTCATCTGGGCTCGCTCACGTTACTCGATCAATTGATTTTTTAGTACTTCTTCAATGTGGCAGTCGTCGCAGAC
>JBARNC010000384.1:0-17273 GCA_049802775.1 Pseudolabrys sp. | reverse complement strand
AATACCGGCGCGGTCATATTCCCGGCGCCTGGTTCGCTATCCGCTCGCGGCTCGAGCGCGTCATGCGAAAGATCGCACCCAGAGGCGACGTGATCCTAACCAGCGAGGACGGCGCGCTGGCGAGCCTTGCAGTCGCAGGCGCTCAGGCTTTAACAAATCGTCCGGTCCATTGGCTTAAGGGTGGCAACGCCGCCTGGACAGCTGCCGGATTCCCGCTTTCCACCAGCCCCAGAATGGCCGACGAGCCGGTCGACGTCTGGCTCAAGCCTTATGAGCGGCCGAACGATACAGAAACGGCAATGAACGCTTATCTCTCCTGGGAAGTGGACCTGCTGGAGCGCATCAAGCAGGACGGCACCACCCACTTTTTGCACGCCCGTTAGCCGTGCGCGGCGTGCGAGGCTTCCTCGAATTTCGAACCGAATTCCTCGAGTTCATCGCGATTGAGGTCACTCACCGCCAGCAAAGTCAAACCCTGGTCGGTCCAGCGCCGTATGTTGAACCCTTGTACGGTCTCAATCTTGGGCGCCGGTAATGCAGGCACCATGCCCTGCGCCACAAAGAGATTGATCACGTGCACGCGGCGGCGATAGACGATCGCTGCCACTGGCTTGCCGTCGATAAAATCAAGCCGACCGCCCACCAGAGTAAAGCCCCCTGCGGTAAGGTCGATTACCGGTGGTGCCAGATCGATGCGGCCATTGAACCATGGTTTCACAGTGTGCTGATCGGTCGACAACACGTCAGTCAAATGCTCGGCCTGCAACGAGCGCAAATGTGCCGAAATCGCTTCGCCGAGGATACGCTTGTCGCGGTCTTCGCCCACGATCACCAACATCACGCTCGCCGCTGCAGCCGCTGAAACGAGGCCGCCAAGCGCAAAACCTTTAAGCAGCGTGCGCCGGCTGCTGACGGCAGGTGACGGCACCGTGCGGTCGATGTTTCGTCGCAACGAAGCGGGCGCCGTAAGGCGCAAATTGCCGCCCTGCAGGGCTTGGCGCAGGTCGCGATAGGCGGCAAGCTGCGCGGCGCACCGTGCACACTGCGCCGCGTGCGCCTCGACGTCGCGCGCATGGCCGGCATCGAGCTCGTCGTCGATCAGTGCATGCAACAGGACTTCGGCTTCGTCGCAGGTCATGAACCCTTCTCCTCCGCCAGCCAGGCCGTGCGTAGCAAAGCGCGTGCGCGCGCAAGACGCGACATAACGGTGCCGATCGGCACACCAGTGACACCGGCGATTTCGCGATAGCTCAGATCGTTTATCTCGCGCAGCACGATTGCTTCACGGAACGCGTCCGGCAATTGGGTGATCAGCCGCTGCATAATTTCGCTGTCGAGCCGGCGCAAGATTTCCGTCTCCGGCGATTGCCGCGCTTCGACCGGCAGCCCGTCGGCGGCGTGCTCCGCCTCGTCAAGATTTTCCGCCAGTACAGCACCACGGCGGGCATATTCGGCGCGGCAGACATTGCGCAGGATCGCGAGCAGCCACGGCTTGATCGGCCCGCCGCGGAACGTCTCGAAATGCCGGAACGCGCGCAGGTAACATTCTTGCGCCGCGTCCTCGGCATCAGCGGCGTTGCGCAACAGATAGCGCGCAAGCGTGTAGACCTCGTCGAGATGCGGCAGTGCAAGCGTCTTGAAACGCTCTGCCTTGCCGCCATCGCTCCCATACGCAGCGTAACCCGCCATGACTGGATTCCCGGCTTGGCTTGCGGGAAACGCGTATCGTCCCACGCCGCTCACCGAACGCTACTTCCCGTTACTTGCTCGACCACAATCGTGCCGGTCATGTGCGGATGCAAGGAGCAAAAATAATCGTATTTGCCCGGTGTCGCGAATGTGAAAGAGAACTTGTCGTCGGTGTCGAGCGCTTGCGATCGAAACGCCATGGTTTTCGACGTCACGGTGTGTGGAATGTCGTCGCCATTGGTCCACACCACCGTGGTGCCGGCTTTCACCGTGATCTGCTGCGGATTGAAGGTGAAGTTGTCGATCTTCACCTGGGTTTCGTCCGCCCGGACCGGCGCGGCGATCGCAATGGCGACAAGGAGGACCATCGCGTCGAGCGCGAGCGTTCTTGCAAAGTTCACGTAACCCTCAGCTCTGCAGCGGCGTGTCGATGATGGCGAGCCGCTGCTCGCCCTGTTTGAAGGTCACGCTGGCGGTGCCGAGCATAGTGCGCAGCTTGTCGTCCGGCACCTTCATTGGGCCGGCTGACGGCGCTGTGCCGGGCGCCGGCTGCGGGAAGGCGGTCGAGCGCGCGGTGTGGAAGGTCACGTTGCCTTCGACCTTCTGCATCACTTGATGAATGTGGCCGTTGAGCACGGTCACTGAGCCGAACCGCTTCATGTAGCCGAGCGCGCGGGCGCTATCCTCGGTGCCCCAGCCCCAGGCCGGGTAGACCGTCCACAACGGGATGTGCGCGAACACCACGATCGGCGTCGACGCGGCACGGCCTTTCAGATCGTCCTCGATCCATTCAAGCTGCTCGTCGCCGAGACTGCCCATCCCGCCGCCCTTGAGATTAGCGACATTCACCAATCCCATGAAGTGCACGCCGTTGGCGTCAAAGCTGTAATAGCCCGGGCCTTTGGTGCCGCGGCCGTAACGTTCCTTGTAGAGCTTAATCTCCGGGTCGATGATGTCGTGCTCGCCCGGCACGTAATGCACATCGAGCTGCGCCTGCGAGATAATCTTATCGGCGTCGTCGAATTCCGACACCTTGGACAAATGCGTGATGTCGCCGGTGTGGATCATGAACGACGGTTTCGCTGGCAATGCCTTGACGCGTTCGATCGCCTCTTCCAGCGTACCCTTGGCGTTGGGATTGGCAGGCTTGTCGAAGCCCATGTGGCTGTCGCTGATTTGCAGGAAGGTAAAACCCTTGCTCTGCTGCGCCAGTGCTTCGTCGATGATGCCGAGCGAGGTGGGCACCCCGCCGGCGACGGTCCACAACACGCCGGTTCCCGCCCAGGTCATGCATTCGAGCACCTTGCGACGGCTCGGGCCTTCTTTGTGATCATGGGTAGTCATGTCTGGTCTCCCTGCAATTGGCTGCACGGGGGACTAGATCGGCCTTCGCTGAGATTTATTCCCGACGGTCTTTCGCGAATGACCGCGCGATGCGATATACCCTAACGCCATGAAATTCCTCGATGAAGCCAAGGTTTATATTGCGTCCGGCGCGGGCGGGAACGGCTGTGTGTCGTTCCGGCGTGAAAAATTCATCGAGTTCGGCGGCCCGAACGGCGGCGATGGCGGCAAGGGCGGCAACGTCGTAGTGGAGGCGGTCACCGGCCTCAACACCCTGATCGACTACCGTTATCAGCAGCACTTCAAGGCACAGCGCGGTGGAAATGGCATGGGCAGGGACCGCGCCGGTGCCAATGGCAAGGATGTGGTGCTGAAAGTGCCAGTCGGCACGCAAGTTTATGAAGAAGACGGCGCGACGCTAATCGCGGATCTCACGCAGATCGGCGAGCGCGTGACGATCTCCAAGGGCGGCAATGGCGGCTTTGGCAACGCGCATTTCAAGTCGTCCACCAATCGTGCCCCGCGCCACGCCAATCCCGGTCAGCCGGGCGAGGAGCGCACCATCCGCTTGCGTTTGAAGCTGATTGCCGATGCCGGACTCATCGGCCTCCCAAATGCCGGAAAATCCACTTTCCTCGCCGCAGTCAGCGCCGCAAAGCCGAGGATCGCCGACTATCCCTTCACCACGCTGCATCCGCAGCTGGGCGTAGTCGAAGTGGATGGACGCGAATTCGTGCTCGCTGACCTGCCCGGGCTGATCGAAGGCGCGCACGAGGGAACAGGATTGGGCGACCGCTTCCTCGGTCATACTGAGCGCTGCTGCGTGCTGTTGCACCTCATCGACGGCACGGCGGAGGACGCAGGCGCTGCCTACAAGATCGTGCGCGACGAACTGGAAGCCTACGGTCAAGGACTAACCGAGAAACCGGAGATCGTTGCACTGTCGAAATCTGATGCAATGACGCCGGGAGCAATTAAGACGCAAATCGCAACATTGAAAAAAGCTTGCAAGAAAACACCGCTGGTATTTTCAGCGCAGTCGGGCCAAGGCGTGCAGGAAGCGTTGCGCGCGCTCGCAGTTATCATTGAGAAGGCGCGGAACAATCTGCAGCCGGAGGAAGCGCCGCACTATCTCTAGTAGCGCGGCTCAATACGATTTCGGCAGGCCGAGCACCTTTTCCGCAATGAAGCAGAGGATCAGCTGCGGACTGACCGGCGCGAGCCGGGCGATCATGATCTCGCGCAAATAACGCTCGACGTGAAATTCCTTGGCATAGCCCATGCCGCCATGCGTCATCACCGCCGTCTCGCACGCCGAGAAGGCCGCCTCAGCGCCGAGATATTTCGCAGCATTTGCTTCAGCGGCACAGGGCGCGCCACGATCGTAGAGTGAGGCCGCCTTGAAAGTCATCAAGTTCGCGGCTTCGAGCTCCATCCAGCTCCTCGCCAGAGGGTGCTGGATCGCCTGGTTCTGGCCGATCGGGCGCCCAAATACGATGCGTTGCCCGGCGTAAGCTGCAGCCTTGCGCAGCGCGGCGCGGCCGAGACCAACCGCCTCCGCCGCAATCAGAATGCGCTCGGCGTTCATGCCGTGCAGGATGTATTCGAAGCCCCGGCCCTCCTCACCGATGCGGTCCGCTGCCGGCACCGGTAGTGCCTCAATGAACAGCTCGTTGGAGTCGACCGCGCTCCGCCCCATCTTGGCAATTTCGCGCACGTCGACATGGTTGCGGTCGAGCGTGGTGTAAAACAGGCTCAAGCCTTCCGTTTTGCGCTTGACGTTTTCGAGCGGCGTAGAGCGCGCCAGAATCAGCATTTTGCTCGCCACTTGCGCAGTTGAAATCCAGATCTTCTGGCCGGAGAGCAGATAGCGGTCGCCCTGCCGCACCGCTTTCGTTTTTAGATTGAGCGTGTCGAGGCCGGCATCCGGCTCGGTAACAGCGAAACAGGCCTTGTCGTCCCCAGCAAGCAAAGGCGGCAGCAGGCGCTTTTTCTGCTCGTCGTTGCCGAACATCACCACTGGATTGAGTCCGAAGATGTTCAAATGCAGCGCCGAGGCGCCGGAGAGGCCAGCGCCGGATTCCGCGACGGTTTGCATCATCACCGCAGCTTCAGTCACGCCCAGCCCGGAACCGCCATAAGCCTCCGGGATGGCTATGCCGAGCCAGCCTTGTTCAGCAAAGGCGCGATGGAAATCGTGTGGGAAGCCGCCCGCCTGATCCTTGGCGAGCCAATAGTCGTCGGGAAAGCGGGCGCAAATCTTCTCGATCGCCGCGCCAATTGCCTGTTGTTCGGCCGAGAACGAGAAATCCATGGCTCATCTTGCCCCGGCTGCTCATAATAAGGCTAGTCGAGTTCACTGATCATTCGGCAGGACATTATGCAAACGCATGCTGCAGTCGCCTGGAAAGCTGGTGAACCACTGACGATCGAGACCATCGAGATCGAAGGCCCGAAGGCCGGCGAAGTACTGGTCGAAATCAAGGCCACAGGCATCTGCCATACTGACGCCTACACGCTCTCCGGCGCCGATCCGGAAGGCCTGTTCCCGACGATTCTCGGCCATGAAGGCGCCGGTGTCGTGCGTGAGATTGGCGCCGGCGTCACGTCACTGAAAGTGGGCGACCATGTCATCCCGCTCTACACGCCGGAATGCCGGCAATGCAAAACCTGCCTCTCTCGGCGCTCGAACTTATGTACCGCAATCCGCGCGACGCAAGGCAAAGGTGTCATGCCGGATGGCACCAGCCGTTTTCGCTGCGATGGCGATCCGGTGTTCCACTACATGGGCTGCTCGACGTTTTCCAATTTTACCGTGCTGCCTGAAATCGCATTGGCAAAAGTTCGCGAGGACGCACCATTCGACAAGATCTGCTACATCGGCTGCGGCGTCACCACAGGTATTGGCGCGGTCATCAACACCGCCAAAGTCTGGCCGGGCGCGAACGTCGCTGTGTTCGGTCTCGGTGGTATTGGCCTTAACGCGATCCAGGGCGCGCGTATGGTCGGCGCCGACAAGATCATCGGCATCGATACGAATCCCGCCAAGCGGGCGATGGCCGAGAAATTTGGCATGACGCATTTCGTCAATCCGGATGTGGTCGGCCGCGACAAAGTGGTGCAGGCTATTATCGATCTGACGGGCGGCGGCGCCGACTTTTCGTTCGAATGTATCGGCAACGTGCACACCATGCGGCAGGCGTTGGAATGCTGCCACCGCGGCTGGGGCGAGAGCGTCATTATCGGCGTTGCCGGCGCGGGCCAGGAGATCGCAACTCGCCCGTTTCAGCTTGTTACGGGCCGCGTGTGGCGTGGCACTGCCTTCGGCGGCGCGCGCGGCCGCACGGACGTACCCAAGATCGTCGACTGGTACATGGACGGCAAGATCAATATTGACGACCTGATCACACACACGATGCCGCTCGATAAGATCAACGAGGCCTTCGACCTGATGCATGAAGGCAAGTCGATTCGATCGGTCGTGGTTTACTAGCGGTTCAAGGAAATCGGACGGCTATCAGCGCGGGCCTAACCTGCGGACCACGATCCGGTCTGGATCGCCGGCAAAGGCCGGCTCGCTTTCATCGGAATCGTCATCGGTCAGGCACCTTGCCGAGCGACCGGCATCGCACGGCTCGACATCCCTGCTCCATTTGTGGCGCCCGGGTTCGTCTCTCTGCCGGACGAAAAACCAGAGCTTCATTTGGTGCAGAGTTTCCGCGGCCCGCCGACCGGCTGATACGTACAATCAGAGGCGGTAAACGTGCGGTAGGCCGCGGTGCACGCGTCGACATTGCACTTCACCTCCGGCTCCCGCGCCGTAGTCGTTGCTGGAGGCGCGGCTGGCACGCTATCGCCGCTGGCCGCGGCCGGCATGTTAGGACTCGGAGGCGCGACAAGGCTCGGCGGGACGATCGGGACGCCGATGTTCGCGCTCGGTGTTGCTGATGGCTGTGGTGGCGCTGGTGCCACTTTTGGTGCTGGCGGCGCTGACACTTGCGGCGGCGCGGCCGCACGCAGTCCCACTTCGGTGTTGACCATCGGCGACATCGGCGCTGACAACCAGTCGAGCCCCAACAGTACGCTGCCAAGGGTAATCACCAGTACGGCACCATAGACCACAATCCGCATCGCTTCGCCCGGCTTGTGACGATCCACACCAAATTGCTAACGCGCCGATATTAGAGCGGCAGCTGGCAAATATCGATACGCGCCAAAGCACGTAGCGGCGATGACGAAGCCAAGAACGGCATGCTAGACAGCCCGCGGTAACGCAGTCATCGATCCGGGATCATGTCGAAAACGCCGTCACTCAAGGACTTCCGCCGCATTGTCGTGAAGGTCGGCTCGTCGTTGCTGGTGGACTCCTCCGCCGGCGGCCTCAAACGTGATTGGCTCGCCTCGCTTGCGACCGACATTGCAGGTTTGCACAAGGATAAATGCGACGTGCTGGTGGTCTCGTCGGGCGCAATTGCGCTCGGCCGCGCAGTGCTCAAGCTGCCGACTGGCGTACTCAAGCTCGAAGACAGCCAGGCCGCCGCTGCGGTCGGGCAAATTGCACTTGCGCGCGCGTGGTCGGAGGCCCTCGGCGGCCACGGCCTCACCGCGGGGCAGGTGCTGGTCACGTTGGGCGACACCGAAGAGCGTCGCCGTTACCTCAATGCCCGTTCCACCATTGCCAAGCTCCTGGAGTGGCGCAGCGTGCCGGTGATTAACGAGAACGATACTGTCGCAACCACCGAAATTCGTTACGGTGACAACGACCGTCTCGCTGCCCGCGTCGCCACGATGATGAGTGCCGACCTGTTGGTGCTGCTCTCCGACGTCGATGGGCTGTACGACAAGCCGCCCGGCGGAGAAAGCGTCGCCAAGCTGGTGCCTTTGGTCGTGCGCATCACACCCGAGATCGAGGCAATGGCCGGCGTCTCCGGCTCCGAGCTTTCGCGCGGCGGCATGCTCACCAAGATCGAGGCTGGAAAGATAGCCACTACGGCCGGCACACATATGGTGATAGCCTCCGGCCGGGTGCGGCATCCGCTACAAAGGATCGGTGCGGGCGCACCCTGCACCTGGTTCCTGACACCCGCCAATCCCGTAACCGCGCGAAAGAAGTGGATCGCAGGCTCGCTCGAACCGCGCGGCGCCTTAATAATAGACGCAGGCGCGGTGAAGGCGTTGCGCAGCGGAAAGAGCTTGCTGCCGGCGGGCGTGATCAAGATCGAGGGCGGGTTCGGGCGCGGCGACGCCATTGTCGTGCGAGGACCGGACGGGCACGAGGTCGGGCGCGGGCTAGTCGCTTATGACGCTGAAGATGCCGAAAAGATCAAAGGCCGCTCGTCAGCCGATGTCCTCCTCATCCTGGGCTACACAGGACGCACCGAGATGATCCACCGGGACGACCTCGTTTTAGGCGGCGAATAGGACCAGACCCCGATCTCGCGACCCACTAGGCCATTGGCCTAGTCAGCACGCCTGCACTAATTCCCAAGCTTATAATCCGCCAATGAACCCTGGACCCCCCACTCGGTCATTGGCCGAGGGCAGGTTCAGTGGCCACGTAACCGTGAACGTCTGGCGCGCCGACTGGCCGGCGGCGACAAGCGCTTGGCGGGCGACACCGGCAGCGGAAAGAACGTGCCGTCGGGAAACTCAAGATACCGACTGAACACTTGTATCTGACCTTCCCCGCCCCGTTTGCCTTCGATCACAAATTTGGTTCCAACAGGAAACCGATTGGGAAGACGGCCTCGACTGTACGCCATGACTACCTCCTGCAATGCCGCCACCCTGCCATTGCAATGTGTAGGTCAATTAATCTGTTGCATGCCCCGCTCCGTTATCCCCGTTATTCTCAGCGCCGAACCCTGCCATGCGCGGACCGAGCCGACCTCGCCGCCGGATCCCCGACGTGATAGGAAAGCGCCCCAGGATAAGGGTTTTTACGAGCTTTCCGGGAAAATATGACCGCGCCGCTCAAGAGCATCGAGGGATCCAGCGACATTGCCGCCACCATGGGCGAGATTGGTCGCCGTGCCCGCGCGGCCGCTCGGGTGCTGGCGCTGGCTTCTGCTGAGCAAAAGAATCGCGCCCTTCAACTCATGGCCGCCGCGATCCGAGCGCAGGTTTCCCCGATTCTGGCCGCTAACGCTGAGGACGTCGCCGATGCGCGCACCGCCGGGATCACGGGAGCATTTCTCGACCGGCTCGCGCTTGATCCAACGCGGGTGGAAGCCGTTGCAGGAGGCATCGATGTGGTCCGGGCGCTCAAGGATCCTGTTGGGACCGTTACAGAATCCTGGACCCGCCCCAACGGGATGCGGATCGAGCGCGTCCGGGTCCCACTCGGCGTCATTGGCATCGTCTATGAAAGCAGGCCGAACGTTACCGCCGATGCAGGCGTGCTTTGCCTGAAAGCCGGGAACGCGGCGATCCTGCGTGGCGGCTCGGATAGTCTGCGCTCCAGCCACGCTGTTCTTGCGGCGATGACCGAAGGCTTGCGCGCCGCCGGCTTGCCGGAGGCCTCCATCCAGCTCGTGCCAACCCGTGATCGCGCCGCCGTCGGCCAGATGCTGGCGGGGCTTGACGGCAATATCGACGTCATCGTGCCGCGAGGCGGCAAAAGTCTGGTGGCGCGGGTTCAGGCGGAGGCTCGCGTGCCGGTATTCGCGCACCTCGAGGGCGTCTGTCACGTCTTCGTCCACCGGGCGGCGTTACTCGAAATGGCCAAAAAAATTGTTCTAAACGCCAAAATGCGGCGCACCGGCGTCTGCGGCGCGGCCGAAACCCTGCTAATCGATCGCGGCTGTGCGGGGACGCATCTCAAGCCTCTGGTCGAGATGCTGATAACGGCCGGCTGCGAAATCCGCGGTGATCAGTCAACTCTAGGCGTAGATAAGTGTGTTAAGCCGGCCACCGAAGAGGACTGGGGGACTGAATATCTCGATGCGATCATTGCCGTCAAAGTCGTGGATGACATCTCCGCTGCCATCGAGCATATCGAGCGCTACGGGTCGCATCACACCGACGCAATCATCACGGACGACCAGACGGCCGCCGAAGAGTTCCTGCGTGAAGTGGATTCCGCAATCGTATTGCACAATGCGTCAACCCAATTTGCCGACGGGGGCGAATTCGGTTTCGGCGCAGAGATCGGCATCGCCACCGGACGCCTGCACGCTCGCGGGCCTGTAGGGGTCGACCAGCTCACCACCTTCAAATATCGCATCCACGGGAGCGGTCAGACCCGGCCGTGAATTCGAAGAAACCCGCCATTTCCGAGCGCCTCCTGCCTCCGCACGCGCCCGGCATGAGGATCGGCCTGTTTGGCGGAACCTTCGACCCGCCTCACCAGGCGCATCTCGGAGCATCTCTGCTCGCGCTCAAGCGACTCAGGCTCGATCGCGTCTGGTGGTTGGTGACCCCCGGCAATCCGCTGAAAAACACCAGCGACCTTGCACCATTGCCCAAGCGAATCGCTGCCGCGCGTGCGCTCAGGCATCATCCGCGCATCGACGTTACGGGTCTCGAAGCTGTCATTAAGACGAGATACACTTACGATACGATATCTTGGTTACTGACCCGCTGCCCGGGAGTCCGATTCGTCTGGATCATGGGCGCGGATAATTTGCGGAGTTTCCATCGCTGGCAGAAATGGCGCAAAATACTAGAGCTGGTGCCTATCGTCGTAATCGACCGCCTGGGCCCAAGTCTTTACGCTGCCGCCAGTCCCGCGGGCAATGTACTTGCCCGCGTCCGTATTCCGGAATACGCCGCCGCCTCCCTGCCGGACCGAAAGGCACCGGCATGGGCCTTTCTGCACGGTCTCAAATCGCCATTGTCCTCAACCGCTCTGCGCGCCTTACGCACCCGGCGGGAAACCTCCGGCCGCACCCACCGCAAAGCCAAAAGTACAAGCAAATCCAAAAGCGCGAAAACGAGCGGTAAGAAAGGTGGAGCCAAGGCCCCGAAGCGAAAATTTGCGGCCAAGACTCGTAGGCGCCGGGGGTAGAAAGAAGCGGACAAGATAGTTACGTTAGCTGAGTGCAACGCATCGAAAGGATCAGGACCCCTGAATAAACCTGCACTCTCTCGGGCGCCGCGTCATACGCCCGAATCCGTCTCCCGGCACCCAACTGCCAAGGAGACGCTCAGCACTGTCCTTGCGCGTCTTGAAGACATGAAAGCCGAGGACAGCGTCGTCATCGATCTCAGCGGTAAATCCTCGATAGGCGATTATATGGTCGTGACCAATGGCCGTTCGCAGCGCCATGTCGCCGCCGTCGCCGACCACCTCGTCAAGGACATCGAAAAGGCAGGTGTCGCCCGCGTTCGCGTCGAGGGCATGCGCCAAGGAGACTGGGTGCTGATCGACGCTGGCGATGTCATTGTCCACATCTTCCGGCCGGAAGTGCGCGACTTCTACAATCTGGAGAAAATGTGGTCGGCGACAAGCAAGGACGTGCGGCGGCCAAGCTGATAGTCTTGGCGGCGCGATGCGTATCGTTGTTGCCGCCGTCGGACGCCTGAAACAGGACTCGGAGACCGAGCTGAGTGAGCGCTACCGCAAGCGAGTGGCGCAAACCGGCCGTCAGCTCGGGCTGCGTGATATCGAAATCATTGAAATCAGGGAGAGCCGTGCCACCGACGCCGGCAAGCGCATGCTTGAGGAATCGATCGCACTCGCCAATGTCATTCCGCAAGACGCGGCAGTCGTGCTGCTTGATTCCCTTGGAGAAAACCTCGACAGCATTGGTTTTGCGACACAGCTTGCCAAATGGCGGGCCAATGGCCGACCCGTAATCGTTTTTTTGATCGGCGGTGCCGACGGGCTCGCGGCGAGCTTACGCGAAAAAGCGGAATTGCGGTTGTCATTCGGCGCCGCTACCTGGCCGCACCAATTGGTGAGGGTGATGCTGCTCGAGCAACTCTATCGCTCGATGACAATTCTTGCCGGTCATCCTTATCATCGGGCCTGAAATCTATCCGCCGCCCGCATTGCACCCAGATTTGGTCGCAATCCGCGTCAATACGTTCGCTCCGACAATGGGCTTGCCGTTCCAACCTGTGGGCGTAACGTGATTCGATGATTTGCTTGGGGGGATTCGGTTATCTCGATCCTCGTGCCGCGCTCATCGCGGGGCTTGGATTCGTATTGCCGATCACGCTCCCCACAGCAGTGACAGCGCAAGAGCACCCAGCGCAGAACGACAAGGCAGAAAAGCTCGACGCGCTCAAGCAGCGTGACGAGGAGCTTAAATGGGCCCGCGATCAGCAGCGCAAGTCGGCCGAGACCGAAGTAGCGCTTAAGCGTGAGATCGAACAGATCGGCGTTGACCGACGCAAGCTCAATCAGGACCTGATCGATTCGGCCGGCCGTTTGCGTGGCGTTGAATCCAAAATCGCAGCGACGCAAGAGCGACTCAAACCGCTAGACGACAATGAGCGTAGCCTTCGCAAATCGCTCGATGGCCGCCGGGCAGTGATCGGCGAAGTTCTGGCAGCGTTACAACGTATCGGCCGCCGGCCGCCCCCGGCGCTGATCACGAGTCCGGAGGATGCGTTACAATCGGTGCGCACTGCCATGGTGCTTGGCGCCGTATTGCCCGAGATGCGACACGAGGTCGAAGCGCTCGCCAACGACCTTTCTGAATTGCTCGCTGTGCGCAAGAAAATTGACGCGGAGCGAGACCAGCTGAAAGCTGAGGTTGCCTCGCTTGATAGCGAGCGCGCCCGCGTGACAGCGCTGGTGGAAGAACGTCAGAAGCAGTTGGCTGAACGTGAGAAGGCGCTCGATGCGGAACGGGCGCGCGCCGGCAATCTTGCGCGCGACGTGGACAATCTCAAAGATTTGATTGCCAAGCTCGAACAGGGCCTCGACCCTGCCACGCGCGGGGCGCGCGAGGCAGCCCGTTCGGATAGCCGCCCGGCGCTGTCCGCATTCCGCGATCCCGGGCGACTAGCGCCAGCAGTTGCTTTTACTTCATTGCACGGACAAGTTCCGATTCCGGTTAACGGCGTGAAACTGAAGGAGTTTGGCGCCCCCGATGGCAGTGGTGGGGCGGAAAAGGGGCTTTCTATCGCAACCCGCGCAGGTGCCCAGGTCACTGCACCGGCGGACGGTTGGGTGGTATATGCGGGTCCGTTCCGCTCTTATGGCCAACTCTTGATCCTCAATGTCGGTGGCGGGTATCATGTCTTGCTCGCTGGGATGGAACGGATATCAGTTGATCTCGGGCAGTTCGTACTGACCGGGGAACCCGTTGCAGTGATGGGGAACGGCTCCCATATCGCCGCTATCCTCGCGACAGGTTCCAGCCAACCGGTGCTATACGTTGAGTTTCGAAAAGACGGGGTTCCCGTCGATCCAGGCCCATGGTGGGCAGCTGGCGAAGGCGAAAAGGTTCGCGGATGATGCGCAAGACCTCACTCATTCTTCTCGGCGCGGCAGCGGGAGCGGCAATGACGCTGCTTGCCATTCAGCCCCGCATTATCCTCGTGGGCGCAACGGCCAAGGCAGCTGCGGCGGATACATACCGGCAGCTGAACCTGTTCGGCGACGTGTTCGAGCGCGTGCGCGCTGACTATGTCGAAAAACCGGACGACAGCAAACTGATCGAAACTGCGATCAACGGCATGCTGGCCGGCCTCGATCCGCACTCGAGCTACATGGATGCCAAGAGCTTTCGCGATATGCAGGTGCAGACCCGTGGTGAATTTGGCGGGCTTGGCATCGAAGTCACCATGGAAGATGGCCTGATCAAAGTCGTCGCGCCGATCGATGACACGCCTGCAGCCAAGGCCGGCGTCATGGCCAATGACATTATCACCAAGCTCGACGATGAGCAGGTGCAGGGACTTACCCTGAACCAAGCGGTCGAGAAAATGCGCGGTCCAGTGAACACCAAGATCAAACTCACTATCATGCGCAAAGGTCAGGACAAGCCGGTCGAAGTATCGATCACGCGCGACATCATCCGGGTGCGCTCGGTGCGCTCGCAGACTGAAGGCGATGACATCGGCTATATCCGACTGACGCAGTTCAATGAGCAGACCACCGAAGGGCTGAAGAAAGCGATCACCGACATCAGCGCAAAGATCTCTGATGACAAGCTCAAGGGTTACGTTCTCGACCTGCGCAATAATCCTGGCGGTCTGCTCGATCAGGCAATTTCGGTGTCGGACGCATTCCTGCAAAAGGGCGAGATTGTATCCACCCGAGGCCGCAACGCCGAAGAAACTCAGCGCTTCAACGCGCGCCCAGGCGATCTCACAAAGAACAAACCGCTGATCGTTCTGATCAACGGTGGCTCGGCCTCTGCGTCTGAAATTGTCGCCGGCGCCTTGCAGGATCACAAGCGTGCAGCAGTCATCGGTACTCGTTCCTTCGGCAAGGGCTCGGTCCAGACCATCATTCCGCTTGGTTCAGGCAATGGTGCGCTGCGGCTGACGACGGCCCGCTACTACACGCCGTCCGGTCGTTCAATCCAGGCAAAGGGCATTTCGCCTGATATTGAAGTTCTGCAAGATGTGCCGGATGAACTGAAGGCCAAGACCGATACCAAAGGCGAGGCCTCGTTGCGCGGCCATCTCAAGGGCGATGAAGGCAAAGAGCAAACCGGCTCACAGTCGTATATTCCGCCTGACGCCAAGAACGACAAGGCGCTCAACATGGCGCTCGATCTGCTGCGCGGGACCCAGGCCAACTCGGCATTCCCGCCGAATTCAAAGACAGCTGTACCGAACTGAGCGCAGGCAGGGTTTCAAAGCTACGGGGCGGCCGAAAGGCCGCCCCAATCGTTTTGTCTGCCCTGACGATTGTCTGCCGTGATCGACCGAGCGCTTGCGCGCCTGAGATGAAGGCGCGCGATAGCGGTGTCGCTGTCGGATTTGCCACCGCGCACCGACCGCAATTGCGCGAATTGCCGACTGGGCCAAAAAAGTGGAAGCCCGAGGCCTGTTTCTGGTGCCGATCACAATGGTGGCGATCAAGGCAAAGTCGTCGTAACGTTATTTCCGCTGGCGAATTCCTTGCGACTGAATAACGGTGCGTGAATGCCCGCCTTTAAATCGTTGCCCTATCGCCCTTGCGCCGGCATGACGGTGCTCAACCGCGCCGGACTCGTTTTCATCGGACGGCGAACAGACGGGCCCGAACATGTCGATGCTACTCATGTGTGGCAGATGCCGCAGGGCGGTATCGACGAAGATGAAGATCCCTATAAAGCGGCACTGCGTGAGCTGCACGAGGAAACCAGTATCCGCTCTGTGAAAAAACTCGGCGAGATCGACGAATGGCTGACCTACGATCTTCCGAGCGCGGTCGCGAAACAGGCGTGGCGCGGCAGATATCGCGGGCAGAAGCAGAAATGGTATGCGCTGCGATTTACGGGAAATGACAGCGAAATCGATGTTGCTCATCCGGGCGGCAGACACAAACCTGAATTCGTCGAGTGGCGCTGGGTTGCAATGCACGAGCTGCCGGACCTGGTGGTTCCGTTCAAACGCCACACTTACGAACGTGTCGTGAAGGAATTCAAAAAGTTCGCGCGCTAGTACGCCTCGGCCTAGTGCGCCGCTGTCCCGGTGAGGTGGCGATCGACTTCCTTGTAATGATCGAGTTGCCTAATCAGCCTGTCTAGCTCAGAGCCGGACTCCATTTTGGCAATGCGGCTTTCAAGTTCGCCAATGCGACCTGCGATCATGCCGCGATCGATCTCTTCAGCTGCTGCAGCGACTTCGGCGAGTACTGTAAGACCACCCGCGGCAACTTCCGCAAAGCCGCCGAGCACAACGATTTTCTGCTCGCCGCCGGCGCCGTGCACCGTCAGGATGCCAGGACGAAGCGTCGTGACCATCGGCGCATGCTCGGCGAGCACCCCGAAGTCCCCTTCCGCACCAGGCACATCGACCTGCTCCACCTCACCCGAGAACAACAACTTTTCGGGCGAAACCAATTCGAAATGAAAACTAGCCATTGCTCGTTCAACCCCTGCGCTTGCCGAGAGCGAATCCCACGCCCAGGCCGATGGCGCCGCCAATCGCAGTCAAGACTGCAATATGTTGCACCTGGCTGCTGGTCAATGGCCCGCCGCCGCGCGCGCTTTCGTTGGTGCGCACCTCGATGTTCAGCGGCCCCAGCTTGATCTCAGCCGTTTCTTCCGGGCGCGTCATGTAGCCGGCCAGAGCGCCGATCGCCAACCCAATCAACAAAAACGCGATAAGGTTAGACCGTCCCGGCATCGCCTTTAGGCCGCTTCTGCCGCGAGGTTTTTGCCCTTCTCGAGCGCCTCTTCAATGGTACCGACCATGTAAAAGGCGGCCTCCGGCAGATGGTCATACTTGCCCTCGCACAGGCCTTTGAAGCCCTTGATGGTGTCAGCAAGATCAACAAGTTTGCCGGGCGAGCCGGTGAACACCTCGGCCACGTGGAACGGCTGCGACAGGAACCGCTCGATCTTGCGCGCGCGCGCGACGGTTGTCTTGTCGTCTTCCGAAAGCTCATCCATGCCAAGAATTGCGATGATATCTTGCAGCGACTTATAGCGCTGGAGGGTCTGTTGCACCTGCCGCGCCACCGCGTAGTGCTCTTCTCCCACAACCAGCGGTGACAGCATGCGCGAGGTGGAGTCGAGCGGATCCACCGCCGGGTAAATGCCCTTGGCAGCAATATCGCGCGATAGCACAGTGGTTGCATCGAGGTGCGCGAATGACGTTGCGGGGGCCGGATCGGTGAGGTCGTCGGCCGGGACGTAAATCGCCTGCACCGAGGTGATTGAGCCCTTGGTCGTGGTGGTGATGCGCTCCTGCAGTGCGCCCATGTCGGTTGCGAGCGTCGGCTGATAGCCCACCGCCGAGGGGATGCGGCCGAGCAACGCCGACACTTCAGAGCCGGCCTGCGTAAAGCGGAAAATATTGTCCACGAAAAACAGCACGTCCTGACCCTGGTCCCGGAAATATTCGGCGACCGTCAGGCCGGACAGACCGACGCGGGCGCGCGCCCCAGGCGGCTCGTTCATCTGTCCATAGACCAGCGCGCATTTTGAGCCCTCAACCGACCCCTTCTTGGGGTCCTTGTTGACGCCAGACTCGATCATCTCGTGGTAAAGGTCGTTGCCCTCGCGCGTGCGCTCGCCGACGCCGGCGAATACCGAATAACCGCCGTGCGCCTTGGCAACGTTATTAATCAGTTCCATGATCAGCACTGTCTTGCCGACGCCGGCGCCGCCGAACAGGCCGATCTT
>JBARNC010000383.1:0-5954 GCA_049802775.1 Pseudolabrys sp. | reverse complement strand
ACCCCGGTCGACGTGCGTAATGCCATCAGTGACGCCAAAAAAAATGGCAAGCGCGCTGTGCTGATGCGATTGAAGTCGGATAACGCGATGAAGTTCGTCGCGATCCCGATCGCCCAAGCCTGACCGGGGCTAGGGCGTTCCTTCGGTATCGTGCGCACAAACCAGAGGAACGACACCAGGGGCAGGAGGCGGGAGGCCTGTCCCTGGTTCCCGCTGGTCCCAGCCGGGCCTTGACGCAAATTAACGAAGAGCTGTTTGTCGCAGCGCGTAATCAGCTCACACGCGCACCGAGTGTCAGGCGTACAAGGCTAAGCGGATATTGGGAGGACCGCCGCAGGGCAGCCCTTCTTTTCGCAGGGTCGGATTAGCAAATCCAATTGAGGTAATTATAGCGCCAAAGCCAGCATCAGATCGTCGCAAAGATGGTAACCGCCGGTGAAACGCGCAAGCTGGGGCGTTCTGATGACATTAATACCCTTGAGCGGGAATAGGGTTTCCTGGCGGCGGCGTTAACGTTCTGTGCAGGAGTTGGCTGGACCCGAACCACAAATTCGTGCGCTGATTGACGATCTGCGCCACGTTGGGGGCGCTAGAATCAAAACGCTGCTATTGGTAAATATGCGACTGGCCTCACCCTAGGACGATTCGCGTCACTCGAGGAACGTGACCTACTCGATACCTCTCACTCGAGGCAGAAAATGGCTCCTGCGCAATTTTCATTCCCCAAACAATGGGAAGACTGGTGCAGCTGGCTGCTGGGCATCTGGCTATGCATCTCGCCTTGGGCTCTGCATTTCAGTCTGGAGCCAACAGCGACACAAGCCACAGTAATTTCAGGACTCTTGATTATTTTGGCCGAGGTGGTGACGCTGTCAATATTTTACGCATGGGAGGAATGGATCAACGTCATGCTTGGAGTGTGGCTGATAATATGCCCTTGGATTCTGGGTATCAGTATTTCAGCCGCCACGACAAATTTTGTCGTTGTTGGCCTCTTGGTGGTGGCATTGGCGTTCTACGAGTTTTGGGAAGCGCGTAGAAAATCAAATAAGCAGGTCTGAACAATGCGCGTATCTGCGCACCTACCCAGCACGGGCTGATCGACGACTACGCGAACCCCGGATACTATGGGTAAAGTGGGGTCTTTGCGCGCGCGAACGGGGTGAGGTACAGTTGCCAACTGTGGGAGGGCAATATGAATAGACGCTTCATTTTAGCGACAATCGCATTATTGTTCATTGGCGCGCCAGCCCAGGCAGCGAGTTGGCTTGAAGAGAATTTTTGGCTCTCGGGTCCACGCTATGACAACGTTGTCCCGCCCTGCGAGGTTGGCCTAGACAAGATTGCGTACGGCTTTGCAACGAAGGAGGGTCGGTTTTGGAATTCGGACCTACGCATCGTTGGGTTCGAAAACATCCGTGAGACGGCCTTCGATCCGTGGGCACCGCAAACGATCCCACGACGTTATTGTACCGGGTTCGTACGGGTATCGGATGGTAGTCGCCACAGGGTCAATTACTGGATCGGGGAAGACACCGGATTTATCGGCGCCAGGTGGGGTGTAGAATGGTGTGTAGTTGGCCTCGATCGCAACTGGGCGTATAATCCGGCCTGCAAAATGGCGGCGCCCTAACGACAACATTTGCGACAGCAAAGCTAACTCAAATCTCAAACCGACAATTTATTGAGAAAAAACTGACATTGCGATTAGTTAGTGCGGCGGCGTTCTGCCAATATTTCTGTTCGCGTTGAAAGAATTGCGCGCGTAGCGGCAGAACTTTATTCGGTAGCGCCACAATCTGATTGTAGTGAATAAGTTTCAGCGTTCCGTGAGCGCATGGCGGCAAGCTCGCCCCACCAGCCAAATAACTCCGGCAAACAACAAAGGGATAATCGGGATTACCGGGTAGCCTTCGTCAGTGTTTTGCACGTAGCCCCATGCAACAAAAACCACGATCAGGCCCGCGACAATGGTAGCCATCCAATAAATAAGCTCGCCCCAACTCGCTTTCATCGCATTCTTGACCTCGACGACTTGAAAATACTGTACTTGGTGTCAAACAGTATTTTCCAGACGCGCGATTATTGGACCAGCAAGAGCCTACCACTAATCGATGCAGTGTTTAATCTGAATCAAGATGATCAAAAAAAGCCATGTATTTCGCAAGGTCTAACCAGTGCGACGTGCGCGCCGCAGTACAAGAGTAAGCACGACGATCAGAGCGATCGCGACAAAGACGGCAACGACGACCTTAGTGTGATGCGCGAGCCCAGTGAGGACAGACATGTGCTCAGTGAAATAACTGGCAGCAAACACCCACACCGTCACCCAAAGTGCGCCTCCGAGCGCGTTGCACAGAAGGAATCGCCTCCAGTCCATTCCCATTGCCCCCGCCACGATGCCGTTGAGCTGGCGCAGGATGTTGAAAAACCGGGCGAATACCACGGTCATCGGACCATATCGCAGGAACACTTTTTCAACTGCACTGAAGCGGGCGTCGTTGAGGCCGATCTTTGCCCCGTAACGTGAAATCGCGGCTCGACCGACGGTTCTTCCGACTGCATAGCCGATATTGTCGCCCAGCACTGAACCCATCCATGCAAACATCAGAAGAGCCGACAGGGACATTTCACCACGGCCGGCGAGGACCGACGCGAAGATCAACAGTGTTTCGCCAGGGAGCGGAGCGCCGAGCGCCTCAAACGTCAAAATCAAAAACACTGCGAACACGCCGTAGTCATGAACAAAATGTTCCAGGCCTGCGATCAACTGTCCAACGTCTTCCACCCTTTGCCCCGATCGATGCTTCAGCCTGGCGATGCTTCAAATGACCGGCACGCGCTATCCACTGCACGTCATCGCCGAGAACTATTGATACAAGTTGCGCGTCGTGACCCTAATTTCCAGCCGCGCGAGAGAGAATCGCCGCCATTAATTGCGCCGGACTTTGATCCACTTTTGCCGCCTGGCTTCGCAGCTCACGATACACGGCAGGCGGAAGCGGAACGTTGGCGATAATGAGCGTTCCTGGCGCCAGCGTGTTGGCGGCGAGCTGCTGCTGCAGGATACTATCGAACTGGCGTATGCGTTGCCATTTCTCGGAGGCCGATAAGCTAGTTGTGTTCGCGACAACCGGACAATAGGCCGCAATAATGACATTGGTTAGCTCAGCGTACGAAATGTTGGGCTTCTCGATCTGCAGCTTGTTGATGACGTCGTTAATCTCGTTGGCAAGATCGGTACTATTTCCGGACGTCACCAATTTGACCTGCAAGTCGGTGAGAAGATTGGGAATAGCGCCCGCGCCGATTTCCGGGCAGTCGAGGCCGGCTGCGTGGCCGCGAGCGGGCAGGCAGACAAATAGACCGCTCAGAAGGAGCGCGAACGCCAAGCGTTTCCATCGTGGAACTAACGCCGACACGGGCGATGCCAGCTGCAATGCTGTCGCGTCGGTACATGCTCTGTATAACATTTTGTTTCTCCAACTACCGCTATCGATATTGAACGCAGGAGCAGCCGCCGCGTATTATCATCCTTATGGCTACCCTCCTCCGCCCTGTCGCTACTACCCCTATCCGTCTTGCTCCTGAACCGAAGCACAACAGCGTATCGGAGTATCTGTCATGACAATCAATCGCACGATTCTTTCGGTTGCAGGCTTTCTCGCCGTTGTTTGCGCTGCGGCATCAGCTCAGCAGGTCACGGGTGTCCCAGGTTCGCCCGAAGCCACGACCACAATCACCGGAAAACAACTTCCACCCCCCGATCCGAAATTCCGCGGGGTGATCAAAGAGAGGGCCTCGGAGTCGAAGGCCTGGTGGCCCCCGCGTGTCGTGCCGCCTAAGGGCGCGCCCAACGTGTTGCTTATTATGACGGATGACCAGGGTTTCGGTGCACCAAGCACCTTTGGGGGCGTCATACCCACTCCCACTATGGATCGCATCGCAAGGGATGGAATGCGCTACACGAATTTCCACTCCACGTCGCTTTGCTCGCCGACGCGGGCGGCGATTATCACGGGCCGCAACCATCACTCGGTGGGTAACGGGGTGGTGGGTGAAATATCGACGGGGTTCCCAGGTTACGACTCGATCATCCCGATTGAGAAAGGCACTATCGGTACAATCCTGAAGGCGAACGGCTACGCGACCTCGTGGTTCGGCAAAGACCACAACACGCCCTCTTTCCAATCAAGCCAGGCCGGGCCATTCGATCAGTGGCCCAACGGAATGGGCTTCGATTATTTCTACGGTTTTGTCGGTGGCGACGCCAGCCAATGGCAACCGAACCTGTTCCGCAATACGACGGCCATCTATCCGTTCCTCGGCAATCCAAGCTGGAACCTGGAGACCGCGATGGCCGACGAGGCCATCCAGTACATGAAGCAGCTCAAGGAGATTGCTCCCGGCAAGCCTTGGCTCATCTATTACGTGCCGGGCGCTACCCATGCGCCTCATCATCCCACGCCGGAGTGGATTCAGAAGATCAGCGACATGCACCTGTTCGACGATGGCTGGAACAAGCTGCGCGAGACCATCTTTGCCAACCAAAAGCGCTTGGGCATTATGCCTGAAAACGCCAAGTTGACACCGTGGCCGAAAGATCTGCCGGAATGGGATTCCCTCAGTTTTGAGGACAAGAAGCTCTTCATCAAGCAAGCAGATATTTATGGGGCCTACCTCGCCTACGCCGACAATGAGATCGGACGCGTTATCCAGGCCGTCGAGGATCTCGGCGAACTCGACAACACCTTGATCATCTACATCGGCGGCGACAACGGCGCGAGCGCTGAAGGCATGCTCAACGGCACCCCGAACGAGTTCACCACCTTCAATGGCGTTGCCGTGCCGGTCAAAGACCAGTTTCTCTGGTACGAGTTCTGGGGGTCGGACCGCACGTTCCCGCACTTTGCGGCGCCTTGGGCGTGGGCGATGGACACCCCGTTCAAGTGGGTGAAGCAGGTTCCGTCGCACTTCGGCGGCACGGCGCAAGGCGTGGCCATGTCATGGCCCGGCCATATCAATGATGTGGGCGGCATCCGTCGTCAGTTCCACCACGTCATCGACATCGTGCCGACCATCCTCGAAGCGACCGGCATTCCGCAACCCGATACGATCAACGGCATCAAGCAGATCCCCATTGAAGGCGTGAGCATGGCGTACACGTGGGACAAGGCAAACGCCAACGCCCCAACCCGACACACGACACAGTACTTCGAGATGCTCGGCAATCGCTCCATCTATCACGACGGGTGGGTGGCGGCCACGACGCCGGTGACTCTCCCGTGGGAGCTGAGCACTAAGACGCCTCCGGATGTGATCACCGGGTACAACTGGGAACTCTACAACGTCAAGGAGGATCCCACCCAGTTCAACGACCTCGCCGCCAAGATGCCCGAGAAGCTCAAGCAGATGCAGGCGCTCTTCTACTCCGAGGCGAAGAAGTACAACGTGCTGCCGCTCGACAACTCGACGCTCGCGCGCTGGAATACGCCGCGCCCGAGCCTCACGGCCGGACGAACAGTCTTCACGTATTCGGGCGAACTGATCGGCACACCGGCCAGCGCTGCGCCGAGCATCCTAAACAAGGGCTACACTATCACTGCCGAGGTCGAGATCCCCGACGGCGGTGCGGAGGGGATGATCGTTACCGAAGGCGGGCGCTTCGGCGGCTATGGCCTGTTCCTGAGCAAGGGCGAATTGGGAATCGGCCGAGGCAAAGTGGTGTTCCTATATAACCTGCTCGACCTCAAGCGCACGACGTGGGAGGGACCTGAACTGGGCGCCGGCAAGCACACCATTGTCTTCGACTTCAAGCCCGAAGCTCCGGGTCTGGGCAAGGGTGGCACGGGCGTAATGTCGGTGGATGGTAAGGAGGTGGCGAAGAATACGCTCGAGCACTCCACCCCGATTACATTCCCGGAGGACGAAACCTTCGACATCGGCCAGGACAC
>JBARNC010000382.1:0-3926 GCA_049802775.1 Pseudolabrys sp. | reverse complement strand
GGATCACTGCGCGCACGAGCCCGCGCGTCTACCGGCACGTGGCATTGCCCGCGCCCTCCGACCGCCAGAAGACCCAAGTCTACATACAGCGCTACATCGCGCATTTCCCCGCGGCTGGCGAGATCATCCTCTTCGACCGCTCCTGGTACAACCGCGCCGGGGTCGAGCGGGTGATGGGCTTCTGCACCGACGAGCAGTACGAACGATTCCTGACGATGGTCCCCCTCGTCGAGCGGGAGATGATCGTCAACAACGGCATTATTCTGCGCAAATACTTCCTAGATGTCAGCCAGGACGAGCAGCGGCGCCGGTTCGAAGCCAGGATCAACGATCCGATGAAGCACTGGAAGCTGAGCCCGATGGACACCGAATCGGTGCGGCGCTGGTGGGACTACACGGCGGCCTACCAGCGTATGATCGAGGCTACCCACACGCCATGGGCGCCCTGGAACATCGTTCCGGCCGACGACAAGCGCCGCGCCCGGCTAAATCTGATCCGGCATCTGCTCGACAGCATCCCGTATAAGAAGGTCAAGGTAGACCTACCGAAGATCCCCACGGCGCAGTCGCGGCCCAAGGGTGCTCCCGAGAGTTTGCGCGCGGGCCAGCCGATCCCTAGTCACTACTGAGGCCTCGGTGCGTTATTGAATTTCGGGGCAGTCCCCGCGAGGCGGTCTTCCGTTTAATTGCGTCGCCCGGTCTTACGGCTGGACACTCAGTTCACTAACGAGTTTTGGATTGTCGATGTGGCTTTGACAACCGCCCGACGCTCCTAGCCTTCGCGCCAAGGAGACTGTCAAGCGTTATGCTCCTGCGGATGCCTCCGACTTTTGTGCCGATTCCGTCGGCCCGCAGCAGGTCGCGCACCCGTCCGTGGGCACCAACGATACGGAACGCAATGCCGCGTCGTTCAAGTTCACCACACAATTCGTGCAGCATTTGCGAGCCGGCGAGGTCGAGGTAGGGTGACGCTGAGAGATCGCAGGCGACTAGACGGATTTTGGATCGATCGGTGGCGTGAAGGTGTTTCAGGACGGTCTCAAGGACCGCGTCGGCGTTGACATAAATCAGCGATGCCTCAGGACGGAAGGCGATCACGCTGCGGAGCGGTTCATTTTCCGGATGTCGGTCAAGATCTGAATAAGTGTTCGTCCCGGGAACGCGGCCGAGAAAGGCCACATGGGGTCGCGACGCGCGCGCGAGCAGCATCAAGACCGACGCCAATGCGGCAAGCAGAATGCCTTGCAAAATTCCCAATAAAAGCACGGCTACAAGAGCGATCGCTGCGGCGTAGAAGTCGAACCGGCTCACGCGCCACATTCGGAGCATGGCCGCAAGATCGAGCAACCCGGACACAGCAATCAGCACGACTGCTGCCAAAACTGCCTTTGGCAAATTTTCCAGAAGCCCGGTGAAAAAGACCAGACAGAGCGCAAGCGCAATCGAGGCAAAGACGAGAGCAAGGGGGGTGCGCGCGCCTGCTTTGTCGTTTACGGCGGATTGCGACAGGCCTCCCGCGACAGGATAGCCATGGCCAAGCGCCGCCGCGAGATTTGCTGCACCAATGCCGAGAAATTCCTGGCGCGGATTCAGTGCATATCCGTGCTTCGCAGCAAATGTTCGGGCAGCGGATACGCCCTCGATATACGCAAGCAATAGGCATCCGATAGCAAGCGGGAAAATTCCATCTACGTCCCGCAACCTCAACGCGGGGCCTTGCAGGGCAGGTAAGCCTGACGGAATCTCACCTGTTATCGGGACCCCCAGGGCGGGAAGGCCGAGGGCCGAGGCTGCTATGATTGACAATGCGACAACACCGAGCGCGGTCGGTCTTCCGGGTAGCAGACGGTCTCCGGCAACAAGCAGTATGATCGCAGCAGTCCCGACCGCCAATACCGTGTAGTTCACCTGACCAAATTGCCCGGCAATCAATACGAGCCGCTCAAAGAAATTGTGGCCTCCACCCGGCACACCAATGAAACTTGGCAGCTGGGTCATTGCGATGGTCAGAGCGGCGCCTGCTTTGAAGCCGACAAGAATACTGTTGCTGATCAGCTTGACGAGCACGCTCAGCCGCAAGGCCCAGGACACCAGGCAGAGCAGGGCGACAGTGAATGCTGCAAGACTGGCGATTTGCGCGTAGCGTTGCGCGTCTCCTTCCGCCATTAGGCCGACCGATCCGGCGACCATAAGGGAGATCGCCGAGGTCGGCCCGATCGCCAATTGGCGCGACGAGCCAAGCAGAGCGTAGCCTATTCCGCCGAGCAGATAGCCGTATATACCGACCTGGGGTGGCAATCCTGCGAGGTTGGCGTAGGCGAGGGAGACTGGTATCGCGTAGGCCGCCAGCGTCACCCCGGCAACAACATCGCTGCCCAACCAGTCAGCGCGATAATTCGTCAACCACGAGGCCGCCGGAAGATAGCGAAACATTTTCACGCGGCGGCCTCTTGAAACATTCATGCATGATAACAGGCACCGCTTGATTCATGTCAATGCCGGGCTGGTTCGAAGACTTTGTGATTTCTGCGTTCTTTGTTGAAGAATGGTGGATGTTGCGTTCAATAGGGCTACAATCGCTGAATGTAAATTTGCGATGGCGGTGCCTGATCTTGCGAAAACGGGTGGCGTTCGGCGATGCTTCAATCATGTCTGATCGCACCTGCGAAAGCGCCTGATGCGCCAGCCCCGATTCGGCTCTCGCTTTGTGTGGCATTCGGGATAATCGCGACGGTCTTGACGGTCGCAAATGCCAAAGCCCAGGATGCCGAACCGAGGTCGTACACGAACACGCCGGTCGGACTTAATTTCCTGATTGCCGGCTACCTTTACTCTGAGGGCAAAATCGCCTTCGATCCATCTTCGTCGATCACCGACGCACAATTTCGTTCCCAAACGGGGGTCTTAGCCTACGTCCGGTCCCTCGATGTATGGGGTAAATCCGCCAAGTTCGATGTCATACTGCCCTATTCGTCTTTTTCCGCGCATGGCGTCGTGGACGGCCAGCCTAGAGCGCGCGAGATGTCGGGATTGGGGGATCCGCGATTTCGCTTTTCGATAAACCTATTCGGCGCTCCCGCGCTTTCAGTGAAGGAGTTTGCGAACTACAAGCAGGACCTCATTATCGGGGTGAGCCTGCAAGTGTCGGCCCCGTTGGGGCAATACGACAACAGCAAATTGCTCAACCTCGGCAACAACCGCTGGTCGTTCAGACCCGAGCTGGGTATTTCCAAGGCGTGGGGTCCGTGGACAGTAGAGGTCGCCCCTAGCGTTACATTTTTCACCGACAACGCTGATTTCTTCAACGGGAACACATTCGCGCAGGCGCCGATTTACTTGGTGCGAGGGGACATCATTTACAATTTTGAATCCGGCGCATGGGTGTCATTGGATGGCGTCTACTTTACGGGCGGCCGCACCACCTTGAATGGCGTGAGAGGTAATAACGAGCAAACGAACACGCGCGCAGGCTTGACCCTTGCTCTGCCGGTGGACCGCCACAACTCGATCAAACTTAATGCCAGCACTGGCATCTCGACCCGCACCGGCAGCGAGTTCAACGTCTTTGGTGTCGCGTGGCAGTATCGTTGGGGTGCCGGATATTGAGGAAGCGGTGGCAGGTATATTGGTTCGCAGACGACCTCAACTGAAGTGCAAAAAGAGAGTTGTAACGAGGTACGGCAGCTTGCGTCGATGCTTTTAGCCCACCATGTCCAAGGCTATAGGCTTCGTGAATATTTCTTGGTTTGAATAAGTGACGCAATTCGGTCTGACTGCATTATCGCATCACCGAATTCTATAAATCCGGCCGCATCTCGGGGCGCCGTTGCCAATCCAATTCCTTTCATTTCGCTGACGCGCGGTGTCCACACCTGCCGGGTTTCGAGCAGGTATACACCGTATACCGCTTGCAATCCTGCCGGATC
>JBARNC010000381.1:0-4776 GCA_049802775.1 Pseudolabrys sp. | reverse complement strand
CAGCAGCCGGCTCGCGCCGCTCATCCTCGTGTCGGCGGCGTTCACCGCTTTCGCGTGGATCCTTATCCCGCTGCTGCGGCTTGGCGACAAGCCGCAGGGGCGCGCCATCGCGCATTGATCGGCGTTGAGCGTCGCCGGTCCAACCGTCAGGGCCAAGCGAAGTCGGATTGTCGGCGTGGTACCATTTCATACGGGGCTCTTTGTTTCGAGCTGGCTCAAGCCACATCCTTGCACACGGCGCTGGATCCTCGGTCGGACAGGTATTTGCGTGCATCACTAAAAATCAAGCGCGCAATGTCCGCTTTGGGTCAAAAGTAGACATTTGCAGTGCACCAGCCCATGTACGCTTTACCCCCAATAGCGGACATTCGGTCGCGCTAGGCGGATGTCCGTTAAGTGCCAATAGCGGACATCGTTAGACCTGAGACTTTATCAGGGCGGCTTTATCGAGCCGCTTCATTCAAGCAGCACGTCGGCACGTAGCAAAAACTTTTCTGGAATCGTGAGGCCAATCGCCTTCGCGGTCTTGAGATTGATCGCCAGCTCAAACTTACTGGGTTGCTCTATGGGAACATCTTTCGGCTGTCCGCCCTTTAGACTCCTCTCCACAAACTTGGCCCCATGCCGGAGCTAATTCAGGGCAATATTCGTGCGTTGTCCGCTGTTGGTTTGAATCAATGCTGCTGGCTGGAGAGCGGCTAGGTCAGTTCAGCTTGGACTGCGTTTATGAGATTACGCCTTAGTAAATTCCGGTGCATATTTGGCCTGCCATTCCTCCACTGACGCGCAAGGTTCAGGAGCGCGGATTACAGCGTGGCGGGAAATATTGGCGTCTATTTTTGCTTCCGGTTTTCCATACGCACGATCCAGAAGGCTATTTGCTGCCGCCACGCGAACCGCCGAAGGCCGACGCGACACGAAGCGCATGCCGCGGAAACGCTTCATCCGCGAACGCCGAATGGCATCGATGCACTACGCGCTCGCGGTCTATGGGAAGTATTTCGCAGCCGCGATCCGCCGAAGAACCTTAGCCGAGGAAAAAATCAATTTTGGAGTGCAGCGGAAGATATCCACATGGGCGGGCTGCGATCTTTGACAGATCATAGCCAATCTGGCTCGACAGGGCCGAACCGGCATGGAGTGCGTCGATGTCGCCTTCATCTTCTCCGGTATTACACAGTCGCCGACCACGCCGCCCGCCACGCCCGTCCCGCGGGCGCAATCGGTCGCCGCAACGTGCAGCCATTTCTACCGTAGTCATGATGGCTCTGCGGTCACGCATGCCGGCCATCAGGTCCGCGCTCGTAGTTACGGATCGCGACCGGGACCTATTTCGCGTCTGGTGATGACGTCGTCACCCGCCTCCGCGAGGCGCGCCTGCAGTCGCCCGAATTGCCGGCGCGGGCGACACGTTTCGCCGAGCGCGCCACTGCCGGCGGCCTTAGTCGTATGCTCGCGCGCGTGTCACTGTCGCTTGACAGGTCGAGGAAAAGCAGGCGGCGACGCTCACCGCCCTCAAAGGACGCATCGACACAAGAGCACGCCGGATACGCAGCGTGCTGGCCGACCTCGGAATCGATAAAGGCCGCTCATCAAGGAACTGTCGGCGGGGGTTTTTCCCGATCAAGCCGCCGCAATCGGGCGCCAGCGCCTTTGAACGCCAGCTCTACCATATCAACGTCGTCCGCGCGCAGATCGACCAAACGCTGGTCGCAGTGCCAGTCGGCAAGCCCGTTATCGGCGAAGTGGATATGAGTTCGCCGTTTGAAATATGCATGGATCCCTTTTTAGGCCGTCCGGCAGTCCATACCGGCATTGATTTGCGCGGGGACGTTGGCGAGCCTGTGCGCGCAACGGCCACCGGCCACGTCACCGTTGCCGGCCGCAAGGGCGGCTATGGCAACATGGTGGAGATCAGTCACGGCAACGGCCTTGTCACCCGCTATGGCCATTTGTCCGTGATCACCGTGAAAATCGGCCAAATTGTCCGCATTGGCGAAGTCGTCGGCAGGATTGGATCGACTGGTCGTTCCACCGGCCCGCATCTGCGCCCGAGATCCGAAAATTGGGTTGAGCGCTTTGCGATGGACGTAGCTCGACAAAAACGAAACCAAAAAATTACGAAAACTGGCTCAAATCGCAATCAGCAGAGATCAACCAGCGAAAAAAATTATTCGACGCCCTCAGCGCGTTCATTAGCCAGCAGCCGCCGGGAAGCGAGTCCAAATTCCGCAAGGCTCGTCATTGCCCGCAAAACTACTCAAACTAGGATATAGCCCCCGATATTGCGGCACTGGCACGCGATTAAATCCCAGCCACACACCGGAAACTATTTTCAAAATGTAGATATCATCGAGATCGTGCTGGGAAAATAGATGGCGCTCAATTCCTTAGGCGGCGAGAAATTCCAGCAACTAGCGCCGGTCACGCTGCCCGAGCCAGTGGCCGAGGAAGATTTTGACGCGAGTTATTATTGCGAGTTGCTCGAAAGTTAGGCCGCCACTGCGCTCTTGCTCGTGTTGTTCTGGTCTTCCGCCGGAGGTTTCCCCTCAATGGCGAGTTTTTTGTTACCCGGCATCAATTTAATGAGGCCCAAAAACGCCATATCATCGAGCAGATCGTCTCGGGATTTGTGTCCATTATGCGGTTTTCCTTGGTTTGGCTTACCGCAGAAAATTTGAGTGCGTCGGCATCGCCGTCTTTCTCAAGGTTGCCAAATGTGCGCGGTGGGCACTCTGAAATCGTGCCGGGATTGCTCTTGCCGGTATTGCCGTCGAATCTCCCAGATGCGGCCGACTATGACGCCTAGCGTGAGCGCGGACAGTACGGTTACCAAATTAAAAATCATCACTATGATCCGGGAGCCCTTAATCCTACGAGCAGGCCGTCAGCTTGCCGTACAAGGGTTACCGAACCGTTGATTTTCCGCATCGTTGCGCCGACGCCTGCCGATGCCGGCGAGCTCGGCCGGTGCGTAGCCGCAGCCTACGGCGTTAAAGGGATGGCATAACCAATAACAGTTTATTTGGGGATTAATGCCTATCAATGCGCTACAGATGACGAATCGGAGAATGAAGACTCTCGTCATTGCTATTGCCGCACTGACCATAGCCGCATGCGCTCGCGGCCTGGATAGTTACGGCTACGTCCCGCCAGCCACGCTCACCCCGGGCCTCGACCAGTGTCTCACCCCAAAAGGGGAAACAAAGAGATGCGATCAAGCAGGCTCAGAAACGACGCGCCCTCGCGCTCTGACGATTTCACCAGACCATCTGATCGCCGGCGGCAAATGATCTTTGGGCGGCGGCGACCGTGGCGCGGGCGCTTGGTCGTTAACGCTATTTAGTTACATTTTTTTACAGCTTGCGGTGGATGGTTTGTAAAGGAGTAAGAAATTTCAACCGACATCCACAACAAATTGATTCGCAGGAGAAGCATAGAGTGCAACGATTATTCCTGGCGGCAACACTGCTCCTAGCCGTTGCCGGATGCTCAAATGAACCAAAAACGGTCTCGGTTGAGCCTACTGCAAACCAGATTATTCCGCCGCCCAATCTGTCTCCTAAAACGGCCTCCGTTGCTCGTCCGGCAAAGCAGGTCGTTCCGCGCAACCTGGCTCCAGCAATAAGAGCCGAAGCACCCAAAGAGACCCCATTGATGGAATGCATGAGCGAGGCCTGTAAGGCCATGTGTTCCCCGACGATGCAATCCAGGCCAAAATGGTGCTCCTATTTTAAGGAACCCGCCAACCCAACGTAATGCACTGCGCAAGCGTCGCCGACTTTTGCGTGCCGTTCACATTTGGCGATCTCGTGCGGCACGTGATCTTGCACCCACCGCGCCTTAAAATCCGTTATCGCCTGCTCACGACCCGCAGCGTAGTCGCGAAGCACCAGATGGCAATTCAATGAAATGAAATCCGCGAAAAGAAATAGAACGCGAGCACAATTAGAGCCAGGAGAGGTAGCAACCGGAGATTTATAAGTTCGCGCATGACATCAATGCGGGAGCGCGATACCGCTAAATCCGCACTGATGTAAGAGCCAAGCAAACTGCAACGCCGAGTGTGATGTGTCGTGCGTAACAGAATTGTCGATTGTTTATGGCTCGGGCTGGAAGCGGTCTGCGCTGCCGCCAGATCAGGCCGCGCCGTTATGGCAAGCCGCACAAGCACAGGCGAATGCCGCTCTATTTCGCTAAAGACCGCCCGGCCTGATTAGCGCTAGACTATTGGCACATCGGGCATCGGGGGGTGCGTCAATGTTTCAATTTTTGCGCAGTTTCGTTCTTGTCACGGTGTTAGTCGCAAACTGCAAGGTATCATTGGCTGAAGATGCTAATTCGGCAAACGCCGCAATGCCGGGCTGTCGCGAGGCAGAAAAATACCATAGTCCTAACATTTACAAACGGGGTCTCTGTATGGGGATAGTTTCGACGCTCCTCGACCTAGATCCCAAAATATGTCTCCCTCCCAGTGTTACGAACTTCCAGGCTGTCCGCGTTGTCGTGAAGTACATCGATGCCCGACCCGAGAGGCTGCATGAGAATTTTAAGGCGTTAGCTGGCGAGGCATTGCGGGCGGCTTGGCCGTGCAGGAAATAGAGGCCGGGGATTTTCGATGCGTCTGGCTGTATAGGCTCCGATGGTGGTTGATCGAAGCCTTCGATCGCTGTATCGCAGCTCGGACGGCGTGCGTGGTCTTGGCGCTGCCGTGAAGTATCTGTCCCATAGGGCCTCCCGGAATGTGGGATCAGCATGACTGATTCCACGACACTC
>JBARNC010000380.1:0-3929 GCA_049802775.1 Pseudolabrys sp. | reverse complement strand
GCAATGATCAGCACGACGCCAATGCCAGCGAGCGTTTCGCTGGCAACGAAAATTAAAACGTCAGCCATGTTCGCCGCTCACTTTGGGATCAACTCTCCCAAACAGGTTGCGGATCGTCTTGGCGCGCCGTTTGCGTTCTGCGCCCCACTGCTGGATGAGATCCGGCGGAATGGCGGCCCAGCGAAACAGCGCGCGGCGCGCCCGGTAGCCTTCGAGAAAAACGCCGGGACGGAGCGCATGCCAGAAGTCAGGCGCCTGAACTCGCGCATATTGCGCACGCCAAAACGGCGTCATGCGAGCGCGCTCGGCTTCGCGCTTAGCAGGGCGGCCCTTCTGTGATCCGGCCGCGGCCTCGAGCTTTTAAATCGCGCACAACGTCCGCCATCCAACTGGAACATTTTCCTAATCATGTCGCGTTCATGTCGCGTGGAGCTGCCGGGAGCAATTGGGAGCCATTGAAATTGCTTGGTATTTCTCGCGACATACGCGACATGAAAAGGGGCCGGTACGGGACCGGCCAATTCGTTCTTTCTCTTTTGTTTTCAATGTGGTGGGGGAGGTAGGACTCGAACCTACGAAGGCATAGCCAGCGGATTTACAGTCCGCCCCCTTTGCCGCTCGGGACACTCCCCCGAAGCCATCGCACCGTATAGATCTCGAACAATCGGCTCCGCCCGCCGGCCGGTCGGGATTTGATGGTTTTATGGGGAGATGCCCCCGTGAAGTCAATGGAGGCTATTCCGCCCGTGGCGGATCAGTTAAGGCACCCATAAACCCCGCCGCCCACATCGCGTCAGGTTTAGCGGTGCGGCATGGACAAGAGCGATGACGTCACGACAACCCACCGGCCGGTCCCGCTCCAGTGCGAAACCGGGTGCCACTCGCGAGCAGGTCCAGCGGCGCGAGCGGTTTGAGCGTGCCCGCCGCGAGAGCCTGCGGAGCGATGCCGACGGACCCGTTATGATGTATGGCTGGCACACGGTGACCGCCGCGCTGCAAAACCCGGCGCGGCACATTCGCAAGCTACTCGCCACCGAGAACGCTGCTCGGCGAATGTCCGATGAAGGTATTTCACCTCGCGTGGCGCCCGAGGTCGTGCGGCCTTCGGCGATCGCCGAACGGCTCTTGCCCGACGCCGTGCATCAGGGCCTTTATCTTGAAACTGACCCGTTACCCTCACCCGCGATCGAGGAATTGCCGGCAGAAGGCGTGGTGTTGGTGCTCGACCAGATTACTGATCCGCACAATGTCGGCGCAATCTTCCGCTCGGCCGCAGCCTTCGGGGCAACAGCGATCGTAACGACGCAGCGCCACAGTCCCGAGGCGACCGGGGCCCTGGCGAAGGCTGCATCGGGGGCATTGGAATATGTGCCGTTGCTCAACGTGCAGAATCTGGCGCGCGCCCTTGCCGCGCTTAAGCAGAGCGGCTTTCTCGTCGTTGGATGCGATAGCACGGGTGAGGCCAATCTCGCCGATCTCGCGTTGCGCGCTCCGCTCGCATTGGTGCTGGGCGCCGAAGGCAAGGGTTTACGACAGTTGACGAAGGCAACCTGCGATCACCTTGCCCGCATCGATCTGCCGGGCGAGATAAAAAGTTTGAACGTGTCCAACGCGGCCGCACTCGCACTCTATGTCGCGAGCCGACGATTAAGCGGCACGTAGGAGCAGAAAGCGGCTGCTGTTGCCTCCCCACGTCAAACAAATTCAGTGAATGTCGTTTTTTAGCTTTCCCGTGCTCGCAATTGGCAACCCCTACTGAGGCTGCTCCAGCGCTGGAGCATGTGGAATGTCATATCGATCATCGAGTGGCTCGCGATCTCAGGAAAGAAGATCGATGAGACCGATCAAGAGCGGGCGCGTGATATCGCGATCAGTTTTTGAAACGTGCCGGCTCGAACTAGGCGGGATGTAAGTCGCTAAAGTTCCAAGTTGACCGTCAGATAGATGTCATCCAATCGACAGACTGTGGTCAAGCTTTGCGGGCAATAGAGACAATTCCTTAGAACGTGCGCTGAGAGGTGATCATGGATGACAAAGAGCGCGTGTATTTTGATCCCGAAACCGTTGCCCTCTTGAGGGAGATCCTTGACGATGCCTGGGCCCGCCTTCAACCAGACCAGCGAGCCACGATACGCAAGACCACGCTGGCCGCACATATTTTCAAATCTGCAGCTCAGGGCGAACGCGATCGCGAACGCTTGATTGATGCTGCCCTAATGGAGTTCACCGCTGAGGAAGCTTGAACTGACCCGCGTCGGCCACTGCCATGATGCGGCTCGCGTGAGCCCCCTGCGCGCGCTTTGGACAGGTGGCGGGCATACGCAGGCTCATGACGGGGCATTGCCATAAATTCCCAGATCTATAGATGAGTGCAATTGGTAGCAAACTACCGCTGGCGCACCCATACCTCCCGTTCCAATCATGTCAGGTGTCGCAGCCGCAACGCGCAAAAGACCGGCATAATTCGCCATGCTTTCAACATAGATCCAAGGTCCGCTAGTGGCGTCAGTGGGAGTTGCGGAGATGGTTCGCGAGATTGCGGTGGTGGCCGGAATTGCGACTGCTTTGCCAGCGGTTGCCGGCGAGATGACAGCGAGTGAGGCGCGCCAGTTCGTAATCGGCAAGCTGTTTAACTATTCCTGTTTCGACGGCACGCGCGGGCAGAGCCGTGTCCATGTTGACGGTTCGGTCGATGGCTTCATCCGATTCCAGGGCGGTGGGACAGAGCGCTATGCCGCTCTGCCGGCCGGCACCGTGCGGATCGAAGGCGAGCGAGTCTGTGCGTCACTGCGCGGCTTGCCGATTCAACCGTGCTTCTATCTGGAGCGCACCAACGCCGACAGCTTCCGCGGCTCGATCTCGGGGATGAGCTTCGCTTATTGCGACTTCACCCGCTATCAAGGGCGCGCGCATGTCGTGCGCAGCGAGCGGCCGGTGCAGCTGCGTCCGTTATCGCTAACCGTCGACAGCACCAAATAGCTGCCCCCAAGTCGTAACTTTTTGGCGGATCGACTACTAGGGTCGCCGCTTCCGGTCGTTTTGTCGACCGGGCGGCATAATGCCGATACCCAAATAAGCCACGATGGCCCAGATGGAGATGGCGACATCTGGTACTGGATCGGTTTCAACTAGATACGGAATATTAGGTGACGCGAGCCTCACAAACATTAGAAAAAAGATCGGCACCAGTAAGGCAATTTCCAAGAACTGACGCGTCAGTGTCGAGTTGACTTCGCCAAGTTTTTGCTTCTTCGCGGACCTATAGGCTAGTGATCCGAGGATCATCATCGCCCCTCCCATCATCGCGTCACCTGCAAAGGTACCCACCTGCGAAATGTCGACCCCCAAGGTCGATATTGAAAATCCCCCGATAACTGCGAGACAGCCGACAATTAATGCCACGGTAGAACCAAGGTGTCTCCACGTTCGACGCCACGCGCCTGGCTGTTCCCCTGTACGCGCCGCATTTTTGCCAGGCAGCGACCTTAGCAAGAGGGCCAACTCGTCAAATCGGGCGGCAGGTTGCCAGTCTTTCATGCCCGATTTCCAGAGGAGCGACCTGGCTGTGATCGTTCGGGCTCTCAATAAATAATGCAATTGGTTTGTACTGACTGGCCCCTTCTGTTTGCCCTTCGCGACGTACCACCAACTGCTCACGGGCGACCCCTAGGCGATCTAAGGCTTAGATGACTGTTTGCTTACCGCAGCGCGTACAACCGGCGGCGACAACGAAATTATACTGCCTTCGGAATTCTGATATGCGGTTCCTCAGTACCGTTCGCAGTAACCTGACCAAGTAACCTTCCTGCTGATCTATTAAAACTGATCGATTTCGTCTCTTTCTGAGCTTCGATAATTTTTTGGTAATACACGCGTCAACGATCTTGCCGCGCAATCAGTTCGTCTCGCGTTTCAGGCATGAGCGTCGT
>JBARNC010000379.1:0-3179 GCA_049802775.1 Pseudolabrys sp. | reverse complement strand
GGCGCAATCCATGGCTGTGATACCGCCGGAGTGGGAGTTGTAAACGCAGCAGCGCCGATTGCCACTGCCGTGCCGAGTGCTACCAAGCCTTTCGCAATGTCACACTCCTCTCCTACACAACCGACATTCGCCAGACGAACTCGGGAAAGGCACAACCATAGCAGACGGTAGGACTTCCCCGAAAGACACAGAGCCGTTCATGCGAGGATGCAAGCGCCACACCGTAAGGAAAGAGGAGGGCCATACCTGCTAATTGGGAACAGGATTTAGACGCCCGGCGAGGCCCTTTACAGGCACTATTGTCGAGCGACGGTTAGACCGTCCTTCCCTACCAGCACATCACCCGGCAATGGAAACCCGATTTAGCCCCCTTATTTCGGCCCGTATATCCTCCGAGGTTTATAAGGTACCAGCCATCAGCATGGCTTGTTGATAGGCGGAACCATCAAAATTAGGTCGGCACCCAACAATTCATGAATATCGCAGTGCAAACAATCTGACATATGTGAAACTCCATTGCCCAATCGGATATTGCTGTCTTGGTGGTTGGTCAATGCTTGTACCGGTGCCGTCCAGATTAGGGGGTATGGCCTCAGTTTCGAATCGTTTTCCGCATTTCCAGCAGGACCAGAAATTGAGGACGAGTCCATCATACGTAACGCTCAGCAAACTCAGCAGGCACGCGAGGAACTGCGCAGTGTGGTCGGCTACAGCGTGGCAGACGAAATCACCAAACTCGAAAAGCTAAAGAAATCTGGCTCGATAACCGACGACGAGTTCAAGCTTTCGCGCCAAACTCGTCTAGCGGAGGGCACGGCGTTGCGATGTCTGCATTTGGCACAAAGCGGACAATTCAGCCGCGCCAGCGTTTGAGCAAAACTTTTATTTAGGGCGCACCTGCATCACACCCAGCGGCTGTAGCATTGCCACTCGGTTGCCTTCCGTGTCACGCACGGACACATACGATCCCACTCCGGGTATATCCATCGGCTCGCCAAGTAGCTCGCCGCCAGCTTCTTTAACTTTCTTCATGTGTTGCCTAATATCATCGACCGCGATCACGATCGAAGGATATTGGTCTGGTTTATCGTTCGACTTTTGGAAAAACCCACCGTTGATACTGCCGGGGTTCTTCGGTCGGCCGTTTTTGTCAGGTTCGGTTGTCGTAACCACAACATAGTTTCCCATCTCGGGACCCAGCATCTGTGTTCGCCAGCCGAAAACCTGCGTATAAAAATCGGCCATACGCTTTCGATCTTTTGCCGGAATTTCAAAGTGAACAACTGGGTTCATTGGAGGCTCCTGTGTGCTGCCGCGCCACTTATTCGACCACCTCGTATCGATGCGATCACGCTTGATCGCCGTCCTTTTTCGGCGCCTTCTCGTACGGAATATTGATACGGGTATTGCGGTCTGCTTGTTCGGCTAATCGAAGATAGACGAGCGCCAAGCTCTCGAACCCCGCCTTGAACTCGGCGTAATGTTCGTTCTTGGCCAATTCGAGTAGCTCGCCAGCGTTGAAAAGGTAGCAGTCCCGTCGGTCCATTGGCGGCACCGTCCCCCGATTGCTGGCGGATAATGCGTCATTTGACATATCGTTCCAGCGATGGTGCGAACCCCGGTCCCGTCGTTGGGGCCTAATGTCTAATCCACCGGTGCAAAATTACCGTCAGCAGTTTTGTTAACGCGCTATTAAGAGCGTACCGCAAAAATGCGACTGCGATGTAGTGAGTGTGACTGAGTGTGAATCCGCCTTCTCGATTTTTCGCCTAGGAGGAAACCATGAAAGTCGCCGCACTCGCCGCCCTCAGTGTACTCATCGCATTACCGGCAGAAGCTGGGCAACGTCATCGCCAAAATAATCCGCTAGCGACCACCTGCGACAATAATGGTCACTGTACTACCCTTAACGCGACCGCGCCGAGGCCAAGCTATCGCAAGAGCCGGTTGGAAACCCAAAACACGATAGCCACTGCCCAGCATCCGTCACGCGCGCTCGATGCCAACGGCAACAAGACAGTCGGTGTCATCATATCGCTCAAGACGGGCGCGCATGCTCGCGTTGGCATTTCTTATGCCGCGCGTTTTCAAGCCTATATCGATGATCTGGAAACCAATCACGGCGCGCGCGTGCTGTTTATGGGCGGCATTCGGCCCGGGCGATGTTCGAATTCTAGTGAACACCCGTGCGGGAAAGCGTTAGACGTGTGCCAACGCCGACGCGGGGTGGTTGATCCGCGCTGCAATCTGCCCGGTCGCGTTGCCCTCGGTCAGATCGCCGCTTCGCACGGTCTGTTCGAAGGCGGACGCTGGTGTGAATCCGATTATGGTCACGCCCAGATCGGCGTGACTGCCGCCGCCTGCGGCGATCACCGTGTCCGCATCGTGCAGCAATAGAAACGTCTACGCTGGGGCGCAAATTGGCCGCTTGGTCATCCCGCCAAGCAAATCGAAGCATGATCGCTGCAATTGTGCGCCACTGACGGACCAGTGTGCGGCGTTTGCTTCATTTTGTGCCGGGGGAGAGAACAATGCGTGTCAGAATATGTATTTGATGAGCGAGTCACCCCACGGCTCCTATCGCCTATGTCCAAGTGACAAGCCCATTTCGAGGGCCTTCTGACGTAAGGCACCAGCGGTCCGTTTTGTCAGTTTGGAAATCTTCGCCACTGGCGTTTTAGAGCGTGAGTGCGCCTTTGGTTCGCGTACGTGCTCTTTAGTCCATCCACGCCACTTTCGCTTTTTAGGTTTCTTTACCGTTTGGATTCTCTCCAATGAGGGGCGCTGTTTGAGTACAAACGCCTCCCTTGGGGTGAGGGAGACAATGCGTGGCATTCTGACTGCATCTTCTGCAAACCTTCAGCGGAGTTTGCGATCTGCGACCGAACTGGGCGTTGCGCGGGCGCGGCGTAGATGCCCGCTTCGTGCGGATTGCAAAGCTGTAGCCCGAAAATATTGATAATCGCGCATGGCAGGCCTCCTGACCAAAATTTGGAGGCCTCATGACGCTAGGGCGCTCACCGTTATTTTCAGCGGGTGCGGAAGGCGCTAACATTTGGCCGCGATGCTCGTCGTCTCGATCATTCTCGAAGCCGCCGTCGCGGTGATTGCCGCGTTCGCCGCGCTGGCGGGGCGGCCATATCTCTACGGTCTCTCCTTCACCTTCACGGCCTATGTGC
>JBARNC010000378.1:0-25935 GCA_049802775.1 Pseudolabrys sp. | reverse complement strand
TGGCCAAGGGCGGTGGAGCGGAGATCGGACCCACGAAGCGCGGAAAAGGCCTGAAAATCATGGCGATTGTCGATCGCCATGGATTGCCGCTTTCGGTCAGCACGCATGCGGCAAACCATCACGAAGTTCGCTTGGTGCAGCTCTGCTTCGACTTCTACATGATCGAAGCCAAGCCAGAGAACTTGATTGGCGATCGCGCCTATGACAGCGATCCGCTGGATGAGGAATTGCGAAGAGACGGCATCGCGATGATCGCGCCGCACCGTGCCAACCGAACCAGGCCGCCCACGCAAGATCGGCGACGACTAAGCCGCTATATGCGACGCTGGCTCGTCGAGCGCTTCTTCGCCTGGATACAATGGCAGCGTCGCATCCTCGTCCGCTGGGAGTTCCACGCCCAGAACTTCCTCGGTTTTGTCCAACTCGCCTGCCTCGTCGTCCTCTTCAGGCGATTTTGAGATAGGTTCTAGATTTAAGCAGCCCCCTTGAGCTCCGGGCCCCCATGGGGCGGCGGAATTGGCGAACCGTCGGCAGCATATTCATTGAGCTTGTTGCGCAGCGTACGGATCGAGATGCCGAGAATGTTTGCGGCATGGGTACGGTTGCCAAGGCAGTGCTTAAGCGTCTCAAGGATCAGGCCGCGCTCGACTTCGGCTACCGTGCGGCCAACCAGATTGCGGGCGACTTGCTCGGCGGCCATAGCTGCATGGTTGGGAACGTCGGTGCGGTGCGCTTGGCCGAGCTGCGCGCCGTCTGGCGACAGAATGTCGTCGACACCAGTCTCCGCGCCGGTTGAGAGTCGCATCAGTTGTGCTCCGCCCTGATGATTTCCGTTATGCTCACGCCAAACTTATCTTCCACAAGGATGGCCTCACGCTTCACTCGGCAAGATTTGCCCAGTTTAAGGTTAGCGTCCGGTTAATTCCGCCCGCAGATTGCGCGAAAGAAATACACGGTCACGGCAAGGCCGATGCGAATGAAATCACTGGCGCGCTGGCGCCGGCGTTCACGAGCAGGCGAGGGAAGAGCTTACTGGCGGTACTGTTGAATGCGCGTCGTGCGCAGGCCGGCGAGGCCGTGCTGGTCGATCGAGTACTGCCAGGAGAGGAATTCCTCGACCGTAAGGGTGTAACGTGCGCAGGCTTCCTCAAGGGACAAAAGCCCGCCGCGGACCGCGGCCACCACCTCTGCCTTTCGGCGAATGACCCAGCGCTTGGTCGTTGGCGGCGGCAGGTCCGCGATGGTCAGCGGACTACCATCAGGCCCGATTACATATTTGACCCTCGGGCGCTGGGTTTCGGTCATTGGTATACTCACAAACAAAACTCAACTGACAGATACTGCGGAAACGCTACAGGCCCCGACTTAAAATTTGCCTAAGCATGGCAAATGCATCGCGCAATATTCACCCGGTTTCCGCTAACCTTTTGGTTACGGATGGAAACGAGCGGGCTGGCGTTACCTGTGGAGGCTCGTTAACAGCCGGTAATAAGTAAAAGGAGTGACGACTGGGGCCTGCGTCATGCACCAGCGAAAAGACCACCTTAATTCTTCATCGATTGGGTACCGTACCGGATGTGCGCGCGGTCGACCTGTAAGCATCACACTTTGCGGTTACGTGGTCGGCCGAACGATACGCTTGACCTTGTCGAGCGTGTAATTTTGACCGTTGATCGACAGCTGCGGCGAATTGACAATCGCCTGCACCGGGCCTGAATTCGGATCGGACGTAACTTGCGGCGCTGGAGGACCTTCCGGATTTCCGCCGGTTGATTTGCAATCGTCAGGCCAGCCCCGGATCGGTCAAATTTGTATTCTTCTTCAGGAGCTTGTAAGCGATCTGGAGGGCGGTCCATGGCATCTAGCTAGGCAGCCCTGATAAGAAAATGGCAAATTCTGCCGAGTCCCTCGCATTGCGCGCCTTCGGTCGCCACCTATAGTAAAAAGAACTATGCCTAACAGCCTCGATCTCGACCGCCGGCCTGAAAACACCCGCATCGTCGTTGCCATGTCCGGCGGCGTTGATTCGTCGGTGACGGCTGCCTTGCTCAAGGCGGACGGCTACGACGTGGTCGGGGTGACGTTACAACTCTACGACCATGGTGCTGCGATCCATCGCAAAGGTGCCTGCTGCGCGGGCCAGGATATCTATGATGCGCGCACGGTCGCGGAGCGGATTGGCATTCCACACTACGTGCTTGACTACGAGAGCCGCTTCAAAGAGGCGGTGATCGACCGCTTTGCCGAGAGTTACATCCACGGCGAGACGCCGGTGCCCTGCGTCGATTGCAACATGTCAATCAAGTTCCACGATCTGCTTGTCACTGCGCGGGAGCTCGGCGCCGAAATACTTGCGACCGGCCACTATGTCGCTTCGCGGCCGTTGTCCGGCGGCGGGCGCGCGCTTTATCGCGCGCGCGAGGAAGAGCGCGACCAGAGCTATTTCTTGTTTGGCACCACTCGCGAACAGCTAAACATGCTGCGCTTCCCGCTTGGCGAGCGAACCAAGATGGAGACGCGCGAGCTTGCCCGCCGATTCGATCTTGCGGTCGCCGACAAGCATGACAGTCAAGACATTTGCTTCGTGCCGTCTGGCCACTACGCTGAGATGATCGAGCGCCTGAAGCCAGGTGCAGCGGAAGCCGGCGACATCGTCGATCTCGACGGTAACGTGCTCGGCGGGCATTCGGGCATTATTCACTTCACCGTTGGTCAGCGCCGCGGTCTGCGTATCGCCGCTGGCTCGCCACTTTATGTCGTGCGGCTCGATGCCGAGCGTCGCCGTGTTGTGGTCGGCCCGCGCGAGGCGCTGCGCATGAGCCGCATCGTATTGCGCGACGTCAATTGGATTGGCGAAGGCTCGCTCGACGAGGCCCTCGCCGATGACCGTCGTGAGGTATTCGTCAAAGTACGCTCAACCCGTCCGCCGCAAGCAGCATGGCTGCGGCATGGCGCCAACGGCTGCGAAGTTGAACTGGTGGATGGCGAACACGGTGTATCGCCTGGCCAAGCCTGCGTGTTTTATGACGCCGGCGAGGGGCAGGCACGCGTTCTCGGTGGCGGTTTTATCAAAAGTGCGGTTCCGGCCGCCGCGGATTACCAGCGGGCTGATGAGCGAATAGCAGCTGCTGCAATGCGCGGTTAAGTTCGGCCGTATGGGGGCGGATATCGACAAATCGAGCGTCGAGCGTGCCTATGCGCGCTGGGCGCCGGTCTATGATCTGGCATTCGGCGCAGTGTTCGATGCTGGCCGGCGTGCGGCGATCCTCGCCGCCGAGCAAGCTTGCGGATCGGCCGGCGGGCGTATCCTTGAGGTCGGCGTCGGAACCGGCATATCGCTACCCGACTACGCGCGAAAAAACCGGCTGGTGGGCATCGACTTGTCCGAGCCGATGCTACGCAAAGCGTACAAGCGCGTCGCCGAGCGCAGGCTCAGCAACGTCGAGGCACTGGCGGTTATGGATGCCGGACGGATGGCGCTGCCGGATCGGTCCTTCGACGTCGTCGTCGCTCAATTCGTCATTACTGCGGTGCCCAAACCCGAAGCCACCCTCAACGAATTCGCACGGGTAATCCGGCCCGGCGGCGAGATCGTACTCGTCAATCATATCGGCGCGGAGACAGGCCCACGTCGCGTGTTTGAGCTTTGCTTCGCTCCGATCGCTCGGAGACTTGGCTGGCGGCCCGAATTCCGCTTCGGCCGCCTCGCCGACTGGGCTGCAGGCCATGGCGGTGTACGGCTAATCGAGCACCGGCCAATGCCGCCGCTCGGCCATTTTTCATTGATCCGCTTTGAGCGCCTGGCCGACAAAGCGGGCTGAGGCGAGGGGAACTCTCGCTCCCGGCTAGCCGTTACCTTTGAGCACTGTATGGACACGCGCCAAATGTGAGCGTGCAATGGTCCGCGAAATCCACATTCTCGGTTTGACGGTTTCGGCACTTCTGCTACCGGCTCTCGCGGTGGCTCAGGCTCCGCCGCCGACTAAAACGCCGGTTGCCCCCAAGACCGAGCAACTCGATTCGAATGCTTGCGCGCATTCGGATACGCTAACCACGGCCGGGAGGGGCGGCGAAGTTGCTACACAGCAGCACGACGCAACAGAAAATCTGAGCGACAAACTCGCTCGCTCCGGTGGCCTGATCTGCCCGCCCGAGCATGTCGATCCGGAAATCAAACAGCCGACCCCGCCAGGTGGCGCCATGCCTGTAATCCCGCCGCCTGTTAGCCCTGGCGGAGACCAATCTATTCATCCGAAGTGACCGTGCTGGAACGGTTTTTTTGCCCGCTTGCTTGACAGTGTTTGCCGCCGCTCCCTATATCGCGCTCATTCCGGCACGTTGTTTTCGGAATGGCGGGGTAGCTCAGCTGGTTAGAGCAGCGGAATCATAATCCGGAGGTCGGGGGTTCGAGTCCCTCCCCCGCTACCAATTCCGATCTCCGGCGATCGACGATGACATTCGGGATTTTTTGCATTCGGCGCTTGGGGCGCTGTGAGCAATTATTTGACGTAATTCGGATGCTTTTTGAGTGGTCGAGGGCTCGTTATGGGACTCGTCACGCCCTCATCACAAGCCTGTCAGGCCGCTATTCGACGGCAATTCGAGGTTGCTCCGGCCAAAGTGCAATGGAACAATCGCATCCATAGATAGTCGTATCCGTACGTATATTGACTGCCGAAGCGCTTTGCATAGTCACGGAGGCTCTCCATGGCGCGCACCGCAATGTCGCTGGCCACACGCGGTGAACCGGCGTTGAAGCCGAAGCATTCCCTGGATGAGGCCCGTGAGATTTGGCTACTGGCATTCCGCCGTGTACGCGCGGAGACGGAAACCCGCGCCGCACGTCTGTCAGCCGAAGATCAAATCGTGCAATCGATGGCAGACGCCAGCCCGGCCAAATGGCACCGCGCCCACGTGACATGGTTCTTCGAGCAGTTTCTGCTGGTGCCGCACGATCCTTCCTACAGAATTTTCGACGAACGTTTCCCCTTCCTATTCAATTCCTACTATGTCGCCGCTGGTCCGCGTCATGCGCGGCCACAACGCGGCTTGATCACGCGGCCGAATGGCGAGGACGTCGCCGCCTACCGCGCACATGTTGATGCTGCAGTCGGACGGTTGATTGGCCAGGTGCCGGCAGCGGACGCCGAGCGCGTGTTCGCAGTCGTCGAAATCGGACTACATCACGAGCAGCAACATCAGGAATTATTGATTACCGACATACTGCACGCTTTCGCGCAGAACCCCACTGACCCGACCTATGATCCCAATTGGCAGCCGCCGCGCGCAACGCAAGGTCCGCGCGGCTATGTCGAAATACCGGCAGGCATTCACGCGATCGGCCATGACGATGAAGGCTTTTGTTTCGACAACGAGACGCCGCTTCATGATGAGTTGATTCCGCCCGTAAGGATCGCGCGGTATCTTGTCACGAACGGCGAGTGGCTCGAATTCATCGCAGCCGGTGGCTATAGGACGCCTTCGCTCTGGCTCTCCGATGGTTGGACTACGGTGCAGGCGGAATACTGGCAGGCGCCTGGTTATTGGCGGGAGAAAGATGACTCCTGGCACGTGATGACGCTTGGCGGTTTGAAGCCGGTCGACCCCGCCGCTCCAGTACAACATGTCAGCTATTACGAGGCCGATGCCTTCGCCCGCTTTGCCGGCAAGCATCTGCCGAGCGAGGCGGAATGGGAGGTCGCAGCGCGTGCGAATGTGATGGTGGATGCCTTTGGCACTGCTTGGCAATGGACGCGCAGCGCCTATCTACCCTATCCGGGCTATCGCGCTGCCGAAGGCGCACTTGGTGAATACAACGGCAAATTCATGGTCAGCCAGATGGTGCTGCGCGGCTCTTCGCTTGCAACCCCCGAAGGGCACGCGCGCGTAAGTTACCGAAATTTCTTCTACCCGCAGTCGCGCTGGCAGTTCAGCAGCTTGCGGTTGGCCGAGTTCGAGTGAGAGGCCATCATGGTCGCAGCAGTAGCACGCCAGCCTATTTCACAGCAGGCCTCTGCATTCGAGGTCGATGTACTCGAAGGCCTGCACGCGATACCCAAGCATGTGCCGGCGAAATATTTCTACGACGCTGCCGGCTCGCTACTGTTCGAGCGTATTACCGAACTGCCGGAGTACTATCCGACCCGTTGTGAGATGACGACTTTGCGCGACCACGCTTCAGACATCGCGAAACTAATCCCGGAAGGTGCGGCGCTGGTTGAGTTCGGCAGCGGCTCCAGCAAGAAGGCGCGTATTCTCCTGCGAGCGGCGCCGAAGCTTGCGGCTTACGTGCCGGTCGATATCTGTGGCGAGATGATCGAGCAGGAAGCAGCCGAGCTGCGCCCCGATTTTTCGCAACTCAAAGTGCTGCCGGTGATGGCTGACATTTGTAACCCGTTCAAATTGCCAGAAGAAGCAAATGACGCGCCGGCACGTATCGGGTTTTTCCCCGGCTCGACTATCGGCAATTTCGAGCCGCATGAGGCATCGGCTTTTTTGCGCAATGCCGCGAACATCCTCGGACGCAGCGCCAAGCTGATTATCGGCGTCGATCTGATCAAGCCGGTGGAGGTGCTCAACGCCGCCTACAACGACGCTGCGGGCGTGACCGCCAAATTCAATCTTAATCTGCTAACGCGCATCAACCGCGAGCTTGGGGGTACTTTCCGGCTGAATACCTTCGAGCATCACGCTTTCTACAACCGCGAGCGCTATCGCATCGAAATGCATCTTGCCAGCATGCAGCGGCAGAAGATTAAGGTGGCCGGCAAGACCATCGACTTCGGCGCCGGCGAAACCATCCATACCGAGAACAGCTACAAGTACAGCGTCGAGTCGCTCGCCGCACTTGCGCGCGGCGTCGGCTGGCTGCCCGCAGGAGCGTGGACCGACGCGCGCAAATATTTTTCTATTCAGGCCTTCACGCTCGCCTGGTGACTTGCTCGAATTCGTTGGCTTGCGCTAAGCCTTGCGCCGACCGGCCCTTTGGTCGGGCATATTTATTTAAGCAAGGCAGGGCGCATGAAAATCGTCGGTTTTGAAGTGAACAACGGCGTGCGGCTTGGCGTGGTCGATGGTGACAACGTTATCGATTTGCAAATGGCAGATGCGAACGTGCCGAGCGATCTCGGCGAAGCCTTGCGCCGGGGCAATGGCGACCTCAAGTCGCTCGCCGATCTGGCAAAGAGCGCTCCACCTTCCGCACGCCGCCCGCTGGCCGGACTAAAATATGCGCTCCCAGTCGCGCGCCCCGGCAAAATCATCTGCCTGGGCTTGAACTATCTCGACCACGTCAAGGAGGGGCCGCAACGCGACAACATTCCGAAATTTCCCTCGATCTTCTTTCGGGTGCTCACCTCGATGGTGCCGCACCTGCAGCCGATTGTGCGACCGAAGGAATCAATCCAGCTCGACTATGAGGCCGAGATGGTCGCAATCGTCGGCAAGCGCGCCAAGCATCTCACCAGGGCCAACGCGGTTGATTGTATAGCCGGCTATTCCTGCTCGAACGAAGGGTCTGTGCGCGAATTCCAACGTCACACCACGCAATGGGGCATGGGCAAAAATTTCGATCGTACCGGCGGGTTTGGACCGTGGCTGGTGACCGCCGACGAAATCCCGCCGGGAGGCAAGGGCTTGAAGATCATGAGCCGCCTCAACAGTAACACGATGCAATCCGACAACACGGCCAATATGATGTTCCCGCTGGCCGAGACTCTAGTCTATCTTACGCAAGGCATGACGCTCGAGCCCGGCGACGTCATTCTCACCGGCACGCCGTCCGGCGTCGGACACGCGCGCAAGCCCGAGCCGGTATGGATGAAGGCCGGCGATATCTGCGAAATCGAAATCGAAGGCATCGGCGTTCTGCGTAATCCCATCGAGGACGAGACGTGACTCCATCCCGGTTGACAACGCGGTGTCCGGACGCGTTCTTTAAATAACAATAACAGGCGCGCCCCGTGGAGGAGGCGGGCCGGACGAAGGGAGGACGATCGTGAAACGCACTTATACGGTAGCGGTTATGGCCGCGGCACTGCTGTCGATCGCGGGTGCGCCGTCCGCGTCCGCACAGGATTGGCCGTCGAGGCCGATCCATATTCTGGTTGGGTTCGGCGCTGGCGGTGGAACCGACGTAGCCACGCGCATACTCGCCGACGGGTTATCAGAATCTCTGGGCCAGCAATTCGTGGTCGAAAATCGTCCCGGTGCCGGCGGTACCATTGCCGGAGGCATGGCCGCCAAGGCGCCGAAGGACGGTTACACTGTCCTTGCTATCAGTATGGGCCACTCGGTATCCGCAGTCATGGTCAAGCAGGTTCCCTACGATCCGGTGGAAGATTTTGCGCCGGTCGGAATATTTACCAACTCCGCGTTCGTTGTCGCGGTGCCAAAAAATTCCCCGGCGACCGACATCAAGAGCCTTGTCGAATATGTCAACAAGCAACCAGGCAAACTAAATTACTCCACGGTCGGGCTAGGCTCGACCCAGCACCTTATCGCCGAGCATTTACGCCAGCGCGCCTCCATAAACGCGCAGGCGGTGTCCTATCGTACGACCAGTGAGGTGGTCAGCGCACTGCTTCGAGGTGAGGCAGCCTTCGCCGTTGAACTCTATCACCCGATTCGTGGTCAAGTAGATTCCGGCGATCTGCGCGTGATTGCGGTGGCGACCCCGACACGTTGGCCGGCAATTCCGAATGTGCCGACGCTCGCTGAGAGCGGCATAAGTGGAATTGGCTACCTCGGCTGGTATGGTCTGCTATTTCCGGCCGGTACGCCGCAACCGATCGTCGGCAAGCTTCACAAGGCGATGCAGGAGGTGCTGGCCAAAGATGCCGTCAAGAGCCGGCTTGAGGGAATAGGTGCGGTTGCCAACTTGTCGTCGCCTGCGGAATTCCGCAAAGTCATTCAATCCGACATCAAGGGTTTCCAGGAGGTTGCCAAGTTGGCCGGCCTCGAACCCAAATAGCGCTTCGGCAGTGGCCTGACGTATCTGACCACCGTTGCCGATCACCAAACGAGGAAGACATGGCCGATCAGTTCAACGTGCTTGTAATCTGCGGCTCGCTCCGCAGGGGTTCGTACAATGCTGCATTGACGCGCACATTGCCCGCACTGGCACCGCCCGAGATCAAGCTGATGACAGCACCGCCCTTCGAAACCTTGCCGCTTTACAATGCGGACATGCAGGAAGCGTCCGGCTTTCCGGGGCCTGCCAACGATCTTGCGGCCGCGATCCGCTCGGCCGACGGCGTTCTGTTCGTGACGCCCGAATACAACTGGTCGATGCCGGGCGGCCTGAAGAACGCGATCGACTGGGTTTCGCGCATGAAAGACCAGCCGTTCGAGGGCAAGCCGGTAGCGATCCAGTCGTGCTCGCAAGGCCCGCTCGGCGGCGCGCGCATGCAATATCACTGGCGCATGTCGATGACGTTCCTGAAGGCATTCATCTACGGCACGCCGGAAGTATTCGTGGGCAACGCAGCGAGCAAGTTCGACAAGACCTCGCTCGAGTTGACCGATCAGGGCACCAAGGACGCGGTGAAGGCGCAGCTCTCCGCCTTCGCGAAGTTCATCAAGCGGGTGAAGACTGGGGCCTAACTCGATTTCGGGTTGACTTTCGGAGCGTGCCTCGAAGTCGTAAACATCCGACTTCGACTGGGAGAGGGTTGGGCTGAGGGGGCCTAGGATTCTCGATAGGCCATAGCCGCTCACCCGACACGCTTCGCGTGTCGACCTCTCCCTATGCGAGAAGTGGAGAGAGGCCACGACAAGTGCTAGCCTGCTGCTTGCGCCCGCTTCGGGAAGAGTTGCGGTCGCAGCTTCGGGTGACAGGCCATCATCTTTGGTGCGTAGGGCGTTTCAGCGCCCAGTTCCTCGGCCGCATGCCAGGCCCAGCGCGGATCCCACATGGCGCCGCGGGCGAGGCAGATCAGGTCCGCTTTACCTGAAGCGACGATACCTTCCGCCTGCTGGTAGCCGGCAATAAGGCCGACGGTCATCGTCGTGATGCCACATTCCTTCTTAACTTTCTCGGCAAACGGCGCCTGATAGCCGGGCGCGAGCGGAATTTTCTGGCGCGGATCGAGCCCGCCGCTGGACAAGTCCATATAATCCAGATCCCGTTTCTTCAGCTCCTTCGCAAGAATAACCGTTTCCTCCGGCGTCCAGCCGCCATCGACCCAATCGGTGGCCGACACACGTATTCCGAGCGGCTTCTGCTCCGGCCATACAGCGCGCACGGCCTCGTACATCTCGATTGCAAAACGCATGCGGTTTTCAAGCGAGCCGCCGTATTCGTCGATGCGCTGGTTTGAGAGCGGGGACAGGAATTGATGGGCAAGATAGCCGTGAGCGCCGTGCAACTCGATCACGTCATAACCGATGCGATCGACGCGCTTGGCGGCGGCGGCGAATTCGCCAATGCAGCGCTTGATGTCGTCCTTGGTCATCGCGTGCGGCACCGGCCATCCGGTGTCATAGGGAATCGCCGAAGGTGCCTCGGGCGTCCAGCCGCCTTCCTCCTTGGTCAGGATCGGCTTGCCGCCGGCTGCCGGCGGCGTGGTCGGACCTTTGCGTCCCGCGTGGGCAAGCTGCACGCCGAGCTTGGCGACGCCGTACTGGCGGCAGAAATCGTGCACGCGCTTGAGTGCGGCCTCGTTTTCGTCTGACCACATGCCGGCGCATTTCGGTGAGATGCGGCCTTGCGGATTGACGTTGGTCATCTCGCACATCACCAGCCCCGCGCACCCGAGTGCCATATTTCCGAGGTGCATCAGATGCCAATCGTTGGCCGAACCATTGTTGGAATTGTATTGGCACATGGGCGAGACAACGACCCTGTTCGGCAGTGTCAGACCGCGCATGGTAATCGGAGAGAACAAAACGCTAGCCATTGGACGGAGTTCCTTTCGAGGTGCGGAAATGTCAGATGATGGATTTCGTTTTAGCCCCAGATGCCGCCAGCGTAATAGGCATGCATCGCCACCACCAGGCAGGCGAGCGCCCAGAACAGGCAGTATTCGTAGCCGCCGATGTTCCAGAGCCATTTACCGGTGACGCGATATACCCCGGCGGCGGCGACCAACAAATGGACGCAGGCGATCGCGCCGCAAATGGTCACGTAGAATCCAAAAATCAGGCCGATCGCCAGCACCGTTTCGATAGCGCCGGCCAGATACATCCAGAACTCCGGCGGATGGAATTTGGCGGCCTTGAAGAAGCCGAGCGCGGCCGGCTCGTAGAACTTGCCGTAGATGTGCGGGATCAGGAACAGGCCGCAGATCAGGCGCAGAATGTTGAATTCGTTGAGCAGGTTGAATTTGTCGGCGAACGACATGGTAGCCCCCGGATAGTTTGATCCCCTACCGTCTGTGGCAAAATTGCACTTCTTATCGCGCCAGCCAACCCCCAGTACTTACCACCTATAGCTTGCGGCCCTTGAGCCAGGCTTCGCCCTTGGCGTAAAGCGCATCGAGCGCCGGCCCATCGAGGCCGGGCAATTCATCCTTGATTTTGTATCCGATCTTGCTCTGCAAATAACCGAGGTGGCGGTAGCCCTCCGGAAATTGTGCGAGCAGGGTCTTGTCAAGCGTGAGCTCCGCACCGGGTTCGACCGTATCGATGCGGTCCTTTTCATAAGCGAGGCGGCGCAGGACGATGCCCCAGCGGCCTTTGCGCTTTTCCAGAAAATCGTAGAACCGCCCACTGCACACGACGTCGCACAGCACACCGTCAACTTTTGCGCGCTGAGAGATTGCCATTTTGGTTTGCGCGATTGCACGCTTGCCTTTGATGTCAATGCTCATGCCGCCAAGCATGTGCATGATGCGTACCCCTCGGTCGTATCCTTCCTGGCTGACTCGGATGAATTCCTCGTACGAGCCCTGAAACCAGGTCGCCCACATCTGTCCATCCTTGTGCCAGACGGTGCGGAAGCGATCCCACATTCGAGCGTCGCGCCAAAGTGCCCAGTTCTCGATCAATGCCCGGATCGCCAGGCGGTCGGTGCTATCGCGCGGCATGAATTTTTCTCCCCTCGCGCTCGCTTGTCGTGAGCTTCGTCCCGTTGCAAGAATGTACGAAGAGAAGAGAGGGCGCTACAAGACCACCACGTTATAGCCGGGAGACACCTATGCCGAGGCTTGCCGGAAAAACCGCGATCGTCACCGGCGGCGCCAAGGGCATCGGCCGGCATTATTCGCAGGCGCTCGCCGCCGAGGGCGCGCGTGTGATGATCGCCGATATTGCCGACGGCCGCGAGCTTGCCGGGGAAATTGCCGGCCGCCACGGCGCGAATTCGGTTGCGAGCCTGAAATTCGACGTCAGTGATGAGAAAGCGGTGAAGGGTTTAGTGGCGCAGACCATCGATCGCTTTGGTCAGATCGATGTGCTGGTCAACAACGCCGCCTACTATGCGACGCTCAAGCCGAGAAACTTCAACGAGTGGGATACCGAGACTTGGGATCGCGTAATGGCAATCAACGTTCGTGGACCGTATTTGATGGTTCGCCATGTAGCGCCGCACATGATAGCGCGGCGGACCGGCAAGATCATCAATATCGCCTCGGGCGCGGCCTACAAGGGTGTGCCACGCATGCTGCCTTATGTAACGTCCAAAGGCGCAATGCTTGCCTTTACCCGTTCATTGTCGCGCGAACTTGGCGAATACGGCATTGCCGTCAATTCGCTCTCTCCGGGCTACATCCTGAGCGATACGGGACTCGAAAACGCAACCCATGTGGAAGAGGAACGGGTGCCCGTACGCAACAGCCGCGCCTTCAAGCGGGACGCCTATCCAGAAGACTTGCTCGGAGCGCTCGTGTTCCTGGCCTCAAGCGATAGCGATTTTGTGACCGGTCAATCGCTCGTTGTGGACGGAGGATCGGTCAATAACTAGCTATCGGCTGTGCGCGGCTGGCATTTCCCGATCTATTCCGGCCCGCGCCGATTTGCAGTATAAAGTTGCTAATTCAACCATCGAGTTACCGAGGAATACGCTCATGGCAGTTGCCACCGTAACTGAACAGCCCGGCTCCAAGCACAATGTGCAAGCGGCGCGGCAGGCTTACTACGACAAGATTTCCAAATTCAACATGGCGCCGCTCTGGGAGGTCCTGAAGGATCTGGTCACGCCGGAGCCGAAGACCAAGCTCGTCCCGACGGTTTGGAAATTCAACGACGTCAAGCGGCTGATGCTGGAAGCTGGTGACGTGATCAGCGCCGAGGAGGCGGAGCGCCGCGTGCTCGTGTTGGAGAACCCGGGGCAACCCGGCAAGTCGCGCATCACCAACTCGCTGTTCGCGGGCGTCCAGCTGATCATGCCGGGGGAGATTGCCGACGTGCATCGTCACGTCTCCTCCGCGATCCGCTTTGTACTGGAAGGCGAGGGCGCCTATACCGCGGTCGAGGGCGAGAAGACCATGATGAAGCACGGCGACTTCATCATTACAGCCAATTGGGCGCCACATGATCATGGCAATCCCGGCAAACAGCCGGTGATGTGGCTCGATGTGCTCGATATGCCAACGGTGAATCACTTTGAAACATCGTTCGGCGAGCACTACGACGAGAAGATGCAGAAGACCAACCACGCCGATGGCGACTCATTTGATCGCTACGCCTCCGGCGTGTTGCCAGATGGCGCCCCGGCGTATCTCAACCGCAGCCCGGTAATCAACTATCCTTACGCCAAGATGCGGCCGATCCTCCAGCGCTTGAAAGACACGGGCGACGTGGACAAGCGTCACGGCGCGCGCGTGCGCTATGCCAACCCGATCAATGGCGGGCCGGTGCTTCCCACTATGGGTGCTTACCTTTCGTTGCTGCCGAAGGGCTTCAGGGGCGAGACCTACCGCTCCACCGACGGGACCATCTTTGCGGTCGCCGAGGGACAGGGCGCCACCATTGTCGATGGTAAGCCGATCGAATGGAGTGTTAACGACGTGTTCGTGGTACCGCCCTGGAAGCGCTATTCGCACAACGTTACCAGCAGCGACGCCGTGCTGTTCTCGATTTCCGATCGGCCGGCGCAGGAAGCGCTCGGCATCTGGCGGGAAGGGAACTAAGAGGCGAGATTCGGCTTATTTGAATCGCGGCTGCGCCGCCGGCGGCGCAGCCGTTTGTTATTGCCAACGAGTGGCCGCTAACGCTGTGCCATGGAGGACCGGATGCAAATGGAGCCACTGAGTGCCGGACGCGGCGCGCTCACGGCGGTACGGACGGGCGAAGGCCCCGATCTGGTTGTACTACATTCTCTGCTTGCCGACCGCCACGCCTTTGACCCGGTGCTGCCTGCGCTTGCCGCCAGGCATCGCGTTACGTTGCTCAATCTGCCTGGTTTCCACGGCTCGCAGCCGGCGATGCTCGCGCTGATGGATGCTTACCTTGCCGTGATCGAAGATGGCTTTGACGAGTTCGGTATCGGCAAGGATTCAGTACTGATCGGCAACGGTTTTGGCGGCACTGTTGCGCTCGCCTTTGCGCTGGCGCACCCGGAGCGCATATCCAAACTCGTGCTCAGCGATGCGGCGGCTGGTTTTCCCCAGGCGGGGCGAGACGCCTTCGCGGTCATGGCGGAAAAAGTGGCCGACGCGGGGCTCGGCAGCATCGCCGAAATCGCGGCAAAGCGGGTATTCTCGCCTGCCTATCTCGCCGCACATCCGGAGAAGATCGAAGAGCGTAAGCAAGTCTTGCTCAAGATCGATCCAAAGGCGTTCCAGGCCGCCTGCAGGATTCTGCAGGAAACCGATCTGGTGCCGTTGTTGCACCACCTCAAGGTGCCGACCCTTGTGGTGTGCGGCGAATTCGATCAGGCCACGCCGCCAGCGCTCAATAAGCAGATCGTCGAGAAGGTCGCGGGCGCGAAATATATTGAATTACCCGGCTGCGGACATTGTCCGCCGCTTGAGCAGCCGGAACAGTTCCTGGCCGCGATCAAGGAGTTTGTAGGCCTATAGCCTTCAACGCACCCGGCAGCGCCGTCGCTAACGCAGCGCCGCCAGCACAGCTTTGGCGATTGAATTGGTGCCGTCCTTCCCGCCATATTCCATCGGCTTGATGCCACCGCCATAGGCCTTATCGACAGCGCTTTCGATACGCAGCGCGGCCTCCGCCGCCGGCTGGTGATCGTGCTTGTCGGCGAGCCAGTCGAGCATCATTGCAGCGGACAGTATCATCGCAGTCGGATTGGCCTTGCCCTGACCCATGATATCGGGGGCCGTGCCGTGACACGGCTGGAATACCGCGTACTTGTCGCCGATATCGGCCGACGGTGCGATACCAAGGCCACCGATCAATCCGGCAGCGAGATCGGACAGGATATCGCCGAAAATATTTTCCATCACCATCACGTCGAAATCCCAAGGCCGCCGCACCATCAATGCCGCGCACGCATCGACATAGACGTGATCAGTTCGCACGCTGGGAAAATTCTTCGCGCGCTCGTCGAAGATCGAGCGGAAATAGGCGTACGCCTTGAACGCGTTGGCTTTATCGACACAAGTAAGAAGACCAGGCTTGCCGCGCTTCTTTCGTCGCTCGGCAAGCCGTAGCGAAAAGTCAAACAGGCGCTCCGAAGTCTTGCGCGTGATCACCAAGGTCTCGCGCGCTTCGTCATGCGTGACCACGCCTTTGCCCATGGATGCGAACAGGCCTTCGGTTGATTCACGGATTAGCACGAAATCAATGCCGCGCTCTTGCGCGTTCACGATCGGACTCGGCACGCCGGGAATGAGCCGTGCTGGCCGCACGCCCGCATAGAGGTCGAAGATGAAGCGCAGCTCGACCTGTGGCATGATCTCGGTGTTGTCGGGGTAGCGCACGCTTGGTAGTCCGCAGGCGCCAAGTAGGATGGCGTCAGCTTCTTCGCATAGCTTGACGGTCGAGTTCGGCATCGACTTGCCGGTCTCCTTATAATGACCGGCGCCTGCAGCGCCCTCCGTGAAGCGGAATTTCAGACTCGGTATGCTCGCCTCGATCCGCCGTAGAATGTCGAGCGTTGGCGCCATGACCTCCGGGCCTATGCCGTCGCCTGAAAGGACTGCGATATGAAAGGCGGTGTTAGCAGACATGGGCTTTCCGGGATGGCATTGCGCGGGTCGCGGCGCTAATGAATACGTCCGCACGTCCGCGCGCAAGTCATCATCGAGAGCCGTCCATGCCGCGTTTTGCCGCCAATCTCGGCTACCTCTTCACTGAACGACCGTTGCTCGAAAGGATCGATGCCGCGGCAGCGGCTGGCTTCAGGGCGATCGAGCTACAATTCCCCTATGACGTTCCAGCCTCGGCAGTGAGGGAAGCGATCGAAAGGAATAAACTCACCATTCTTGGCCTTAATACGCCGCCGGGTGAGCGCGAAGGCGAGTTCGGCTTTGCTGCCGTGCCGGGACGCGAGAAGGATTGGCAGGCGCTGTTCGCTCGCGCGCTCGACTATGCGAGCGCAATTGGCGCCAGCGCGATTCATTGTCTCGCCGGCAAGGTCGCGCCGGAGCAACGTCCGGCTGCCAATCGTCTGTTTATCGACAATCTGACCCGCGCCGCCGATCTTGCCGCCGCCAAAAAAATTGCATTGCTGATCGAGCCAATTAATGCGCGTGATCGGCCCAACTATTTTCTCAATCACGTCGAACACGCGGCCGCAGTCATCGATAAAATTGGCAAGCCAAATATCCGGATGCAGTTTGATTTTTATCACGTCCAAATTGTGGGCGGCGATTTGATCTACCGGTTCGAAAAGCTCTTTCCGGTGATCGGCCATCTGCAATGCGCCGCGGTGCCTTCGCGTCACGAGCCCGACGAGGGAGAGATCAACTATCCCGCTGTTTTTGAAGCTGTGGACAGACTCGGATACCAGGGCTGGATTGGCGCTGAATACAGGCCGCGCGCTCGCACCGAGGACGGCTTGGGTTGGGCGCGCAAATATGGCGTCGTACCTTCCCATTAGCAGCCGATTAGCCATCAAACTTCTTGAAAACTAACGCTTTTTCCCTTTGCCTGTGCATCGCGCATTGCTAAGTTGGCGGTATGTGGGAACACAAGAAAACCGAAAGCGATCCGGCAGAAGCGCAGCATCCGCTAAAAGATGCTGTGCATGAGGCGCGCATTGAAGCGGCCGAGCGCTCCGGCGTTGTTGTCGATATGCGCGATGCCGACATCGCTCGGCTCGAGCTGCTCAACGAGGCGCTCGATCAGCTGTTTAAGGAAATTCCCGAGGGCGTAGAGCTGTTCGATCGCGGCGTAAGCAAAGGCGACGTGCCACGGCTGTGGGTCGATGTGGTCGCGCATGTCGAGATGGGTCGCGACAAACGCCAATACCGTTTCGTGCAAGACACACGCTACGGACGCGCGGTACTGGCGGAATCCTACGAAGTGCCTGCGCTGGTGGAAGCGATTACGCGTTACGTCGCGCGCCGCCTGGTGGAACGTGAGCGCGCTCTAACAGACGATGCCGGACGCGGTGTCGCACAGACGGTATTGCGGCGCGAGCGACACCGCCGTCACTGGCGCGCCGTCCGCACCTTCATCTTTGGGCTGATCGCCGGCGTGGCTGCTCTGTTCGCGCTAGCCATGCTCAGCAATCCGCCTCCCTAGCCGATCAGCATGAAGCGCTTCTGTTGTGCCACCTCGCCAGAGGACGCGAGGCCACGGGATATCAGCTCGCATTTCAAGCCACCGCGTGTGCCATCGATCCGGTACAGATTGTAAGCGGCGGCGTCCTTATCGCTGCCAAACGCGGCTGATGCCGAAGGTACCCCGACAGCCGGCACGCGCGTGCCGTTCGGCCCTTTGAGCCAATTGATCATGTGGCGGTGGTCGTGCCCGTGCAGCAACAAATCGGCGCCGTGCGCGGCGATGACGCGCTTGAGCACGGGGGCGTCGAGCAATCGCGTGTGCCGCGCTGCCTCACTTACTGGGGGATGGTGGATCAACACGACCCGAAATAGATTTTCATTTTTGAGTTTGTTGAGCGTGGCTGCCAGTTCGGCGAGCTGCTTCGTCCCGAGCCAGCCTGTCGCGAGGAAGGGCGCAGTTGGCACGCCGGTTGAAAGGCCGATCAGCACGATGTTGCCGCGACGGCGTACAAAGGGGAAACCGCCAATGCCGTCGTCATCGCACATATACGCGCCCCAATGGCGCGCAGCGAAACTGGCAGCCTCGCGCACATAAATATCGTGGTTGCCGGGCACGAAGGTTACGTCGTGCGCGGGGCTCAGGTTTTCTAACCAGTCACGGCCGCGAGAGAATTCGGCCGTCAGCGCGATATTGGCAATGTCGCCGGTGACCGCGATGTGGTTGGGTGCCTGGGCCTTGACGTCCGCGACAATCGCTGCGAGCGCTGCTGTATCATGTATGTAACAACGGTTGCGCTGCCAGTTAATGTAGCCCGTCACGCGCTTGCCAATAAGCTCGCTCCATCGCGGCTCTGGCAACGGGGCCAGATGCGGATCTGAAAGGTGCGCGAGGGCGAACATTGCAGCGGGGATTATCCCGCTACGAACTGCCGATCAATATGCCGGCGATGAAGACCAGCACGCCGCCGACCACCACCTGGAACGCCGCCTGCAGGAGCGGCGTATCCATAAAGCGGGTGCGAATCCAAGAAATAGCCGCGAGCTCGACCGCCACTACGATAATCGACAGCACGGTTGCGACATAAAAGTCGGGAATGAGAAAGGGCAGCGTATGCCCAAGGCCGCCAATGGCGGTCATTACGCCGCACACAGTCCCGCGCAGCCAAGGCGTGCCACGGCCGGTGAGCGAGCCGTCGTCGGAAAGCGCCTCCGCGAAGCCCATGGAGATACCGGCGCCGACCGACGCCGCCAAGCCGACCAGAAATGTCTCCCAGGTGTTGTGGGTGGCGAAAGCTGCTGCGAACAGGGGCGCCAGCGTCGACACTGAGCCATCCATCAACCCGGCGAGCCCGGGCTGCACATATTGCAGCACGAACATGCGTCGAGCGGTTTCGTCTTCCTTCTCACGCGCGCCTTTGGTGAGGATTGTCTGACTGAGCTTGTGCGCTAGGCTTTCGTGGCCGGCCTCGGCTTCCGCGAGTTCGATCAGTAATTGCCGCACTGAAGCATCGCGTGCCGTTTCCGCTGCCTTGCGGTAGAAACGCTCCGCCTCGAACTCCATGTTCTCAGCGAACTTGCGCACGTCCTCGAGCCCAAGTGGGCGCATTAGCCAGAGTGGCGCCGATTTGTGCTGGATGAATCCCTTCACGTCCTGGCGGCGGATCAGAGGCAGATAGTCGCCGAATTTTTTGCGATAGAGCTCAAACAGCATGGTGCGGTGGTGCACCTCCTCTTCCGCCATCTCATCGAATACCTTGGCGGACGAGGGAAACTGCTCGCGGAGGCCTTCGGCGAAACCGCGATAGATGCGGCTGTCCTCCTCTTCATTGGTGATTGCAAGCGCCAACACTTCCTGTTCGGTCAGGTCGGAAAAACGTTTCACTGGCAGTCCTCTTGTTCGCCGGCTCGCCGGTTTATGCCATATAGTCGAACCATTCTAAATGATACACGCTTGTTTAACAGCGCTCCGCGGGTACTTGGGAACACGCCGCTGAGTCGGCCGGCGGCAATAGGAGAGTGCGATTGCAACGCCTGCGCCGAATGCTCGAGCCGGTCATCCGCAAGGTCATGCATTTCTACTGGCGTTTCTCGCGCGGTGCGACGCTGGGCGCCCGCGCCATGGTTATCGATGGCACCGGTAGAATCTTTCTTGTCAAACACTCTTACATTGATGGCTGGCACCTGCCGGGCGGCGGTGTGGAGACCGGAGAGACGCTGCTTGGAGCGCTGACGCGCGAGTTGGCCGAGGAAGGCAATATCAGGCTCGGCACTGCGCCGCAGCTCTACGGTGTTTACTTCAACAAACGCATATCGCGGCGCGACCATGTGGCGCTATTCATCGTTCGTGACTTTCGGCAGGACGGAAACCCGCAGCCCAACCATGAAATCGTCGAACACGGGTTCTTCCCGATCGACGCGCTACCGGAAGACGTGAGTCGCGCCACACGCGCCCGAGTGGCGGAAGTATTTGGCGGCGCGGCGGTCAGCGAGTTGTGGTGAGCTAGCTATAATGGTCTGGGCTGCCGAGCCGGGAGAGCAACGATGCTGGGCAAGGATTGGCTGCCTGCCGCCCTGCGTGCGGCAGCCGTCGACCGCAAGCTGAAAGCGGGCGAGGCGCTATTCCGTCTCGGTGACAAGGCCACGGGCCTGTGTGAGGTTATCTCGGGCCGCGTGCGGCTCGCGCGGGTCGACCGTTCCGGTCACGAGATTGTTCTCCACGTCGCCGGCCCCGGCGAGACGCTCGCTGAAGCCTCGCTGTTCTCGGCGTGCTATCACTGTGACGCTATCGCAAGCACCAATGCGAGTGTGCGGGTCTATCCAAAGCGGGAAATGCTCACTGCCTTCGAACGCGATCCAAGAGCGCTGCAGGCTTTCTCCGCAATGCTCGCACGTCAGGTGATGAGCCTGCGCACTCGAATCGAGCAACGCAACATCCGCTCCGCGCGCGAACGGGTGAGACACTATCTTGTGCTCAATGCCGGCGCCGACAGTCGCACGGTCGAACTGGGCGGCACGCTGAAAGATATTGCTGCAGAGCTCGGCCTCACCCACGAGGTATTCTATCGAACGCTCGCAACCCTGGAGCGTAGCGGCGAGATCAAGCGGAGCCGGGGTAAAATCACGTTGGTGCGGCCAAAACGTGTATGATCTCGATCATATGTAGCTTTCGCGAGGTCCGCTAATAAAGCAGCAGGGGCATAACGCGAAAAGAGGCTCCCGATGTCGAATTATCCCTGGAAGACCATGATCGTCGGCGCGGCCATTCTCGCCGCGACGGTTTACGCTTACGCACAGTTCTCGCCCGGCGCGAACGAGCCTATGGGCATGCACGGCCAGATGTCGCAAGGCGGCATGGCCCAGATGCATCAGCAGATGATGCAGGGCCAAGGTGGCAACATGGGTCAAGGTATGCATGACGGCATGCAAGGCGGAATGGCAATGCCCGGCGGCATGGGTGGTCATGGCGGCATGCACAGGCAGCAGTCCGGTGCGCTCAACATGCCAACTATGCCGGGGCAAGATGCCTTCGGTGCCATTCAGGAAGTCGTTCAGCTCCTGCAAGCCGATCGTGCGACCGATTGGTCGAAAGTCAACATCAGCGCGTTACAGCAGCATCTCATCGATATGAACGAAGTAACGCTGCACGCGGCAGCTGCCGAGCGCATGCTCGACAATAGCATCGAAATCGCGGTCACCGGCGAGGGCCGCACGCTGGAAGCGATCAAACGCATGGTGCCGGCACATGTCAGCGAGCTGCGCGAAATTGGCTGGATCACCAAGAGCGAGGACCTTGCGAATGGCGTCAAGCTCACTGTCACGGCGAGCGAGGCCCAGCCGCTCGCCAAACTTAAGGCGCTTGGGTTCATGGGCATCATGGTTCAAGGCGGACATCACCAGCCGCATCATCTGATGATGGCGAAGGGTGAATTCTCGATGCACTGAGGTGCGGTGACGAGCGCTAGATTTAGCCGAACCGAGCGCGGTCGTGTGGCGCGGCGAAGTCGAGCTGCGGCCCGACTGGAACAATGCCGGTCGGGTTCACTTGCCGTTGGCTGCCGTAGTAGTGTCGCTTGATCTGCTCAATGCTCACGGTTTCGGCCACGCCCGGCACCTGGTAAAGATCGCGCAGATAGTTTGACATGTTTGGGAATTCGTAGATGTGCCGCCAGTTGCATTTGAAATGTGCATAGTAGACCGCATCGAATCGGATCAGTGTGCAGAATAATCTCCAGTCGGCCTCGGTGATGGTGTTTCCGACCAGATAGCGATGCAGTGACAGGAACTGTTCAACCTCATCGAGCGCATCAAACACATTGCGAAATGCCTGCTCATAGGCGGCCTGCGAACTAGCAAAACCGGCGCGATAGACGCCGTTATTGATATTCGGATAGATGAGGTCGTTCAGCCGGTCGATCTCGGCGCGCAACTTTTCCGGATAGTAGTCGGTATGCACATTTGTGAAGGTATCGAATGCCGAATTGAACATTCGGATAATTTCGGACGACTCGTTGTTGACAATGGTCTTGCGCTTCTTGTCCCATAGCACCGGCACGCTCACTCGTCCCGAGTAGCGCGGATCGGTAAGCAGATAGATTTCCGATAGCTTGCTCTTGCCGTTGGTCGTGTCGCCGCTTGAGCCTTCGGCCACGTTGAAGGTCCAGCCGTCCTTGAGCATGACCGGCGAGACAGTCGACATCGAGATGACGTTCTCGAGTCCTTTTAGCTTGCGGAAGATGATGGTGCGGTGCGCCCACGGGCAAGACAGCGAAACATAAAGGTGATAGCGGCCGGCTTCTGCCACAAAGCCACCAGTGCCGGACGAGCCGGGCCCGCCATCGGGAGTAATCCAATTGCGGAATTGCGTGGTCGGACGAATGAAATGGCCGTCTTTGGTGCGCGATACATCGTCCTGCCATACGCCGTCGACCAGGAGTCCCATGCCGCTTTCTCCTTAACCTTTTTCCGAGCTTCATTTAGGCAGTTGGCGCATCGAATGCCACAGGCGATGGACCGGAATCGGCCAGAATGCTAAGCGGCAGCGCCGATACGGATATTTAGAAAGTATGAGTGAACTGGCACTGACAATTCTGCCGGAGACTGCCGCCGAAGCATCTGCGATCGAGCGGCTGCATGAACGCACGTTCGGACCCGGCCGTTTTGCGCGCACGGCGTTTCGTATCCGCGAGGGCAGGGGCCACGTGCTCGATCTGTCGTTCACTGCGCGCATCGGCACGCTGATGGTCGGCTCGGTGCGGCTAACGCCGATTTGCATCGGCGATACTCCGGCGCTGCTGCTCGGTCCGCTTACAGTCGAGCCGCCTTTCCGGTCGCACGGCGTCGGCACGGCGCTCGTGAAACGAGCCCTCAATGAGGCCAAGGCCAATGCCCACAAGCTGGTGGTGCTAGTCGGCGACGAACCAATCTATGCAAAGTCCGGTTTTAAACGCATTCCGAAAGGCCAGGTGAAAATGCCGGGGCCGGTCGATCCGGCACGGCTTCTGGTGGCCGAACTTGCAGTCGGCGCCTTCGATGGGGTGTCCGGCATGATCCGGCCGGATTGGGGATAATTGTTGCCCGTCTCTGGAGTCCGGGTTCGCGCACGTCGTGCACGTCCCGGACTAACGAACTTAAATTAGCGCCCCTCGCGCGCCCAGGTTGCGGCGAGTGATCCGATCAGCAATAGGAGACCGATGAGGCCGGCGAAGATCGGCAATACGCCGATGCTGCGTACAACGCTGGCGTCCCGCATTTTCAGGCCAATCCAGTCGTCGCCCCTGAACGTGGTGCTAGTGCGAACCGGTACCACCCGCGGGATACTAAGATTGTCGCCCTCAGCGATCCGCCACGCATCTCCGCCCGTAGCGTTGCTCAATGCGCGCAGAACCTCGGTCGTTGATGTCACCTCGGCGAATTCGCGTGGATTGGCGGGACCGACATTTGCGAGCGCTGTGAGCTTGCCGTCCGTCGCGCGCCAGAGGCCGAGCTCGTTGGCTGTCGTCGCAGCACGCCACAGCCCTGGCTCGACCGACTGGAGGTCCATTGTCCGAGTCACGCCAGTTGGTGAAGTGAGCGTCACCTGGTTAACTGCGTCGGCCATGGTCTGTCGCTGGACGGTAATGTCGCGCCCATGCACGACCAACCTTAATGCCTCTTCCTCAAGATCAGGCTGCTTCATGAGCCAGTGAGACAGCCGTCGCAAAAGGTCGAGATGAGGCCCGCCGCCTTCATACCCGCGCGCCCAAAGCCAGATGTGATCCGACAATAGTAGCGCCACGCGACCTTCGCCCTCGCGCGCGAGGACCAGGAGTGGTTTGCCGTCCGGTCCCTGCATCACATTAGTGCCGGTGCTGCGTTTGATATCGACCAGCCGGAACCATTGACTCCAGTGGGGCGGATCGGTTTCCGAACCTTCAAGATTGCGCGTCACCGGGTGACGTCGGCCGGCATCGGTGAGCTGCGCTCGAAAACTGCGTTCTGTAACTTCGCCGGTTGGCTCGGCGGGCAGGATGCCGTCGAGCGGTGTCCGCCAGATACTGGTGGGGCTTGCGTAATCTGGGCCCGCGGCGATCAGCACGGCGCCGCCGTCGCGCACGTATTTTGCGATGTTGTCGAAATAGATGAGCGGCAATACGCCTTGCCGTGCATAGCGGTCGAAAATGATGAGCTGGAATTCCCCAATTTTCTGCTGGAACAGCTCGCGCGTCGGGAAGGCGATCAGTGACAGCTCGTTGATGGGCGTGCCGTCCTGCTTCTCCGGCGGACGCAGAATAGTGAAATGCACTAGGTCAACGGAGGCGTCGGACTTGAGCAAGTTGCGCCAGGTGCGCTCACCGGCATGTGGTTCACCGGAGACCAACAGCACGCGTAGCTTATCGCGCACGCCGTCGATGGAGATCACAGCGCGGTTGTTCACCTGTGTGAGCTCGCCATCGACCGGAGACACTTCTATTTCGACAATATTCGGTCCCGCATGTGGGATTGGTACATTGAACTTGACGTCGGTGTGCACCGTGACCGTGCGCCTATCCAGCACCTCTCCGTCGCGTCGAACGGCGACTTCGGCGGCACCGATTTTGATGCCTTGATCCTCGATGCGGAAGCCGATGGTCTGCGATTGTCCAACAATGCCGAAGCGCGGCGTCTGCGTAAGCACGACGCGGCGGTCGATCTCGTCCTTGTGGCCGGTGACTAGCGTATGGAGCGGCGCGGCAAATCCCAGTGCAGAGGCGTCTGCTGGCACATCATGCACGCGGCCATCGGTGATCAGGATGGCGCCGGCCACGCGGTCTGGTGGTACGTCGGCGAGTGTGGACGATAAAGCTGAGAATAGCTTGGTACCGTCTGTTTCGCCGTCGGCAGCGCCGGCTTCGGCGACGCGTACTTCAAGGCCCGGAATAAGCTTAAGCCGCTCGGCAATCGCAGCGCGTGCGGCCTCTGTTTGCTGGGCGCGGTCGCCGAAGTTCTGACTTGGACTCTTGTCGACAATGACAGCGGCGACTGAAGGGATCGGGTCGCGGTCTTCGCGGGTGAGCGATGGGTTTGCGAGTGCGAGCACCATCAGGCCCAATGCTAAGGCACGTAGTGGCGCTCCGCGGCTCCGCGCGATAAGCAGCATTGCCGAGATCAAAACGGCCACGGCAAAGGCAACCCACACTAAGTAGGAGGGCACCAAGGGAGCAAATGATATGCCAAGGTTCACCAATGAGCTCCTATTGCCCCAGCCGTTCGAGCAGCGCCGGGATATGCACCTGATCGGCCTTGTAGTTGCCGGTCAGCGCATACATCACGATGTTAACGCCGGCGCGGAAGGCAAATTCGCGTTGACGCGCTTCGCCCGGCACTAGTGGAAGCATTGGCTGTCCGTCCAGGCGCATCGCCCAGGCACCGGCGAGATCATTCGAGGTAATCAAGATAGATGAGACGCCGTCGCCCGCACGCGCCGGACGGCTTTGCTCTTCATCTTCATTATCTGCAGACAGCGCCTCGACCCAGAGCTGCCCGGTGGTGAAGCGGCCGGGAAAATCCCGCAGCAGGAAGAACGTCTTGGTCAACACGTGGTCGTGCGACACCGGCTCGAGCTCGGGAATGTCGAGCGAGGACAGGATCGCGCGCAGCGCAACCATGCCAGGCGCGCGCATTTCGCCGCCGGGGCCGGCCGGGGCGTCCACGGCATCGCGCGTGTCGAATAAAACGGTGCCGCCCCGCTTCATGTAGGCATCGATTTTTTCAAGCGCAGCCTGCGAGGGCTTCGGCGCGCCCGGCGATATCGGCCAATAAATCAGCGGGAAAAAGGCAAGCTCATCGCGCGTCGGATCAAGCCCGACGGGATCGAGGGCTTCTAGGGCCGTGCGCTGCGCCAGAA
>JBARNC010000377.1:0-7639 GCA_049802775.1 Pseudolabrys sp. | reverse complement strand
CAATCTATGTGATCGTGATCAGCGTTCTGATTTTCCGTCCCGTCGGATTGTTTGGGAGGTCGCTCGCATGACCGTCAATCCGGCGGCGACGACCGCGCTGGTCGGGACAGCAGCCTTGTCGCTGCTGCCGTTCGTTGTGCCGCCTTACTATGCCGGGCTGATGATCCCATTCTTCGGCTATGCCATCGCATTGCTCGGTTTCAATCTTTTGTTCGGCTACGCGGGCCTTTTATCGTTCGGACACGCCATGTTCCTAGGCCTTGGCGCCTATGGCGCCGCAGTTATGTCTGGCGCATTTGGGGTCAAATACTTCGAGCTCGTATTACTCGGGGTGATAGTCGGTTCCGTTTTGATTGCGCTACCAATCGCACTGCTGTGCGCGCGTTATATTGGCATTTTTTTCGGCATGCTTACGCTCGCCTTTGGCATGCTGTTTTACTCATTCTTGTTCAAATTTTATTACCTCACCGGCGGCGACAGCGGCATGCGGGTGCCGCGCATGAACATCTTGGGGCTTGCGTTCGAGCGTTACAATAAGATCGAGTTTCTCGCCGGTCCGTTTTACTATTATTGCCTCGGCCTGCTGGTGATCGGCGGTCTCCTGATGTGGCGAATCGTGCATTCGCCGTTTGGACTACAACTTCAAGCTCTCCGCGACAATGCACGCAAGGCTGAATATCTCGGCGTGCACGTGCATCGTTTTCGTCTTGCAGCGTTCATCATCTCCGCCGCCTTTGGCGCCGTCGGCGGCGCTATTCTTGGTTTCCGCATTGGCCTGGCGGATCCCGAGTTAGTCAATTGGACTCACTCCGGTCAGCTCGTGTTTATGGCGGTACTCGGCGGCTTCTCTAATTTTTTTGGACCAATCATTGGCGCACTAACCTACACATTGCTGCAGGACCAGCTGCAATCCTTGACCGAATATTGGCGGTCTATGCTCGGCGTAATTTTAGCGTCTATCGTTATTGGCTTACCGGAGGGTGTTGCTGGGGTGGCTGTCAACTTGCGGCGGCGCTTGATGCGGAGGTTTGAATGACGCCGCTGCTCGAGACCCGTAATGTCAGCAAGTCTTACGGCGTCTTCCGCGCGCTTGAGAACGTGAGCATGGCCGTGTGCGAAGATGAACTGGTTTCGGTGGTTGGCCCCAATGGGGCAGGCAAAACCACACTGGTCAATCTTCTGACGGGGTTACTGTCGCCGAGTTCAGGTGAAGTGCAATTCATGGGTAACAATATCGCCGGCGTTGGTCCGGTTGCGCTCGCCGATCAGGGCTTGGCTCGCACGTTCCAACTCATTCAGATTTTTCCCAAACTGACAGTGGCGGATACAATAGCCGCAGCGGTCATTTCGAGGCAGAAAAAGCGCTGGCGGCTGTTCTCACGACTTTCCGGCGACTCACAGATTTATGAGCGTGTTCGTGAGGTGGCCGAAGTTTTCGGATTAAATCAGCGGCTCAATACGATTGCTGCCTCGCTCTCTCAGGGCGAGAAGAAGCTCCTTGATGTCGCATCCGCTTTCGCACTTGACCCGCAGGTTATTCTGTTCGACGAGCCAACATCCGGAGTCTCCACCGCTGACAAACATTCCATCATGAAAACCTTGGTCGCGGCCGCGAAACTTGCTGGCGTCAAGGGTATCGTATTGGTCGAGCACGACATGGATTTGGTGTCTGCTTATTCTACTCGCATCATCGCCTTGGCTGGAGGCCGCGTTCTGGCCGATCTGCCGCCTGCGCAATTCTTTGCCGACCCGCATTTGATAGCGACAGTGATTGGCAAGCGAAGGGCTCAGTAATGCTGATTGCCCACGAGCTCATCGTTGACATCGAGGGCAGTCGCGTTCTGCGGGGCATTTCATTTGAAGTGAAAGAAGGTGAACTCGTCTGCTTGGTCGGCCGCAATGGCGCCGGAAAGACCACCGCATTCCGTAGCATCATGGGCTTCCATAAAATTGTCTCCGGCTCAATTGTTTTCAGGGACAACAGTCTGCTCGGTTTGCGACCCTATCAGATCGCCCGCATGGGGATCGGCTTTGCGCCGGAAGAGAGCGAGGTGTTTGGTGATCTGACCGTCGCCGAAAACATCGCCATGCCCACTTGGACCCATGGTAACGCGCGGGCCGCGGCAGAGCGCATCAACGAAGCCTATAACGTGTTCCCACACCTACGGCGTTACGTCGACCGTAGCGGCGAGGCCCTGTCGGGCGGCGAGCGCAAGATGCTGTCGATCGCCCGTGCGCTCGCGCTCGGACCGAAGCTGTTGCTACTCGACGAGCCGACGGAGGGGCTCTCGCCGGTCGTCATTCCGTCGATTATCGAGGGGCTATCGAATATCCGGGCGTACGGGCATGCAGTATTCATTGCCGAGTCAAACATTCACCACGTGCCGGATTTCGCGGACAGGCTCTATGTTGTTGAACGCGGGGAAATTATTTTTGCCGGCCGGCCGGACGAGGCCCGCCGGGACCCCACGGTTGTACGCGTCATCGAGGGCGTCAGCCCCGCTGCGGCGGGCTGATTGAACGGCACTGCCGGCTGTGATAGATGTGTGATATATCAGGCAGGAAGCGACGGCCAGGCCGCCCACAGGAGAGCATGATGATCAGTCAGCGGCAGATCGATTTTCGGCAGGAATACCGTTCCCGCATCATCGGGTGGTATGATGGCTATTTCCACGTCGCCATCATCTATGCGATGGGCGCGGCGGCGTTCTATGTGTATGTCGAGCACATTCACAACGTATCATGGCTTGAGTGGCTGACGGTGCCGCTCACCTTCCTCTTTACCAATGTGTTCGAATGGGCTGTGCACAAGTATGTCATGCACCGTCCGGTCAATATTAAAGGTCTGCGCGCGGTCTATGAACGGCACACGCTCAATCACCATCAGTTCTTTACCGACGACGAAATGCGTTTTCGCGACCACAAAGACTGGCGTGTGACCGTATTTCCACCTTATGCGCTGGTGGTCTTTATTTTGATGTCACTGCCATTGGCCGCCATTCTCGGAACGATTTTTTCGCCGAATGTCGGCTGGCTGTTCATGTCGGTTACCACCGGCATGTATCTCATTTACGAGTTCATGCACTTTTGCTGTCACGTCGATGAGAATTGGTTCGTGCGCAGCTGCCCCTTCGTGAATACGCTGCGTCGCCATCACACCGCCCATCATAACGCGAAGCTGATGATGGAAACCAACATGAACCTGACATTCCCAATTGCGGATTGGCTGTTTGGAACGTCAGATCTCGACCGCGGCCTCATCGGCACGCTGCTCAACGGATACGATACGCGTCATCTTAGAAAGAATTTACGGGGGCATCCGCACCGGCCTGATGAGGCAGCCATGGCGCCGATCGGCTCGTACTAATAACCGCAGAGTTCTAAGAGGCTGATATGCCCAACGATGTCAAAGCGATCGTTTCTGCTCTTACGCTGATTGTTGCGGCAATTCTGGCTTATTGGAGCGGTTCGCCAATTCGGCCAGATTTCTCCACCTACATCATGCTGACGGCCGTGTTTATGGTGGTCGCGATGTGGATTTTCCCCGAAGCCGGGGTGAAGAAGGGTGATGTGAAAAAAGCTAAATAGGAATCCCAATCCGTTACAAACGCGCGCGAAACCGTAGGTCTTGCGAAACGAACCCAATCTCAACTGCAACTAGGTCGCTCCGACGTCAGTCCGCGCGGCACATAGGGTCATCATTTGATGTCACTAAGCAGCATGCGTGATGTTGGAGATGCTCTGCGTGTCGATTTCGAGCAGCTTGGCTTACTTCTGTGTTGACGCCGAAGTGGTCAACGTTCGCGCGTGGCGCTTGCCGGTCTGAATAACGGCCAACGAAATGACGTGCATGATTACGGGGCCTATTTCAGAAATACGTAGATCGCCGTGTAGGGAACGCGCAGTTCCTGACCGGCACGGGCCTCGTCGCAGCCGTCGCCGGGCGCGGCGCCACCGGTCGTTTCCATGCGGACGATCGCCTGCGCCTGAGTGAACGCGCCCGATCCCTCGTGCGATTTGGCGTCGAGCAGAAGCCAAGGAACTGCCTTGTCGACCGGCGCCGGCATGCTGGTCTTTACCGCGCCGACCACCTTGCCGCCGTCGAGACCTTCCCAGGTCGGTCCGGTATAGTGCTTGCCGACAGGCTTGTTTTGCGGATCGAACAGCTGTGCGTCCGGTCCCCTGAGGACCCAGCCGGTGGCGCCCGCCGGAGTGCGGGTGCAGGTATAGACTTGCACCCCCGTCGCCGACACCACGCGAAAGATCGACAGCTTGTCTGGATTGAGCGCTGCGGGCACCTCGACCACGCCATCCTTAGCGCTGGCACCGGCCGCGGCGGCCAGCAGAAAGGTTCCGGCCGCAAGCATCGCGGTGAGACGGGTCAAACTGACGAAGGTCGTAAATACGGTCATCGGTCACTCCTGTTGCGGCCCACGAGGGCGCAGCGAGGAAAATGACGGCGCCATGCTACAGAAGTATTTCAGCTATCGGTAATAGCGTTACGTCTGTAACGCGCCGGGGGAACGCAGGCAGCGCGCCAGCGCCGCCGCCAGCTCGGTGCTGGCCAGGGGCCGGCGCAGCACGTCGGAAATTCCGGCGTCCGCCAACGCCTCCACGCCGAGATCGATCGTGGAGGAAGTGGCGAGCAGAATGGGCTGCCGCGGCGCGACCTTGTGCAGCGCGCGAGTCAAATCAAGCCCAACCGAAGTTTGCGAGGCGTGGCTGACCAGGATGATGTCAAATCGGTTGGGTGCCGAACGGCACGCTGCGATTGCGTCGGCCGGGCGCTCGAACCCCACCGGTTCGTACCCCAGCGCGGCCAGCATCTCCTCATTATACAGCAGCTTTTCCCGTTCGCTCTCGACGACGAGCACCGTCTCGCCGCGCCCGAGCGGCAGCACCGCAGGGCCGACCACTGTGGTGCTGTCTGCCGCCACCGCGGGAAGCCACACCTCGAAGCGACTTCCGTGCTCCGGTTTGCTCTGCACGTTCATCGCTCCGCCGTGGTCACGAACGATCTCGTGCACGGTTGCAAGTCCTAGTCCGGTCCCCGCCGAGCGGGTCGTGAAGAACGGTTCGAACAATCGTCGCGCCACACTTTCGTCGAAGCCGCGCCCGCTGTCGATGACGGCTAGGCACACGTAGGGGCCTGGCACGAGCTCGCCGTGGCTTATCGGGAGGAAAGCGGCCACTTCTTTCTGCTCCGCAGTGATGCGGATCGATCCGCCGCGCGGCATAGCTTGTGCCGCGTTCGTGCATAGATTGAGGATGACCTGCTGCAGCTGCGCCGGCTCGCCGGATACCGCGACGTCAATCGGGACGTCATCGATGATGAGCTCGACGCCGGAGGGGAGCGAGGCACGAAGCAATGAGGCTGCCTCTTCGAATAAAGTGCGCACCTGCACCGGCCGGACACGCGCGTCACGCTGCCGCCCGAACGTGAGGATGCTGTCAATTAGATCGCGCCCACGCTCGGCAGCCCGCCTTATCTCATCGATATGCTGTGCCAGCTTGGTTCCGCGCGTGAGCTGTGGTTCGACTATCTCTGAATAGCCGAGAATGGCGCTGATGATGTTGTTGAAGTTATGCGCAATCCCGCTTGCCAGCGATCCGACCATTTGCATGCGGCGCGCCCGTTCCAGGCGCGTCGTGAGTTTCGCTCGGTCGCGCTCGAGAAACTCGCGCTCGAGGGCATTGGCCACTGCGTCGCCGGCAAGGCGCAACACGGGCAAGGGGAAAACCCTATCCCCTTTCGGCCGACAGGTGTCGAACCCCATGATGCCTCGCACCCGGCCGGGTCGAATCAACGGCACGCAGGTCCAGCTGCGGACGCCAGCGGCTGCGAGCATGTCCTTCAGTGTCCCGTGCGGCAAAGCGGCTACATCCGGCACGGTGACGATATCGGGTCCGTCCGTACGAAGTGTCAGCGCCTGTTTGGGCCAGGCCGGCGGATACGCCGTTCCGTCCGCGGACCACACATTTACTCGAGTGGGGTTTTCATCCAGCACCACATAGGCGCGTTCCACGCCGATCGCTCGGCAGAGTTCGCCCAGCACTTGTTTCAGCCGCGCGTCGGTCTCCGTCGGCGGGCAATTGATCAGGCGCGTCGAATTCTCGGCTATGACATGCTCGAATGCTGCTCGCCGTCGCAGCGCAAGGGCGCGCGCACGCAGCCGCAGGCCGAGATGCACGAGCATGACGAGCAACAGCAGTGAGACCAGATATAGCAACAGCCGAAAGCGCTGCTCCGTCACCTCGACAGCGGACCGGCGGTCGGAGAACTGTGCACGGAGCTCTTCGAGAGGCTGCCTGCTTGGCGCGGCTACGAGGGCCTGCAGCGTCTCGTCGACCGCCGGTAGGAGCTCTTGAAGTAGACGGGAATGCGCGAGCAGTGCCCGCGCTGCTTCCGCGTCCGGCCCGGTAGTGGGCGCTTGCGCTGCAAATTGGTCGATCCGTTCCTGGAGCGCCTTGACAGCGTCCGGCGATGTGTCGCGCCTTAGATAGAGGAGCGCCGCCGCTAGTGCGCCGGTTGCGGGTGCGAGTTGCGCGTCCTTAGCGCCGAACGCGGGACTTGTGCTCAGCAGGCCAACGTAAGACAGCGAATTCTGCAAGAGCGCGTTGCTGCTCTTGAAGCGCTCCGTCAATTCCTCCTGCTGGGAGACCGTCACGGCCAGGCGGTCGACCGGCCCGACATCGAGGCCCTCCGTCTGCGCGTGGAAACGCAGGCGGCTGACCGCGTCTTGCATCGCCTCCACAGCCTTGACGAGGGTGTCGTAGTCGCGAAGCAGGCCGGCGCGCGCCTGCAGGACGTCGCGATGGAGGGAAGCCTCGGCAAGCGCGAAATCGTCAAAGGCCCGGAGCGTCACTGCATAGGCTGGTGCGTTCGTGTCGATTCCGCGCAGCAGCAGCCAGGTCAGCAACGCGAGCAGCAGAAGCACCCCGAGGGCACCCGACAAGAGCCTCATGGGAGCGCCCTAGCCGCGCGCGGTTTGTCGGTCGCTGGCCTGACTACCTCACTTTGGTAAGTGCCTGTCAGTGTGTCGAGAAAGGCGACGATGGCGGCGACTTGCTGATCGGTTAGTACACGGTCGAGCTGGGCAATACCCATTGCCCTGACCGCTTCCGACAGCGTAGGCGCGCTGCCGTCGTGGAAATACGGCGGCGTGGTCGCCACGTTACGCAAGCTGGGGACGCGAACCAATACGGGTTCCGCAGATCCCAATGGATGAAAAACGCCGTGCCGTTGGAAGAGGTTGCCGCCCACATTAACGCCTTGGTGACAAGAGATGCAGCCAAGCGATTTGAACAGCTGATAGCCGGACAGCTCCTCCGGCGTGATCGCGGCGGCTTCGCCCACAAGCCATCGGTCGAACCGGCTGCCCGGCGTGATCAAGGAGCGCTCGTAGGTCGCAATCGCATCCAGGAGAGCGGTGACGTCGGGCTCCCTCCCGTATGCGTCGCGGAATTGCCGCACCGATTCCGGGTCGGCGCGCAACTTGCTCACGACTTCGTCCACACTCGATGCCATAATCGCGGCGTTGCTAAGCGTCTGCTTGGCATGGTCTTCAAGTGAACGGAAATTCCCTTCCCAGTTCAGGCGAAAATTCAGGCTCGCATTGAAAACCGTCGGCGTGTTGAG
>JBARNC010000376.1:0-2549 GCA_049802775.1 Pseudolabrys sp. | reverse complement strand
AAGCGGACATGGCTACGGCGCTGAAGAATGTCCGCTATTGGGGGTAAAGCGGACATCGCTCCCGCATCGCAAAATGTCCGCTTAAGACCCAAAGCGGACATCGGGTCGTCCCTTACCGAGCCTCGTTTAAACCGCTACGATGCCCTGTCCTTAGCCTCGGGGGAGGCAATGAGACGGCGCGAGTTCATTGCACTTGTAGGCGGCGCGGCGGTCGCACTGCCACGCGTCGTGTGCGCGCAGCAGCCATTACCGGTGATCGCCTTTTTCAACAGCGGCTCGCTATCAGCGCAAGTCAAAAATCTGGCGGCTTTTCGCAACGGTTTGAAGGAAGCGGGGCTGGTCGAAGGGCAAAACGTTGCGATCGAGTTCGTCTGGGCGGAAAATCGTTTCGATGGCTTGGAAACACTAGCCGCCGAAGTAATCGCACGCCGGCCCTCGGTGATTGTCAGCAACACTTTGGCGGCCATCCGAGCCAAATCGTCGACCACGACAATACCGATCGTATTCACTACCGGCAGCGATCCGGTCAGGGATGGTCTCGTTACCAGTCTCAACCAGCCGGGCGGCAACGTCACGGGTGTGGTCTTCATCGCCGGGACTTTGGGAGCGAAGCGCTTGGAGCTGCTGCGCCAGTTCATTCCCACGGCAACGACCATCGCTATGCTCATATACTCGAACTCGTCTGAAACCGAGGCAGAGCGACGGGACGTGCAGGCTGCAGCGCAGGCGATGGGGCAGACAGTGACCTTTCTCGATATCAGTAGCGTTAGCGACATCGAAGCTGCGTTTGCGACGTTGCCGTCACGCTCCACGCGTGCGCTGCTTGTTGGTACCGGCCCGTTCTTGTTCAATAATCGGGAACTCATCGTTGCGTTAGCCGCACGCCATGCAATCCCGACGATGTACTCGCAGCGCGAGGCCTCGGAAGCTGGCGGCTTGATGAGCTACGGGGCAAGCCTTCCCGACGCCCATCGTCAAGCGGGCATTTACGTCGGTCGGATCCTCAAGGGGGAGAAGCCCGCCGATCTGCCGGTAATGCAATCCACCAAATTCGAGTTCGTGATCAACCTCAAGACCGCGAAGGCACTTAATCTCAAAGTACCTCCGAAGTTGTTGGCGCTCACCGACGAGGTGATCGAATAAGTAGCGCGATGTCCGCTATTGGCACAAAGCGGACATGACGGACCTTGCGGTGAATGTCCGCTTTCGGGGGTAAAGCGGACATCGCACCCGCATCGCAAAATGTCCGCTAATGACCGAAAGCAGACATAACATCACGCTTGCCGCAGAGCCTTTTCCTCGGGCGGTTTCACATGCTGGAACGAAATTAGCAGTGCCAAGTCATAGGCAATCTGCAGTACCCCACACAGCACCAGCGGAAGTCCCGAGAACGGCATAGCCAACATGGCGCCGGCCAGAGCCGGGCTGAGCGACGATGCAAAGCTACGAGGAACGGCCGTAACACTGGCAGCGGCCGTGCGCTCAGCGGGCGTCACGACGGCCATGACGTAAGACGTCCGCGTAGGAACATCCATTTGCGACAGTGCGGCCCTCACCAGCAGCAACGCCAGCGCCAGGATCAAGTTCGGTGAGAATGCCGCAGCGATCAGAAAGATACTGGATGGGATGTGGGTAAAGACCATCGTGTTGACGAGGCCAAAGCGCTTTGAGAGCCACGCGGCGACTGGATAGGAAAAAGCACTCAGGGTGCTCGTCCAGAAGAAGAATACACTCGCCGCCGAGAGCGACATATCGAAATGAATGAAGAGCCACAGCGCCAACAGCGACTGGACAACAAAACCGCCGGCAAACGCATCGAGACTGAACAGCGCCGCCAATTTGTAGACAACTTTGCGCGAGGGTCCCAGCGGAGCACTCGGGCGTGTCTCATCCATGCGTGCATGTGGCAAGAGCCGGTAGAGCGCAGCACAGAGAAGCCCGAGCGCAGCATAGATGTAAAACATGATCTTGAAGGCGTTTACTCTGTCGATACCGGCAGAGGTCATAAAATCGGGCAGCGCCGCGGCTAATGATCCAGCAGCCATCGAGAGCGCACCGATCAGACTATATCGCGCGAACGTGCGTGTTCGCTCCGCGTCAGGCACTCCCTGTGCCAGCATGGCGTGCTCAAGTGGCACTAGCACGCCGAGGTCACCCGTTGAGGGATTGATCGTTCCAACAAATGCAATAATTGCGATGATGGCGAATAGTTCAACATTGGGGAATGCAAGACCGGTACAGGACATCAAAACCGCGCCGCCAAGCAGGAAATTGCGTAAATCGTGCCGTGGCGCGATGAACCCCACCGCCAACGTCAGCAACGCCGTCCCGAGCAACGATGCGCTGACGATGATCCCGATTTGGATCGAACTGAAGCCGATCGCGGACAGGTAGGCCGGCAAAATAATGATGGCAAAACCATCGCCAAATCCTCGCACGCCGCGCGCGAGGTAGAGCAACACGATGTCAATGCGTGTTGAGCGAGTGCTATTCGCTGACATTCATCTCCCTCGCCCGGACAGCAAATTCACCGAGAGTTTCTGTATGAC
>JBARNC010000375.1:0-1550 GCA_049802775.1 Pseudolabrys sp. | reverse complement strand
TCTTTCGCCGTAACCTGCACGATCTTGTAGCCGTCGGCCTTGAGCTGAGCCAAAAGCTCAGGCAGCGCCAGTGCGGTCGCATGCTGGAAATCATGTAGGAGGACGATGCCCTTGCCGCGCTTCTTTAGCTTAGTCATCACGGAGGCGACCACCTGCTCGGGCTTGCGAATTTTAAAGTCGAAGGAGTCCATATCGGTCGAGAAGATGCCAAAGTCTCGCGTCCCCAGATAGTTAACCATCTCCGGTGGAGCGCGCAGAGCCGGGAAACGGAAGAACGAGGCCCCGGGCTCTCCCAATGCGGCGCGCACCGCGCTGACACCTTTTTCGAATTCTTCCTTGGCCTGGTCGATTGGCAATTTCGACAAATCAGCATGCGACCAGGTATGCGATCCGACTGTGTGGCCTCCGGCGGCCACCTGCTTGAGAATTTCGGGATGCCACATGGCGTGCTTGCCGATGGGGAAGAACAGCGCCTTGGTGCATTGATCTGCGAGTGCCTTGAGGACTGCGAGGGTGTTGCCGGGCCACGGGCCGTCGTCGAAGGTTAGCACCACCTCGTGTTCGCGCAGGAAATCGTAGGCTTTGAATTGCTCGAAGCCGAAGCCGGGCCCGCCGGCGGTATCGATCTCCACCACGCGGGAGACGCCGAGCGCATCCGGATTCCCGCAGGCCCGGCTCGGCGCGGCGGCGGCATTATTGACATGGCCGCGCGTCGGGAATGCAGCGAGGCTCGCGGGCGGCGGAATCACGACTGGTGGTGCCGACAGCGCTTGCGGCTGCGCTTGCACGAGGATCGAACGCGAAGCGATCGTGCCAGTCACCAGTTCCGGCTTGGCGACCTTCGCCGGCATGGCGGTCGCGACTGGCTCCCGGACCGTGAGCCCCCGACCAAGCGTAAAGCTCGTCACCCCTACGGCGACCGCAACGGCGCCCGCAGCGACCAAAACGATTATCCTACGCATCACACTGTGTCCCCGAACGCAGAAGCTATTCCCTCGTGCCTGAACGGGCACGATCAGCCGAAATTAGTTAACATTCGGTTCAACGGATTGAGACGAGTGTCATCTAACTTCCAAGGGTAGCCATATCCCTAATCGCAGTGGCAAAGAACCCGCTAGCCTCAATGATGTTTATGAGTGCGCGCGAAAGCTCATTGAGCAAATATTTGTTTCACGTCGGCTATGATGATGCGGAAGATGTGTCGGTGATGCAGTTGAAAACTGCGCCTCACCGACAAGAATAAACCCGATCCGCGGCAAGAGCCAGCCGGCAATCGCTCCAATAACCAGCCAAATGATCAAAGCCTCAATTGTCATGACCACAATGATGCGCCGATAACCAGCGACTCCCTATTTGTAGAATAAGTTCATGCTCGCTATCCAGCCTCGGCGCGGGAAAGATCACTAGTTTCTGGCGTGGTACGTGTTGCGGCCCAGGGATGCCAAGGCTGGGAGTTGTTTAGTTAACGCGTCACCACGATGGCGCTGTTAACCCTTTTTTAACTATTGCCTAGCGTCGCCCGCCCCAATTCGACACAATTAGTCCACTCG
>JBARNC010000374.1:0-12150 GCA_049802775.1 Pseudolabrys sp. | reverse complement strand
GAATACCTTGCGCGCCGCCTGCGCGCAGAAGGGATTGCCGGCGCCAAAGGTATGATTACGCCTGCCAGCCGTATGCGACCTTGTCGAGCGTCTTGGCGCCAAAGCGCTCCGAGGAGCGCGCGACTGCGCGGCCGCCAAGCGCACGATAAAATTCCATCGCCGGTTCGTTGTCGGAAAGAGCCCAAACCACCAGGCTCTTGAGGCCGCTCTGATTCAAATCTTTGCGCGCAGCAGAAAACAGGCGACGCCCAAACCCCAGTCCCTGGAACTCGGGCCGAAGATAGATCTCGTAAATCTCACCGTCATAAAACAGGCTACGCGCGCGATTGCGCCCGTAGTTGGCGTAGCCGGCAATGCGATCGCCGAATTGCAGGATAGTAATGCGGCTGCCTTTGCGGATAGCCGAGTCCCACCAGTCCGGGCCGCGACGGCTGATGAGCTTGTCGAGCTCATTGCCCGGGATGATACCCTGATAGGTCGCGCGCCACGCCTCGTCATGCGTCTCGGCGACGTCTACCGCGTCAACTGACTTCGCGCGGCGGATCTCTATAAGGGTCGTTGAATTTGGCATGTTCAGTCAACCAAATCGGGCACTTTCTATCTCGCGGCTCTTCCGAGGTACCTGCCGGGGTATCCGGCGACGGTTCCAGGGTAGTGCAACGATTCGTTAAGCTTTCCCGATTTGTGCCGCCCCGGCAAGATACGCCGCGACTGTCTTGTGGAAATGGTTATTGCTGTTGCAACTGTGCAACGCCTGCCTAATGCGTATCAAAGCCATATCCAGGCGGGCGTGATGCGCCGTCGGTGAGAATCGCTCTCATATCGCTAGCGCAAACGCTTTTGCGAACTTCTCGGCGGCAGGTGACGCTACAGGAAAACAAGCAGGCGATGCAGGGGAGATTGCGCGGCAGGCGTGTCACACCGTCTCGGCTTCCTTCTTGCGCTCTTCCTTTTTGCGGTCGTTCTCGTCAAGCAGCTTCTTGCGCAAGCGGACCGACTTCGGCGTTACCTCGACCAACTCATCGTCTTCGATATAGGCCAGCGCCTTCTCCAGCGTCATACGGATTGGCGGCGTCAGGCGCACCGCTTCGTCCTTGGACGTCGTACGAATATTGGTGAGCTTTTTGCCTTTGAGGACGTTGACGATCAGGTCGTTGCCGCGTGTGTGCTCCCCAACGATCATGCCGTTGTAAACTTTCCAGCCGGGCTCGATCATCATGGGACCGCGGTCTTCCAAATTCCAAAGCGCGTAGGCGACAGCGTCACCTTTGTCATTGGAAATCAGCACACCATTTCGTCTACCCTGGATCGGTCCCTTGTAAGGCGCATAGGCATGGAACAAACGGTTCATGATCGCCGTTCCACGCGTGTCGGTGAGCAGCTCACCCTGGTAGCCGATGAGCCCGCGTGTTGGCGCATGAAATACAAGGCGCAGCCGACCGCCGCCGGAAGGTCTCATCTCCAGCATATCGGCTTTGCGCTCGGCCATCTTCTGCACAACGATGCCGGAATGTTCCTCGTCGAGATCGATAACGACCTCCTCGATCGGCTCCAGCGTTTCACCGGTGGCGGGGTCTTCCTTCAGCAGCACCTTTGGCCGCGAGACTGACAGCTCGAAACCTTCGCGCCGCATCGTCTCTATCAGGATGCCGAGCTGCAATTCGCCGCGCCCGGCGACTTCCATGGAATCCTTTTCGTCGGATTGACGCACACGCAGCGCCACGTTGCCTTCTGCTTCGCGCAGCAGCCGGTCGCGGATCATGCGCCCGGTGACCTTGTCGCCCTCGGTGCCGGCGAGCGGAGAATCGTTGACCCGGAAGATCATCGCTAAAGTCGGCGGATCGATCGGCTGGGCCGGGAGCGGCGTGTCTACCGACAGATCGCATATCGTCATCGCCACTGTGGCGTTCGGCAGCCCGGCAACCGCGACGATGTCGCCGGCCGTTGCCTCTTCCACTGCCGTGCGTTCGAGCCCGCGGAACGCCAGCACTTTGGTGATCCGGCCGCTCTCGATCATCTTCCCGTCGTGATCGAGCACCTTTACCGGCTGGTTGGGTTTCACCGAACCCGAGGTTATGCGGCCAGTGACAATACGCCCGAGATAGGGGTTGGCTTCCAGGATAGTGCCGAGCAGGCGGAACGGCCCTTGCTCCACCTGCGGCGGCTTGACGTGGCGCAGCACCAGATCGAACAGGGGCTGCATGCCGTCGTCGTGCGATCCGTCGAGGCTCGTGGCCATCCAGCCCTGCTTGGCCGAGCCGTACAGAATCGGAAAATCGAGCTGCTCGTCGGTAGCATCGAGCGCGGCGAACAGGTCGAATACCTCGTTAACGACCTGCGTCGGCCGCGCATCGGCGCGGTCCACCTTGTTGATGACGACGATGGGCTTGAGCCCCATCTTCAGGGCTTTCGACACCACGAATTTGGTCTGCGGCAGCGGGCCCTCGGCCGCGTCCACCAGCACCAATGCGCCGTCCACCATGTTGAGAATGCGCTCGACCTCGCCGCCAAAATCGGCGTGGCCAGGTGTGTCCACGATATTGATGCGCGTGTCCTTCCACACCACCGAGGCAGCCTTAGCCAGGATAGTGATACCGCGCTCGCGCTCGAGGTCGTTGGAATCCATTGCGCGCTCGACCACGCGCTGGTTCTCGCGGTACGCGCCGGATTGCTGCAGCAGCCGGTCGACCAGGGTGGTCTTGCCGTGGTCGACGTGCGCAATAATGGCGACGTTGCGAAGGCCCATTGCCGGTCCCAGAAATCAAAGCGCGGGCCCTGTGGGACCCGCGATGCGACGCTATTGCAGCGCAATATAGTCACGCGCGGCCGGGATGCAACCGGCGGCAGGGCCGCGCGTTGAAATCGTGTGGCTAAGCTCCGGCCGGACGGCTCCAGGGGCCGATACGCACGCCTCCCGGAATTGCTTCCTGCAACATCATCAATTCGGCGATGGTCTCACTGGTAATGAGGCCCACCAGCTTGCCGGCGGCATCGGTGACGCCAACTGCGGGCGCCGATTTCTGCTGCAGCAGTTTGAACGCTTGTTCCAGCGTGGCGCGGTGGCTGATGGTTGGTACTTCTGCCGTCATCGCATCGGCGACGCGCGCTTCCGGCCCCCGCGTCTTGATGGCGCGGATCAGGTCGCCACGGCCGAGAACGCCAACCGGTTTGCCGGCACCATCCACGACGGGAAATTCGCCTTGGCTCGTGTGCAATAGCGTTTGCACCGCCTCGTCGATATGCGCCTCCGGCAACAGCGTCGCGAACTGCGTCATCATGGCATAACTAACTGGTACGCCACGTGAAGCCGCGCGTAGCGCCACCATGTGCGCCTCCGAAGAGGCTGCGAGATAGACGAAGATCGCAATGAAGATCAGGATCGGATTTGCCATCAAGCCGACGAAGCCGAGTGCAAAGGCGACGAATTGTCCGATCGAAGCGGCGATCTCGGTTGCGCGCACATAACCGAAACGGCTCGCTAGCAAGGCGCGCAGCACGCGCCCGCCGTCCATCGGAAACGCGGGGATCATGTTGAACAACGCGAGAAAAAGGTTCACCGCCGCAAGGCGGTCGACCAGAGGGATCTTCATATTATCGACGGCCGCCGCTGCGCCCGGTTGCAAATGCGCGTTAAACAGAAATACCAGAGCGGCCGCGATCACGATATTGACCATCGGGCCGGCAACGGCGATGAGGAATTCTTCCCATGGCTCTTCCGGGATGCGCTCAAGTTGCGCGACGCCGCCAATCGGCAGCAAGGTCACATACGGCGTCGGCACGCCAAAGGCGCGAGCAGTGAAGATGTGGCCGAACTCGTGCAAAAGTACGCAGAGAAACAGGAGGACCATGAACGCAAGGCTGTCCCACGCGGTGTCAGCACCGCCCGAGGCATAGCTCCCCGCAAAAATCCAAGCGAGAAACAAAAGGAAGGTGATATGAACGCGGACCACGGTGCCCGCCACCTTGCCGATATTCAATGACCAGGACATGGGTGCCTCATATGGTCGGAACCGCCATTTAAAAGGTAGTATCGGCTTGGACCCTTTGCGAGGGCAACGCGTTCGCTGCAAGAAGGCTCATGCCATGGCACAGAAACTCACTGGCGAAGCCCGCAATTCCGCGCTGGCGCGGCTCGACGGCTGGTCCGAAGTGGCTGGCCGCGATGCCATCACTAAAAAATTCGTGTTCAAGGATTTCAACCAGGCTTTTGGGTTCATGACGCGAGCGGCGCTGGTCGCGGAGAAAATGGATCACCATCCGGAGTGGTTCAATGTCTACAAAACGGTCGAGGTGACACTATCGACCCATGATGCCGGCGGCCTGACCGAACTCGACGTGAAACTGGCTGAGGCAATGGACGAAATGACCGTCGGGTAGGACGATCGGTGGTGGGAACCTTGAAAACGGGTCCTTGCAGACGCCGCAATCACTAACCACATGGGCCGCATGGAATTTGCACAATCTGCATTCTGGCAAAGCAACGACGATCGAAGTGCATTTCGCCATCAATTCTGGCGTAAAACGCGCCGCGTTGCGGCGTCAATCCCCTTCGCCGAGGATCTGGTCGCCGCGTACTATTGCGCATTCGACCACACTACGCCACTGCCGGTGAAGACGACGTTGATCGGTGCGCTGGCCTATTTCGTGTTGCCGGCCGACATTATTCCCGACGTCTTCCCGGTGCTTGGCTTTACCGATGACGCTGCCGTGCTTGCGACCACCATCAACCTGGTGGCGAACCACATTCGCCTGGAACATCGTATAGCAGCACGGAACAGGCTCGCTGAGTTTTCCTCGCAGGACTGAGTATTTGCGGCTCCCGCGCAGACGGCGGCAATTCAACTACGGCCTCAATATGACCTTACCCATGACCTGCCGCGCTGCGATCGCCCTGAGTGCGGCCGGCGCTTCTGCCAATGGATAGACTGCGTGCACGTGGGACGACAGTTTCCCTTCTGCGCACCAGGTCAGCAGTTGCTCCGTATTGGCGTGGTGGCCGGCCGGATCGCGTTCGATCCATGAACCCCAGAACACACCAAGCACGTCGCAACCTTTCAGCAGCACCAGGTTGAGGGGCAGCTTCGGTATTTCGCCGGCGGCGAAACCGACGACCAGAAAACGTCCCTCCCAGGCAATAGAACGCAACGCCGCCTCCGCATAAGGGCCGCCGATCGGGTCGTAAATTACATCGACGCCGCGGCCCTGCGTGACCCGGCGCAGCGCCTCCTTCAGATCTTCGCTGCCGTAGTCGATGCCATCGTCGGCACCGTGTTTGCGGGCGAAGTCAATTTTTTCTTTTGAAGATGCGCAGGCGATCACACGCGCGCGCATCAGCTTGCCGAGTTCGACTCCCGCCAAACCTGCGCCGCCAGAGGCGCCAAGTACGGCGAGGGTTTCTCCGGCCTTGAGCCTGGCGCGGTCTTTCAACGCGTACAGCGTGGTGCCGTAGGTAACGCAGAGGCCGGCGGCGCGGTCAACGTCGAGGCTATCGGGAATCTTGATGAGCCTGCTGGCAGAGATCGCTATGCGCTCGCGCGCGGCGCCGTAGCCCGCGTAACCCATAACGCGGTCACCGACCGCGAACCGTGTGACGCCCGCGCTGAGACTCTCGACTGTTCCGGCAAATTCTGCGGCCGGTGAAAATGGCAACGCCGGCTTGGTCTGGTATTTGTTGGCAATGATCAGCGTGTCGAAAAAGTTAAGTGCGGCTGCCTCGATTTGCACGGCTACTTCGCCCGGCCCGAGAACAGGATCCGGAATATCTGCGAGCGTCAGATCGTCAGGCGTGCCGTAGCGGGTGCAGAGCAGGGCTTTCATGGCGATCGGGCTGGGGGGAATTGTGCAGCGCGAATAGCAAGGCCTTACAGTCCTAGCAAGGCGCCACCCGCTGCCAGCCCGTTGCCTTTTGTCGCCTTCACATTGCCGACTTTCGCCGGTAATGGGCTAGTATCCAGCGATTCTTATTGGTGGCGGCTCAACGACCGTCACTATCTTCACCGGTAGGGCCCGATGAACACAGCTTCTTTGTTCCGTATTTGCGTTACCCTGTTGGCAGTCAGCGCCTTGAATGCTTCTGCATCGGCGCAACAGAAGAAGCCGGCCAACCCGACCGATCAGGCCGTGTTACTTGGCCAATTCGGCGAGTGGGGCGCCTATCGAGCAACGCCTGGCGGCAAGAAGATCTGTTTTGCGCTCTCGAAGCCAACTTCAGCCACGAGTGAGCCAGCCGGACGCAGCCGCGATCCTTCTTATGCCTTCGTCTCCACACGGCCGACGGAGAAAGTAAGGAACGAGGTTTCAGTCATCGTTGGCTATCCGCAAAGGCCCGGTCATGACGCCACCGCCGCGATCGGCTCGGCTACTTACTCAATGTACACTCAAAACGACGGCGCCTGGGTGAAGAACGCCGCAGAAGAGACGCAGATGGTGGAAACCATGCGCAAAGGCTCCGACCTTGTGGTTAAAAGCGAGTCATCGCGTGGTACCAAAACCACCGACACCTATTCGCTCAAGGGTATTGCCCAGGCGCTCGACAAGGTCGCGGAGGAGTGCAAGTAGGGTGTCACGACCCTATATTGTCGTCAGTGCCGAACGGCGCTGGTGATTGATCCGATGGCAATGTTTACAGACACCGTAACGGCTTCGACCCAATTGGTCGAAAAGTTGCCGCTCGAGCGCTACGTGGCGCCCGAAAAGCCGTCGCTGATCGGCCTTACAAGACCGCAGCTTGCTGAGGCCTTTGGCTCACTCGGCGTGCCGGAAGCCCAGCGCAAGATGCGCGTGCAGCAGCTTTGGCATTGGATCTATTTCCGCGGGTTCACCTCGTTCGAAGAAATGACCAGCGTGTCGAAGGAGCTTCGCGCGATGCTGTCCGAACATTTCACTTTGGCTCGGCCCGAGGTCGTTGCCGAGCAGGTCTCGGTCGACGGCACGCGCAAATGGCTTCTGCGGTTGCCCGGCGAGGTACAGGGCGAGCGCCCCCACGAGGTTGAGTGCGTTTACATCCCCGACACCGAACGTGGCACCTTGTGCGTTTCCAGCCAGGTCGGTTGCACGCTCAACTGTACTTTCTGTCACACCGGCACTCAGCGCCTGGTCAGAAATCTTGCGGCCGGAGAGATCGTCGGCCAGGTGATGGCTGCGCGTGACCGTCTGGGCGATTGGCCCGGCGGCACGCGACCAACCGATAGCGTGGTGCCGGGCGGTGACCGCTGCATCACCAATATCGTGATGATGGGCATGGGCGAGCCGCTCTACAATTTCGACGCCGTACGCGACGCACTTCTCATTATTGCAGACGGCGAGGGCATCGCCATTTCCAAGCGGCGCATTACGCTTTCCACCTCAGGCGTAGTACCCAACATTGAGCGGGCCGGCGCCGAGATTGGCTGCATGCTGGCGGTGTCGCTGCATGCCGTGCGCGACGAGCTACGCAATGAGCTGGTGCCGCTCAATCGCAAGTATCCAATCGCTGATCTGCTGGAAGCCTGTCGCAACTATCCCGGCGTTTCCAATGCCAAGCGTATCACCTTCGAATACGTAATGCTCAAGGGCGTGAACGATTCCATCGACGACGCCAAGGCACTGGTGCGGCTGCTTAAGGGTATCCCCGCCAAAATTAACCTCATCCCGTTCAATCCCTGGCCGGGCACAAAATATGAATGTTCGGACTGGGAGCAGATCGAGAAGTTCTCGCAGGTTGTTTTCGACGCAGGTTATGCGTCGCCGGTGCGCACCCCGCGCGGGCGCGATATCCTGGCCGCTTGCGGCCAGCTCAAGAGCGCAACCGAAAAACTTTCGGCGCGAGAGCGCATGATGCTACGGGCCATGACAATGGTAGAGTGACGGCGCCAATTTATTTAAAGGAAAAGACATGCCCCTGCTCGGCCGGATCATCGTCATCATTTTCGCACTTATCGTGGCCATTATGGCCGCGGGCATTACTCTCGCCATCGGCATCATTGCGCCGGACTGGGCGGGCGCCGATGCCGATCCCTTCGAACGCGTGAGCTTTTTCATAGTTTCGTTCTTTGCGACAAGCTTCGTCGGTGCGGTAGCGATTTTACCGGCCGTAGTGGTGATCGTGATCTCGGAAGCCGCGAACTTGCGCAACTTTCTTTATTACGGCGTCGGCGGCGCGCTGGTCGCGCTGGCGTCTTATTATGGCTCCGATATTTCCATAAGACTTGAAAACACAACTGACGTTGCGCCGGTTGGCAACGCCTTGCAACTCGCGGCCGCAGCCGGGATCATTGGTGGGCTTGCCTATTGGCTGATTGCCGGCCGCAATGCTGGCCGCTGGCGCCAGCCGCGCGCCGCCTAGTGCTTGACCCAATCCAGCACCGCATCCAGACGATCATTGCCCCAGAACAGTTCGAGTGTGAGCATTGCCATATCCGCAATATAGCGGCCTCGGTGCTATGACGCCTTTCCATTTTTAGATGTCTCGGCTAGACGAGGCGCGCATGAATCGTAACGGCCTCGTCGTCGCGCTCGCCATAGCCATTGTCGCAGGCCTGGCATTTGGGCTCTATCCCCAACTTGATTTGCGCGTCGCGCGTTATTTTCACGCATTTGAAGATTCCGTCCATAATGCGTTTGCTTTCCGCCTATATCCACCGGTCATGCGGGCACGCGAAATTGGCGTATGGATCGGTGCTTTGCTGGTGGCACCGGCGGTGGCGGCGCTTGTGATCAAGCTGATACTACCGCGGCGCAAATTGCTGATGTCGGGGCGCGCGATCGTTTTTCTGATAGCGACGATGGTTTTAGCGCCAGGGCTGTTGGCTAATGTGCTCCTCAAGGACCACTGGGGCCGTCCGCGGCCCATCGACGTGACGCAGTTTGGCGGCAGTGAGCATTTTGTTGCTTGGTGGGATCGGCGCGGCGATTGTCCGGGGAACTGCGCATTTGTCTCCGGCGACGTGGCCGGCGCGTTCTGGACCATCGCGCCGGCAGCGCTGGCGCCACCGCAATGGCGCATCATTGCCTATGGCGCGGCACTTGCGCTCGGCACGGGCATGGCAGCACTGCGCGTGATGGCGGGCGGGCATTTCCCATCCGATGTCGTCTTCGCCGGCGTATTCACCTTTCTTATCGTTTGGATCGTATACGCCTTGATTTACCGCTGGCCACGCACGCGCCTGTCGGATGATGACGTCGAGCGGGCGCTCGAGCGTGTGGCCTTGCCGGCTCATGATTTTATCGTCGGTCTGTTCGGCGGAAGCCGGAAATAAAAATAGCGTGGCAACAGAAAACGACTGCCATTTCACGTAGAGAGGTTAACCAAGGACACACTTTGCGTCGCTTACCTTTGGCCCTATAGTCCGCCGCAATTTTTCAACGCGGCGGTTGTCCAATGCCCGACGGCAAGACCAAGAAGAATGTGAAGAAAGTTGTGCTCGCCTATTCCGGCGGGCTCGACACTTCCATCATTTTGAAGTGGTTGCAGACCATTTATCGATGTGAGGTCATCACCTTTACCGCCGACCTCGGCCAAGGCGAGGAGCTTGAGCCGGCGCGTCAGAAAGCACTGTTACTCGGCATCAAGAAGGAAAATATCTTCGTCGAGGACTTACGCGAGGAATTCGTGCGCGACTACGTCTTTCCGATGTTTCGGGCAAACGCAGTATACGAAGGGCAATATCTGCTCGGCACCTCGATTGCACGGCCACTGATCGCCAAAAAACAGATCGAGATCGCGGAGAAAGTTGGCGCTGATGCGGTGGCGCACGGCGCCACAGGTAAGGGCAACGATCAGGTACGATTCGAGTTGACGTATTATGCGCTCAAACCGGACGTTACAGTGGTTGCACCTTGGCGTGAATGGGATCTGACCTCGCGGACTAAGCTCATCGAATTTGCCGAGAAGCATCAAATTCCGATCGCCAAAGACAAGCGCGGCGAAGCTCCGTTTTCAGTCGACGCCAATCTGCTGCACACCTCATCGGAAGGTAAAGTTCTGGAAGACCCCGGCCAGGAAGTGCCCGATTACGTGTTCTCGCGCACCGTCGATCCTGAGACGGCACCGGACAAGCCGACAATCATTGTAGTTGATTTTGAACGAGGCGACGCGCTTGCGATTGACGACAAGAAAATGTCGCCGGCGGCGTTGCTCAAGCAGCTAAACGAACTTGGCCGTGCCAACGGCATCGGCCGGCTTGATCTCGTCGAGAATCGCTTCGTCGGTATGAAATCACGTGGCATGTATGAGACGCCAGGCGGGACAATATTGCTTGCCGCGCACCGTGGTATCGAATCGATCACGCTCGACCGTGGCGCCGCGCATCTCAAAGACGAGCTAATGCCGAAATATGCTGAGCTTGTCTATTATGGCTTCTGGTTCGCGCCGGAACGCGAAATGTTGCAGGCGGCGATCGATAAGAGTCAGGAATTTGTAACTGGGCGCGTGAAGCTCAAGCTATACAAAGGCAACGTCACTGTCGTCGGGCGTGAGAGCAAATATTCTCTCTATGACCAGGAACTAGTGACTTTTGAAGAGGGCGCGGTGGCGTATGATCACCGCGATGCCGAAGGCTTTATCAAGCTCAATGCGCTTCGTCTGCGCACGCTTGGTCAGCGACGACGCAAGCTGGAGCTCGATTGAAACGGACTTGTGGCGCCATCGAAAAACGCTGGATTGCAATTGTTGCGAGAAAAAATCCCGATGGCCCGATGTGTAGCGAGCCTGTGCTTGCTTTCAGCCGTTGCCTTGAGCCTTGTCGCCTGTTCATCGAGCAAAAAAGAACCGGAGGAAAATCCAAATCTTTTTCCGGCTGACTACAAGAACGAGATCTTACTCACGATGACCAACACGCTCGAGAATCCGACCAATGTGCGCGCTGCTTACATCAGCGATCCGGTGCTTCGCCTGGTCGGCAAGAACGAGCGTTATGTGGTCTGCGTACGATCAGATTCGCGCAATGCCAGCAATCATTATACTGGCAGCAAAGACCGCATTGCCCTTTTCTACGATGGCCACCTCAACCAGCTGATCGAGGCGACAAAGGAACAATGTGGAAGCACTGCCTATAAGCCGTTCCCTGAGCTCGAGAAGCTCTGCCAGGCCAAGAAATGCGAATAGCAGTCAATTCGCGCCAATCAGTGAATATTTTCACCCCGGGATCATCGTGGATTCCACGTCGGCCTGAATGACTTTAATACATTCGAAAGTAACGATCGGCATTCCGATCCCACCGCACATGCCGCAAATCAAAGCTGCCGGTCAACCAGCGCCTTTTTCAATTCGGCGATTTCTTTTGCCGGGTTGAGGCCCTTTGGGCAGGCCTTTGAGCAATTCATGATCGTGTGGCAGCGGTAAAGCCGGAACGGGTCCTCAAGGTTGTTCAGGCGTGCACCGGTCGCTTCGTCGCGGCTGTCCTGGACCCAGCGATTGGCTTGCAGAAGTGCGGCCGGGCCAAGATAACGATCCGAGTTCCACCAGTAGCTTGGACACGACGTTGAGCAGCAAGCGCACAAAATACATTCATACATGCCATCAAGCTTGGCGCGGTCATGGTGGCTTTGCTTCCACTCTTTCTCTGGTTCCGGCGTAGTTGTCTGTAGCCACGGTTCGATCGATGCATATTGCGCGTAAAAATTCTTCAAATCCGGCACAAGGTCCTTCACTACCGGCTGGTGCGGCAGCGGATAGATTTTCACCGGCGCACGCGCATCGTCGATTGCCTTGGTACAGGCGAGCGTGTTGGTGCCGTCGATATTCATGGCACAAGAGCCGCAGACGCCCTCACGACAGGAACGGCGGAAGGTGAGCGTTGGATCAACGTTGTTCTTGATCCAAATCAGCGCGTCCAGAACCATGGGTCCGCAGTCATCGCAATCGACGTAATAGGTGTCGATACTTGGGTTCTGCCTGTCGTCCGGGTTCCAGCGGTAGATACGGAATTCAGCCACATGCATCGCATGCGACGTGCGTGGCCATTTCTTGCCCTCGGTAATCTTGGAATTTTTCGGCAGCGTGAATTCGACCATGGCAACGTTCCGTCAGTAGACGCGGGCTTTCGGTTCGATATAAGCGACGTCGTTGGTGAGCGTGTAGGCATGCACCGGACGGTAGTCGAGCTTGACATTACCCTTTTCATCCACCCACGACAGCGTGTGCTTCATCCAGTTCTTGTCGTCACGTTCGGG
>JBARNC010000373.1:0-3191 GCA_049802775.1 Pseudolabrys sp. | reverse complement strand
TATCTCAGCAGCCAGGATGCTAGGGTGAAAACGGCTCGGGAGAATGTGCTCCCCGTCACAAAAGTGCAGTCGACGTAGCCAGCGGCGCGCCGAAACGGATCGCCCTGATCGGGCCCGTAGGCGCGATCAGACCGCCGCTAATGGCATAGAAGCGGGAAGGGGTAACCCGCGCGCGGCACTGGTCTACTGCGTTTGGCCTTTGCCCGCCTGTGCCGCGCGCTCCGGCAGCTTCCTTTCTGCCGAACGCGGCTCCTCTCCGGCAGCCGGCGGGTTGCGGGAGCCGGTCACGTTTTCCACCGCCGTCTTCGCCTGGGACAGGGCCAATATCTCGCGCAAAATATCCGAATGGATCCTGGCGCTCTTGTCGATGCTGATGTGCAAAATGGTGGGGTCGTCCGCTACATCGATATTGGCGAGCTTGCCGTGGAAGCCAGGATCGACGGCGAGCGGTGAGCCCCAGATACCGGGCGACTGGTAGTAGTTGATCGCCCGCACGACATTGGCGGGGACGGGATTCTGCATCAAGGGAACGAGGGTCACCAGGAGGTCGACCCGAACATTGTGTGCGGCGAGCGCGCGCGCCATGTCGATCACGTTGTTGGCGCCCTGCGAATGGCCCATCAGGACCAGCGGGCCGATCTTGCCGGCAGCCCGCTCGCGCAGAATGTCGGATACCGCAGTTTTCCATGACAAGTGGCCGGCAACTTGGGCGTGGACGCCCTTGGCCTTGAGCTCGTCGGCGAGACTGTCCAGGCCGCTCGAGAACACGCCGAACCAGCCGCGCAGCAGCACCACTTTCGGCTGGGCAGCGAAGGCGCTGCCGCACCAGAGCAGTGCGAGCGCCATGGTCGCACCGAGCCAACTCCCGCCGGCGATCACGCCGATGGGATGACGAGCATCTCGCACCCGCATCGCTGAAGATCCCTCCCGTGTCCTCGTCCGTGCGATTATATCAGCCGTCGCTCTCCTGTCCATTGCAACTCGACGCCCCTCTGGTGACGAGTTCGGACACTCGTATCCATGTTCCCGGCGCGGCGCCGGCTCCGCTGCGCCACACCGGACACGGATCGAAGTCCATTGCTCCCGGTCGGGTTTGTCCGCATGATCGATGTGCGGCGGACCGAGCCCGCAACTCGGCCAAACTGGCGGGGCTCTCATGGCGTTGTTTGCATTCCTGGTCGTGTCGCTCGGGATCTGCCTGGTGCCGGTGTATTCGGTACGGCGGCGCGGGTATGCGCGCGCCCAGGACTATTTCGTTTCCGGCGAGCATACACCGCCCGGTGTGGTGCAGAATTCCTCCGTCGCCTATGCCCTGCAAATGGCGACCTTCGGCCCGTTGTTTGCCTGGGGCGCAAGTGGCGATTTCTGGCCGGCGATCATCAGCTCTTGTTCGTTTGCACTGGGCGTGTGTTTCCTCTATCTCCTGCGTCGTCCGATGCTCGAGTTCCTAGACCGCGCCTTGCGCCGCGACCGATCCGTCACCGTACACCAGTTCATTGCACACCAGCACGGCAACGATCTACGGGTCCGCCTGCTTGCGTCCGCTCTGACGGTATTCGCACTCGCTGGTCTGATCGTCGGTGAGGCGTTTGCGGCGGCGACTCTGCTCGCGCCGATCGTGGCGGGTGACGCAGCCACCTTCGTGATCATGGGCGGCCTGCTGGCGCTGACCGCCCTCTACGCGATGCCGTCCGGAAATTCCGGGGTGATGCGCTCGGCTCAGGCGCAGCTGGGGATCGTGTATTTCGGCCTGTTCGGATCGACCGTGCTGCTCCTGTACCTGCTGATGTCCGGAGTGAGGGCGATGCCTCCGCACGGCACATTGGCAATTGCATTTGTCGCAGTTTGTTGCGCGCTCATGCTTTGTTACCGGCGATCAAAATACGTTGATACCAGTCCCATAATAAAGCTGGATGACGGCAGCAACGCTGCCGCTTCTGGTCACGAACCGTTGGGTTCCCTGCTGTTTGGGAGATTCGCCAAGATCCTCAATGTCTGCATATCCGTGATGGTCGCGACGGTGATGGTGTTTGCGCTGATGGACTTGTACGCTGAGGGAGTGCCGGCTGTCCTGCGCAACAGTGCCGCCGCGCTGCAGACGGGCACGCGCGTGCCCAAGACCGGGCTGGTCGCCCGGTTGCTGCTGCCGCTTTTCTACCCCCTGGTCGACATCACCAACTGGCAGAGAATGGCTGCCTTTGAGCAGAATGCGGACGGGAAGGTGGCATCGACCCGGCAGCCTGCGGCATTGAGGAGGATCTTCGGGATATACGCGTTCGAGACCGCTCTCGTCTGGCTGTTCATGTGCATGTTCGGCGCGATCGCAGCGCTGTCGATGGCGACCCCAGGCGTCGCAAACTTCATGCAGGGTTTCGTTCAGCAGCTGGTCGCACAGGAGAACTTCGTCGCTGACGGCGCGCTGTCGTTGCTGTTGGTTGCCGTGCTTGCAATCGCCTTGTCGACGATGAGTTCGGCGTTCTCGGCCGGTGTCTGCGCTATTCGCTACGATATACTGCCGCTATTTTCGGCCGAGCCAAGGTCGGGAAAGACGCCACCGGTCGAGGAGGCCAGGGCGAGGGGACGCGCCGTGACCGCCAGCGGCACACTGTGCCTGGTGGTCTTCGGGGCGTTTTACGCCGTCAGCGCGTACCGTCCGATGGGCTTCAACGGCAGTGGGTTCCTCGCCCTGTTGTTCGCGTTCTACTGTGCTCAGCTCTCTTTTGTCCCGCTCGTATTGGGACCGGTGATCGGCCGAACGCGCGCCGGCGCGGTGAGCCCCGGATGGGCTCTGGGCGTCCTCGGCTGCGGTGCTGTTGTGGGGGTCGGCAGCGTAGCAATCTACCTCACGAGCGGAAGCGAGCCGTGGCTGTGGGCTGCGGTCCCAGCCTCACTCGGATCAGGCTTCCTGGTTTTCGTCGTTGCACGGCTTGCCACAGCGTCCGCTGCCCCACATTCAGCAACTTAGAGCGCGCTCTTGTTCGGCTGCGCGGGCCTGACCCTGCGAGTCACCTTCGGCAATGGCAACAGCACGCCGATGCGCCGCATCCGCTCGGGTTGCGAACACGCTTTGTTTAATGCCTACAGCGTACCATTTGCGAGCGGGCGGCGAGTGAGAAACGGCACACAACCGAGCGCCCATTGCTCAGTAGGGGCGATGTCCGCTTCTCTAATCGGCCGGTTGGGGTCAAGCG
>JBARNC010000372.1:0-4507 GCA_049802775.1 Pseudolabrys sp. | reverse complement strand
TAATGACACGCGAAGTCAAGACCTGTTCTGAAGACGATGCCATTGGAGATCTGATGGCCCGCATGACCGTGGGAAGATTCCGCCATTTGCCGGTGGTGCAACAGGGAAGACTTATCGGCATTGTGTCGATTGGCGATGTGGTTAAGAGCCGCGTTGAAGAGATAGATCAAGAAGCCAAAACGCTGCGCGAATATATACAGAACGCGTAGCGGTCGTGGCTACGCGGCGAACCGCGAGCAAGCGATGGCGGATTTCAAGGCGCGGTGAAGGCAATGACCGGTAGATTTAGTGAGTATCGTCGTATGACGTGACTTCCCGCTTTGCGGCCGGATCGCCAGCGTCTCCCATCTTTTTCTCTTCTTCGGCAAGTAGCTTCAGGATGCGCTGACGTTCTGCTTCATCTGTGGTCTGTTCCAGCAACTGGCGGTAATGTTTTATATTCTCGCGACAGATTGATCGGACCAAAGGCGTTATCTCCGAGGGATTCCACGTCCCAGAGTAAATACGTACGGCCCGTTTGCGGCAAATCAAAGCTGACCTTTAGTCGCAAGCCTAAAAGGCGATATGTGGAAGCCCGTCCAATCCCTCAAAGAAATCCCGCAGGACCGCGATTTGCGTCTCGCTGTCAAAGACGGCGAAACCGTTCATGCACTTGTGTTTCCCTGCCGACTGCGCGGGCAACTTTGGGTGGATGCCAAATCTGGTCGGCAAGTTGAGGTCCTTCCGACGCACTGGCAAGACTGGACCGATTAGCTGGACGAATTGACCGCCGATTGCCGGAAGACAGAATGTTCCGTCGAGCCCGGCGGGAGCCGCAAAGCCAGTGGGCCGACTAGGGAAGCGGCGCGGCAACTCATTAACATCTGGCATGCAACCAATTGTAAACCCATGTCGATGTACCTGAATGCGGTCCACCCTCGCAGGCAACACTCACATGGCCGCGTCTATGAATATCATCGCCACCGACGGCAAGAAAACCGAGGTCAATCAACTGATTGAGTTGATGAGGGCACTGAACTCAACAAAGTGAAGGCCGATCTGAAGGATGAACTCGACAAGGTGAATGCCGACGCCGAAAAGTTGCGGGCGCTCAATGTTTCGCACCGCTAGGCAAGGTTACGCTAGTCATTATCAGCTGTTCACGATCAGAAGCTCCCATCGATATTACGCGTAGCAACAGGTGCCCTCGGGTTCTTGATCTTGAGCCAGGACTTGGACAGGCCGGAGATGCCCTCAAGGACGGCGGGCTCATGGACGCCTGAGGAATCTCAAGTAGAAAGCTGCGAACACCAAGACGCGTTTTTCGGCTTGCCGCGTGAATACGCACACGCCACAACATTTGCGCGATATAGCCCCAACTGTGGAATTGTCCATAACCGACTGATCGCGCCCGCTCCGCATTCCCCCGTCCCCCCGAGGCGACGCGATCTGGGGCCGCGCTGCGCCAGGCACGCGGCCCCGTCTCTTCCTCGATTAGATGAGAAAGGTTTGCCAGAGCCACGTCGTGGCTTTTGTCTGGGCTTCAGTCTTGCCGAAGGGCACGTGGTAATCGCCTGGTATCGTCTGCTCGTTCCAGATTTCAGAACGACGCTCCTCCGCGATCCTTCCTGCGATAGCCGCCCTACTGGTCCGGTTTAGGAAGCTTTTCGACATGGGTGCCTCGAAATCCATTGGAGCTACGTCATGATGCTAGTTAGGACCGCGCTCGCCTTTTGCATGTGATGAGGGTCACAGAACTTGCGATTGGTATCGCGCTACAGGCGGATGGAACTCAGAAACCTTTGGTTGGTGTTTTTTAATTTGATCGCCGCTTGCGTCTGTACCTCTCGCCAGAATGGCGCGGCCTGTTCCGGTGATAGCGCCGACATACAGCCGGTGAAATTCCACGACGCTCGTACTTGTCCGCTTTACCTCCGAAAGCGGACATGTGCAGTGCAACTGGGGATGTCCGCTAAGTGCCATGAGCGGTCATTCGGCTCAGAGGTCGGGGTTTCAGCTTTATGCAGGCCGCCATTCGGCGGAGTGACCGTCGGAACGCCACTCGCGCCGCTGCGCTCGTATCGCGTTGCGACGGATTTCCACCCCCGATGACAGCAGCCCCCCGAGGAAGTAAATTGTCAAAAAACAAGTATGCGAAACCGTACTCGGGAGAGAACGACCATGTCATCCAAGAACGTGTCGTTATTATTTGCCTCGATTTGCGCGCTGTTCCAGGCGGCACAGGCGCAAGCGGCTCCATTCATGATTGTCGGTAATGACGAAAAGATCTTATTTGACGACACCGGCAAGCCAGTCCTGTCGCCTGCCGGTAAAGACTCTGTCCTGATCGTTGATCTCGCCAACCCGCTCGCGCCAAAAATCGTGACCAACCTGCAGCTCAAGAACTCGGTCGCAGGGCCACCCTTCAACCTTGCCATCGACCCGACCGGCTCGATTGCGATCATCGCGGACTCCATGAACGTCGTTAAAGATGGGGACGCGCTCAAGCTGGTGCCCGACGACAAGATCTATGTCATCGATCTGCAGTCGAACCCGGCCAAGGTTATCGATACGATCACCGGCGGAAAACAGCCCTCCGGGCTTAGCATCAACGCGGCCGGCAATCTTGCGCTGGTCGCCAACCGTGCCGACAAGTCGATCACCGTTCTGTCGATCAATGGGAAGGCCGTAAAGGTAACCGACACGATCGCGATGGGAGACGAGGTCTCACACGTCGTCTTCACACCCGACGGAAAGCATGCCCTTGCGGCAAAGAACTCAGCGAACAAAGTCGCGCTGCTCGACGTCGCCGGGGACAAAGTCACTTATACCAAGCGCGATATGCTGACCGGCTTATACCCGTACAGCGTAGAAGTCAGTCCAAACGGCCAAATCGCTCTCACCGCAGATAATGGCGACGGCGGCAATTCGGACGGAAACGTGGACACGGTGAGCGTCATCGACCTGACCGCCCAACCTCCGCGTGTCGTCGATCACGTGACTGTACCCGACAGCCCTGAGGGTCTCGCGATTAGCCCGAAGAGTAATCTCGCTGTAACAGTGGACGCTCTGGGCTCTAACAAGGATAAGAAGGCCTTCTTTTATCACAAGAACGGCGTGGTCACGATTCTGCTCATTGAGGGCAAGAAGGTGACCAAGCTCAAAGACATCGAAGTCGGCGGGCTGCCGGAGGGGGCGGCTTTCACGCCAGACGGCAAATACATCCTAGTCGGCAACTATCTCGATCAGGACTTCTCGATCCTACGCGTAAACGGGACGAACGTGACGGACACGGGAAAGCGGTTCAAAGTTCCGGGCCATCCGGCCTCCGTGAGGATGAGCGTTCACTAGCCTCTCGTGACCACGCCTTGTGCAATGTCCGCTCTGGGTCATAAGCGGACATGTGCGCCGCAATAAGTCATGTCCGCTTTATCCCCGAAAGCGGACATTCGCAGTGCAAAAACAGATGTCCGCTAAGTGCCAATAGCGGACATGGCCAGCCTTATTCGATCACCTCGTCCGCGCGCGCGAGGAGCGTCTGAGGCACGTCGAGGCCGAGTGCTTTCGCGGTCTTGAGATTTATCGCAAGCTCGAACTTGGTCGGCGCCTGCACCGGTAGGTCGGCGGGCTTATCACCCCTGAGGATGCGATCGACATAACCGGCCGCGCGCCGGTGCGGGTCGATCTGATCAGGCCCATAGGAGATCAAGCCGCCGGCGGTGACGAAATCGCGCAGGAAGTAGGTCGCCGGCAACTTGTATCGGGCCGCCAGCGTGACGGCCAGTTGGCGATGTAGGATCGCCAATCCGCTCCCCGTCACGATCAGGCCGCCATTCGATCCGCGCGCGAAGTCCGCGACGGCGCGCTCGATCTCACCGGCATCGCGCACATCGACCGGGCTTACCTCCAACCCGAGCGATGGCGCCACTGATTGGATGGCGCCGAACTGACCGGTCCCTTGGGGTATGGCGGCATCGCGCAGGAGCGCCGCCCGCGTCACACGGGGTGCGATCTCTTTGAGCAGCTCCGGCCATTTCCCGCTCATGCCATATTCGAACGCGGTAAAACCAGTGGCATTGCCGCCTGGCCGCGCCAAGCTCGCGACGAAGCCGGCGCCGACCGGATCAGGGATCTGCGTAAACACGATCGGCACGGCGTGGGTCGCCTGGAGTAATGTCCCTACGATAGAGCCGCCAGAGGCCAGGATAACGTCCGGCGCTAGCGCAACCAGTTCCGCAGAGTATTTTCGCGCGTCGGCGGCATCGCCCCCGGCCCAGCGGATGTCGATCTGCACGTTGCGGCCGTCGGTCCAGCCCCATTCCCGCAGGCCCTGCACGAACGCCGCGAGGCGCGCCTGTCCATGCCGATCGTCCGCGGCCAGGCTCATGAGCACGCCGATGCGCCGCATCCGTTCGACTTGCTGCGCGCGTGCAACAAGCGGAATTGCAGCCACACCGCCTAGCAAACCGATGAATTCGCGGCGCCTCATCGCCTCTCCCCGCGCTCAGGACAGAGCATCGTACGGGGT
>JBARNC010000371.1:0-27709 GCA_049802775.1 Pseudolabrys sp. | reverse complement strand
TTGCGCGGTCGTGCGCTGGCCCGGGTTCTGGAACAGCGTGAACAGCGCCAGCAGCAACAGGACGATGATCACCCAAAGGGCGAAATTGCGGAGATTAGCGTTCATCAGGCGTCCTGACCCCGCCGCGCATGAGCCCCGCGGCCTTTCGTTCTATGCATTAATTTCGTGGCGACTTCACGTCGGACTCGTTCACCAATGTAGGCAGCGCCAGCCCCCAAGAAAAGCCCTCGAATCTTAATATTCTAGCGTGTTTTCGCATGGCTCGCGCGGCCGCGTTCGCGCTTGGTTAAGCGGTTGCGACCACGCGGGGGAGCCCTTTCGACAATGAGTTGGCGGCCCTTCAGCGTCACAACCGCGCCGGCCAGCGTACGCCGAAAGGGCCCATCGCCGGTATTTTGTGCGGCATCGAGAGCGGATTTGAGTGCCTCGAGCTTGCCCAGCTCCACCGGGCCCTCATCGCCCATCTTGGCCACTGCACGGCCGAGCAGCCGGAGCGCGATTTCGGCGGGCAATTCGGCAAAGCGGCGCGCCTCGACGGCGACCGCGCCCGGCAACTCCACGACCAGCTCCGCCATCGCCTGGTCGACCGTTTTCTCGATTGCAACATCCGCCCGCTTGAGCCGATGCGCGAATTGCGCCAGGCGTCGGGCGTCGAGGCCCTCATGCGCGAGTGCGCCCATCAGACCGCGCAGCCGCACACGAGCGAAACGCGGATCACGATTGGAGGGGTCGTCGGCATACTGAATTTTCGCTGCGCGCAGCGTCGCGATCAGACGTTCTTTCGGAATATCGAGTAGCGGTCGCGCGAGCACGATCGCGCTATCTCCACTCGAAGGCAGCGCCGAAAATCGCATCATCGCACCCAAACCGGTGATACCGCTGCCGCGAGTCATACGGAACAGTACCGTCTCGGCCTGGTCATTGAGCGTGTGCGCAGTAAGAATGAGCGTCGCTCCCAACCCCCGGGCAGCGTCGCCGAGCAAGCGGTAACGGGCCATGCGCGCTGCTTCCTGCAAACCGGTCGATGGCTTGCTTCCATTCCAGCGCAGTGTGCGGTGTGCGATTTTGAGCTTGCGCGCGAGGCGCGCAACAGCTGCGGCCTCACGTTTGGATTCCTTGCGCAGGCCGTGGTCGACGGTGACGGCGATCAACTTCGGTTTCGTTTTGAGTGCGTCGCGCCACCGCGCGGCCAACACCATCAGCGCGGTCGAGTCCGCCCCGCCCGATACAGCGAGCATCAGAACGGGAAAAGCCTGCAAACCGGAAAATAGCGTCTTCGCTTCCGACGGTGAGATGGCCGCTGATTTTTGAGTAGGCATGATCGTTAACAAAAGCCGGCTCCAACACTCGGATCAAGGCCGAGGGCGGCTCATTGCGATCATATCCTAGCAGTGCGCGCGCTTCTGCTCCTGCTCAACGCCGCGCTTCACGCTGGCCGAGGCACGCGGATATTTGCGTCCGACCTCGGCAAGCGTGGCACAAGCGGCTTCCTTCTGATTCATCGCAGCGAGCGACTGGCCGAGGCGCAGCAGGGCGTCGGGCGCCTTGCCGGCGCGTTCGAACTTGGTCGAGACCCCGAGGAAGGATTCCGCAGCATCGCGGTAGCGCTGTTGCTGGAATAGGCTTTCGCCAAGCCAATATTGCGCCTCCGGCACCAGACGCTCGTTCGGGTATTTCCTGAGGAAATCGCGGAACGACTGCTCGGCCAATGAATAGTCCTTATGAAGTACGTAGCCATAGGCCATATCGTATTCGTCTTGCGGCGAGGCCGATGGGGGTAGCGTCGCAAGTTGCGCGCCAGCGGGAACGGTGGGAACTGCGTTGCGCACTTGCGGCGGCGGCTGTGGTGCTGCAGTCTGCGGTGTCGGCCCCGGAGTGGCGCTGGCCGATGCGACCGCCGCCGGTGGCGCGACCATTTGCGGCGGCGTGGGGTCGTTACCGGCAAGCATCGACAAATCGAGCGGCGCGCCAGCGGCGCGCCCGCCAGGAGCGCCAACCGACGATCCAGCGTCTTGCATTTGTTCGGGAGCGGCGATTACCGCTTGATTGCCCAGCGTTCGCGGCGCACCTGGCGCATTTGGATTCTGCGCAGGATCGAATACGTCAGACCGCCTTCCCGGACTCGATGCTGGCGGCGGCGCGTTCCCCGGACCAATTGGTGCTGCCTGCGGCGCCGGCGCAGACCCCCCTCTCGATCCCAATTGTTGGAAGCGATACTCGGTATCGTCCTGCATGCGCTTGAGCTGCATCTCGAGCTGCTGATTGCGATACTGAAGCTGCTCGATAGTGCCGGTGAGCTGGCGGAGGGCGTTTTCCATACGGTCGAGCCGAATGGAAAGGTCGCCGGAATCGGATTGCGCCACCCTGCCTGACGGCGCCGGTTGAGCTGACTGGCGCGACTGTGCGGCCGGCTCGCCGCGGCTGAACAGATTGTCGAGAAAATTGCCGGACTCGCGTTGTTCCTGTGCTAGCGCGGAACTGGCCAGAAACAACACCGACAGTGCGGTAAGCGCCGGAGTACGGAAAGATGATCGTGAACGCATCATGTTCTGTGAGACCGGCAGCGGCCGTTTGCCCAATGAGGGTAACATAAGGCCCGCTGCGTCGAAATTGTGACTATATCGGCCGGGTGAGACCTCTGACCCGTCATTCTGAGGTGCGCCGAAGGCGCGCCTCGAAGAATGAACGGCTGAGGCCGTCGCCCTTTGAGGCTCGGCGCCACGCGCCGAGCACCTCAAGGTGACGGATCAACGGTTAGCGTGTGGGTCCTTACGAACTCACGCCCAGCACAGTGACTGCGCGACGGTTCTGCGACCAGCAGGAGATGTCATTGCAGACCGCGACCGGACGCTCCTTGCCGTACGAGATCGTCCGCATGCGCTGTCCCTGGATGCCGCGCGAGACCAGATAATCACGCACCGCCTGCGCGCGGCGTGCACCCAGCGCGATATTGTACTCGCGCGTGCCGCGCTCGTCGGCATGGCCTTCGACGGTGAACTGGCTGTATTGGCTATAGGTGGTCAGCCATTGCGCTTGCTTGTCGAGCGTTGCGCGCGACTGCGTCGTGAGTTCCGACGAGTCGGTTTCGAAGAACACTCGGTCGCCAACATTGACTACAAAGTCCTGCTGGCTACCGGGCGTCGCTTGGCCTGCGGCGTTCGCTTGCGCGTCCTCGCCTTTATTGGCACAGGCCGAGATCGCCAGAGCCGCAGCGAAGACCGCCGCGAGCCGGGCAACGTGCAGCATTTTCCTCATATCGATCATTCCGGTGCCTCCATTCCACGCGTAGTGACCGGAGCTTGCGTGTGGGTCTAGCAGGTCGTTCGTTAAGCGAACGTTCCATCAACCTTGATGGAACCTTGCGCAGACCGATAAAAACTGTCGGAGTCCCTTAAACCGTTTCTGATGGTTAAGACACGGTGAAAATAAGGCCGGTTTACGACAATCAAGATAAAAGCGGCGACCAGGCCGGATCGGAGGCGTAACTGGGCGTCGGAACCTTCAATTCGTTGCGACCGCTGATGTCGATGGTATAGAGCGACGGGCCCTGCCCAACATCCCGGAAGAACATCAGCACACGGCCGTTCGGCGCGAAGGTAGGACCCTCGTTGTGGAAGCCTTCAGTGAGCAGACGCTCACCCGAGCCGTCGGGCTTGAGAATGCCGATCGCAAAGTTTCCCCGCGCCTGGCCGGTGAACGCGATGTAGTCGCCGCGCGGCGACCAAACCGGCGTCGAATGATGCCCCTCGCCGAAGCTGATGCGCTGCGCCGGGCCACCGGTCGCGGGCATGATGTAGATCTGCTGGCCACCGCCGCGATCACTTTCGAAGACAATTCGCGTGCCGTCGGGCGAATAGCATGGCGCGGTGTCGATCGCGGGTGTGTCAGTGAGACGGGTGGTCTGTTTCGAGCGCAGATCCATCACAAATAGATTGGCATTGCCGCCTTGTTGCAGGCTCATGACCACGCGCTGTCCGTCGGGAGAAAATCTGGGCGCGAAAGTCATGCCCGGGAAATTGCCGACGATCTCACGTTGGCCTGTCTCAATGTTGAGCAGGAACACGCGCGGATCGCCCTGTCCGTAAGACATATAGGTGATCTCTTGCGTTGATGGGTTGAACCGAGGTGTGAGCACCAGCTCGTCGCCGCGCGTCAGGTAGCGCACGCCGGCGCCGTCCTGGTCCATGATGGCAAGTCGCTTGACGCGCCGCTCTTTCGGCCCGGTCTCATCCACGAACACGATGCGGCTGTCGAAATAACCTTTCTCACCCGTAAGGCGCTCATAGATCGCGTCTGAAATGATGTGCGCGATACGCCGCCAGTTGTCGGGCGTGGTGAAATATTGCTTCCCGTCGAGCTGCTGGTCGGCAAACACATCCCATAGACGAAACTCAGCCTTCAGCCGTCCATCGCCTTGGCGGGTGATGCGACCAGTGACCAGCGCCTGGGCGTTGATCGTGCGCCAGTCCGTAAAGCGCGGCACGTTATCGCTATTGGTGATCTTTTCAATGAAGGCGGCCGGGTTGATCGGTGCAAACAAGCCGCTGCGCTGGAGATTGTTGCTGATGACGGCGGTGACGTTGCGCCCCGTATCGGCTTCGGAAATGAAGTCGGGCAGCGCGATCGGCATCGGCTGCACATTGCCCTGCGTGATGTCGAGTTTAAGCACCGCGTTCGCGGGACGGGGCGCAAGCGCAGCCAGAGCTCCGGCGCCGATCAGCAGCCGGCGACGGGTGAGCCACAACGGGGAGGATGAATGAATATTGAACAGAGTCATTTCAATAGGAGGGGTTAATCGGACCTGAACATGTCTTTGGGATCGAACGTCAGCTCAATTTCTTTCCAGTTGTCATAGTGCTCGGGCTTAAGCATATCGAATGGCTGGCCGGTAAGCACTGCGCGCACTGCGCTGTCGCGCGAGGCCTGCGCGGCGACGCTGTTGCTGCCGACGCGGGCGAAAGGCGGCGCAGCCAGACGCCCGTCACGCCGAAGCCTGATGGTGACATTGACGATCAGCTCGCTTAGATCCTTCACGCCGACCGGCGGGCTCCACAGCGCCATAAGGCGCGCGCGCAATGCGTCGATCTCTGATTGCGATAGCTGAGCAGCCATGCCCTTGGCGGTGCCTAGCGTGGGAGTCGCATTGGCCTCCATGCCAGTGGCCGCATTCCGCTGGGGATCGCGCTTGTCGAGCAAGGCCGCGATTTTGTCTGCATCGAATTTTGGCTGTTGCTTCTGCGGCGGCTTCTTGGGCGGTAGCGGCTGCTCGACTTTCATCTGTTGCTTTGGCTCGTCCTTCTGCTTGAGCTTTTCAGCGATCGGATCGGGCTGCGGCGGCTGCGGCTCGGGCGGCGGCGCTATTTCCTTGACAGCTTGCACTTCTTTCTTCTCGGTGATCTTCGCTTTCGAATCCTCAACGGGTTTCGGCGACTCCTCCGCCTTCTTCTCCACTAGCGGTTTTGGCGTTTCGACCTTGGGCGCGTCCTTCACGCCTTTGGTCATCTCTGAGAAGTCCTTCTCACTCACCAGATCGACAGGCAGCGATTCCGCCGGCGTGACATCAAATGTCTTGCCGGAAAATGACAGCGTCGCCCACAGCAGTACGGCTGCATGTAGGCCGGCCGAGATCGCTGTCGCCTTTCTCATCACTGCGCTTTCGCGCCCTGCTCAAATTCGGTGACCAAGGCTACACGATGGAACCCGGCCGATGACAGCCGCCCCATCACCTTCATCATGGTCCCGTAATCCACCTTTTTGTCGCCGCGCACATAAACACGAGCCTCGGTGCCGCCGCGTGCCTCGGCTACTGCCTGCATCTTGGGGATCAGATCGTCGACTGCGATTTCGCTATTTTGCAGGAAAATCTGGCCCTTGTCGTTGACGGAGACAGTCAGCGGCTCCTTGTCCTGATCGAGACTCTTGGCCTGGCTCTGCGGCAAGTCGATTGGCACGCCAACCGTCAGCAGCGGCGCCGAGACCATAAAGATGATCAGCAACACCAACATAACGTCGACCATCGGCGTAACGTTGATCTCACTCATCACCCGTTGGCGGTGATGCTTGCGCTTCCCTATGACAGGCGTGCCGGCGTTGGCTGCCATGGACCCCTCACCCGCGCTCGTCGATCTGCCGCGATAGGATTGCGGCGAATTCGTCGGCGAACCCCTCCAACCGTTGGGCCTGCTTGTTAACCTCAGCCGCGAACTTGTTATAGAAAATGGTCGCCGGTATGGCGGCGACAAGGCCAATTGCAGTCGCAAACAGTGCCTCGGCGATGCCGGGTGCAACGACGGCCAAGGACGTGTTCTTGGAGGCAGCGATCGACTGGAAGCTGGTCATGATGCCCCAGACCGTCCCGAACAGCCCTACAAAAGGACCAGCCGAGCCAACAGTCGCGAGCACGAGCAGCCTTTTTTCAAGCCGCTCGACCTCGCGCGCAATTGTCACTTCCATGACCTTCTCGATGCGCATTTGCAGACCGCCGATGGAACGTGTGTTGCCTTCGAAGCTACGTTTCCATTCGCGCATCGCGGCAACGAACAATGCTGCCATCGAATGTGCTGGACGCGAGGATAGCGCACGGTAGAGCTCGTCCAGTGACTGGCCGGACCAGAATGCCTGTTCGAAACGATCCATAGCGCGGCGCGTGCGGGTATAGAGCACGGTCTTGTCGATGGCGATCGCCCATACCCAGACCGAGCAAACCAAGAGCCCGACCATCACCGTCTTAACGACCCAGTGGGCATTCCAGAACAGCGTGAATAGCGACAGATCGGAGGAGGTCAGCGGGAGCACCGACTGTGCCACGTCGGCAGGATTCATAGGCACGTCCTTTCCGCTCGATCCGTCGGTCGAACCGGCGCGGCGCTATATCCGAAATCAACGAGCGCGCGCAACGATGCCGCCCACGCGCGTCGAAAACCGATTGTCTCGCTAAATTCGTATGTCCCGTCCGCCGGAGACTTACGAAATCCCCGCGAAACTTGGCCAAACTTGGGCGCTGACACGGGCATTTCACCCAATAACAGCGCTGATTATGGTTAAGGACGCGTTACTTTCCGTCTCACGAACCCCAATCCAGAAATGCAAAGGCCGCCTAAACGGGCGGCCTTTCTTGGAACGTGCGGCAACGTTTCAGTTTTGCGACTGGCCTGCCTCAGGCGTAGGCCGGTTACGCCGCTCGGCCATGAACTGGTCAAACTCCGTCTTGTCCTTGGCGAAGCGCAGGCGGTCGAGGAATTCACGGAACTCTCGCTGCTCTTCCTCCAGTCGGCGCAGGGTTTCTGTGCGATATTCGTCGAAAGCCCGGTTGCCGCTCGATGGCGTATAGTTCCAGGGGCCGCCGCTCATCCGGGTCCGCATCCAATCCATCTTGGTCTGCATCCGGTCCATTTTGTTCTGCCAGTGACCATAACCGCCGCGATATCCGCACCCCATTCTTCCGCTCCCTATCGTGAAGGCGAGGACGGAAAGGCCAAGCGGCCACCAAGCCATGAAACCGAGAATGATCAGGGCGATCCAGGCGGGTTTGCCGAATTCGTCGAGCTTTGCGGTGATTGGCATTGTCGGCCTCGCGTGAATGTAAATAACATTTACATAGTTAGGCCCGTTCAAGACCCGTGTCAAGCAGCAGCGTAGAAATTAATTTGGGGAGCGTTCCGCACTCCGCCAGTCCCGCGCAGGATTTCCGCTTATTCCCGCGCAAGCGAGAACCCGATTCACTTGCTTTTCGGGATTCCGGCTGGCGCGGGAATGAGCGGAAAGTTTACTCAGCGACGCTTTGCCGCTGTGGTGATGAGGCCGAGCCCGCGCAAATAGATCAGCACGGCAGCTTCAAGCAGCTCTTCCGGCCGCATCGGCAGCGCGCGCCGCGCGGCGTCGCCGCGGCCGAATAGTGAGGCGATGCCGTGAGTCATCGACCAGACATGCAGCGCAACCATTAGCGCCGGTGGGCGATCTTGCGGCGGCATTAGCCCCACCAGTTTCTCGGCCGCCGCACGTAGCACTGCGAACGCGTTCTCACTTGCTTCGCGCAGCTCGCGATCCGTATCGAGTGGAACGCCAGCCTCGAACATTGCCGAGTAGTAAGCCGGCTCGCTCTTGGCAAAGGCGAGATAAGTTTTGCCGAGCCGATCGAACGCAGTCATCACATCGGGTCCGCCTTCGTCCCATGCTTTCGCCAGCGCGGCTGAAAATTCCTCAAAGCCGCGGCGCGCGACATCGGCGAGCAGCGCCTCGCGATCGCGGAAATGACGGTACGGCGCAGCCGGGCTCACGCCCGCCCAACGTGCTGCATCAGCAAATGTAAAACCCGCCGGACCCTTCTCGGCGATCAGTTCGAGCGCGGCGCGCACCAGGGCCTCTTTTAGATTGCCGTGGTGGTAGCCGCGGGCCGCATGGCCTCGCTTGCCCCATCTCATGTGAATCGCTTTTACATTAAGGCAGCGGCCACGTCGATGCGGGCGCTAGGAGCGCTGGCGGCGCCTCGCAGCCAAAGGCAGATGGTCGAACAGGGTCGGTCCGTTTGGCTGCGCGCCTTCGATTGTCAGCAGCCGCAGCTTTGTAACCACACCGCCGCTGGTGGAAAATCCGCCTGATCTGCCACCGGTGGCCAGCACGCGATGGCATGGAACGATCAGCGGGATTGGGTTTTGCCCGAGCGCTTGCCCCACGTCCCGTGCGAGCAACTTGTCGCCCAGCCGTTCGGCGATTTCGCCGTACGTCAGTGTCGCACCAGGCGGGATCGCGCGTGTGATGTCGTAGACCTTACGATTAAAGGCTGGCAGATGTTCGGTATCGACGGCTACGTCGTTCAAATCGGGCCGCTCACCACGCAGCAACGCGCCAATGCCATCGATTGCGTGTTGCACATCCGCTGGAGGAGCCGCTTCCCGAGCGCCGGGGAAGCGGCGCAACAAGCCTGCACGGGTCGCGCGTTCGCTACCATCATGAATTTGAACGCCTGCAATGCCACGTGCGGTCCAGACGATGCCGCACGCACCTAACGCCGTGTCGAATATTGAAAAGTTGCGGGTCATCATGCCGCAAACGTTACCACGTGCCGTCAGGAACCGCCGCCCGATTCCTGGTCCGCCTTCATGGCGATGCGCAGAGGCTTCGGTATTGGGCGGGCGCGGCCACCGGACACAAACGCGACCTGCACATGCGCTTCCACCAACAGATTCTCACCAAGCATGATTTTCTGATTGAGCGTGACCGAGGCACCTTTAACTTCCTCCGGCGCGGTCACGATGGTGAGCACGTCGTCCATATGCGCCGGCTTCTTGAAATCGATGCTCATGTGACGCACCACGAAGGCAAAGCCCGGTGCCTCGGCCGCGGCCTGCTCAAACAACGCGCGGTGGTCGGCGCCGATCAGCCGCAGATAATTGGTGCGCCCGCGCTCCATGAAACGCAGGTAGCTGGCGTGATAAACGATGCCGGAGAAATCCGTGTCTTCGTAATAGATACGTACGGCCTGATAGTGCCGGCCGTCGCGAATTTCGCCATCGAGCGCATCACCTGCCACCGCACTACTCCTGCTCGTCCTGACCGAACAACCCGAACTGCGCCGGGTCGCGCGCAGGCTCAGGCAAGCCGAGATGCTGGAAAGCGAGCGCGGTGAGCAGCCGCCCGCGCGGGGTGCGCTGGATGAAACCCTTCTGGATCAGGAAGGGCTCGATGATGTCCTCGATCGCGTCACGCGGCTCCGACAGCGCCGCAGCCATTGTGTCGACGCCCACCGGCCCGCCGCCGTAATTCTCTGCAATTGTTTTGAGGTAGCGCCGGTCCATGGCATCGAGGCCGGCGGCATCGACTTCGAGCGCCAAGAGGGCGCGATCCGCAGCTTTGCGCTCGATCATCTTGGCGCCGTCAACATGCGCAAAATCACGCACGCGGCGCAGCAGGCGGCCGGCGATGCGCGGCGTGCCGCGCGCACGGCGGGCGATTTCATTGGCGCCGTCAGGCGCGATGCCGATTCCGAGGACGCGCGCGCCGCGATTGACAATCTCTTCGAGCTCTTTCTCGGAATAGAAATTGAGCCGCACAGGGATGCCGAAGCGGTCGCGCAACGGATTCGTCAGCAATCCGGCGCGAGTGGTGGCGCCGACCAGCGTGAAGGGAGACAGATCGATCTTCACTGAGCGCGCCGCAGGTCCCTCACCGATGATCAGATCGAGCTGGAAGTCCTCCATCGCCGGATAGAGAATTTCCTCCACGGCAGGATTGAGCCGATGAATCTCGTCGATGAACAGCACGTCGCACGGCTCAAGGTTCGTCAGCAGCGCGGCGAGGTCGCCCGCTTTGGCGATTACCGGGCCGGATGTGGCGCGGAAGTTGACTCCCAGTTCACGCGCGACAATCTGCGCCAGCGTGGTTTTTCCCAAGCCGGGAGGGCCGACGAACAGGACATGGTCGAGCGCCTCTTTCCGCGCACGCGCCGCTTCGATGAAGACGCTCAAATTTGCGCGCGCCGATTCCTGGCCGATGAATTCCGACAAACGCCGCGGACGTAACGAGGCATCTGCGTCGTCGTCGCGCTTGTCGGCAGCCACCAGTCGGCGCGGGCTGTTCATTTCGCCAGCTCCTTCAAGCCCTGGCGGATCAGCGTCGCGGTGTCGGCGCCTTCACCAGCATTGCGCACCGCAGCAGCGATGACGGCGGCGGCCTGCGGCTGGCCATAGCCAAGATTGACCAGCGCGGAGACGGCGTCAGCCACCGGCCTGGGTGCGCGGTTCTCGTCGAGCGCGCCAGCGAGATGCACCACCGCCGGATCGATATTCGCAAAGGCCGGCACCTTGTCCTTCAATTCGGTGACAATGCGCTCGGCCACTTTCTGGCCGACGCCAGGCGAGCGCGCCACCATGGCCTTGTCACGCATTGCGACCGCGGAAGCGAGCTCGGAAGCCTTCAACGTGCCGAGCACAGACATGGCGACCTTGGCGCCGACACCCTGCACGGTTTGCAGCAGACGAAACCATTCGCGCTCGATGTCGTTCGCAAACCCGAACAGCTTGATCTGATCCTCGCGCACATAAGTTTCGATCGACAAAGTCATAGCTTCGCCCGGGGACGGCAGTGCCTGCAGCGTGCGCGCTGAGCAATGCACTTGATAACCGACGCCACCGACGTCGAGGATGATGTAATCCTCACCATAGCTGTCGATGATGCCCTTAAGCTTGCCGATCATGACGCCGCGACCCTCAACACCGCGCTCGTCCGATGATGCGCGTGACAAACCGCGATCGCCAGCGCGTCCGCGGCGTCCTCGCTCTGCGGATCGGCCTTCGGCAACAGCACCCGGATCATCATGCGGATCTGTGCCTTTTCGCCGTGGCCGGCGCCGATAACTGTCTTCTTCACAACGTTGGGTGCGTATTCGGCGACGGTCAATCCCGCCTTGGCCGGCACGAGCATGGCAATGCCGCGCGCCTGGCCGAGCTTCAAGGTCGCTGCCGCATTGCTATTGACGAAGGTCGCTTCCACCGCCGCCTCGTGCGGCTGGTATTGCTCGATCACAGCGATCAGCCCGTCATGGATCGCCAGCAGACGGACGCCGAGCTCGACGCGATCGCTGGTTTCCAGCGAGCCGCAGGCAACATGGGTCAGGCGGTTCCCATCGGTCTCGATCAGGCCCCAGCCGGTGCGGCGGAGCCCCGGATCGATGCCAAGAATGCGAATCGGGCGCCGGGCCATGGCCCTGTTGATAGCCCCGCCTCCGGCCCCCGCCTAGGTCGGAATGATCGCCATGCCCAAGAGTGGGCCGCGGGTTGGGCCACATGCGCAACTTTGGCGGACTCGGAATACGCGGTGGTCCTGCATTAGGATCACCGCGCCATGCTGGGTTCTCCCTCTCCTCGCCGCGCCAAGCAACGGGCCGTCATCATTGGTGGCTCGATGTCGGGACTGTTTTCCGCCGCGTTCCTGCGCCAGATCGGCTGGGAGGTGGACGTCTATGAGCGTTCGAGCGTGGAACTGGTCGGCCGCGGCGCCGGAATCACGGGCCATCCGGAATTGATGGAAACACTCGAGGCGAGCGGCGCCGGCACCAAGGATCTTGGCGTCGAGGTGCCCAAGCGTATCGCCATCGACCGCGAAGGCCGCATCACCGACGAGCGTCCATTAAGGCAAATCCTCACCTCATGGGATCGGTTGCAACGCCTGTTGCGCGCGACCATCGACGAGTCGCGCTACCACCTCGGCTGGAATTTCGAACGGGTCGACCAGGACGAGCGCGGCGTGCGCGTGCAGTTTTCTGGCGGACGTGTTGAGCATGCCGACATTTTGATCGGCGGTGACGGCATCCGTTCGAGCGTGCGCGCGCAAATGGCACCGGAGGTGCAACCGGTCTACGCCGGCTATTACATCTGGCGCGGCGCACCCAACGAAGCCGATCTCGAACCCGAGACTTTGAACAGCATCTATCCGCTGTTCACGTTCTACCTGCCCAAGCGTCAGCAGGTGATCACCTATCCAATTTCCGGCTTCGACAACGATCTACGGCCCGGCAAGCGCCGATTCAATTTCATCTGGTATCGCGTCGCCGACGCCGATCAGCTTCGCGATATGTGTATGGACGAAACCGGCGTACAGCACGAACATTCGGTGCCGCCACCGCTGATCCGCAAGGATCTGATCGCGGAGATGCACAAGGACGCGCGCGAGATTCTGCCGCCGGCATTGCTCGACGGCGTCATGAAGATCAAGCAGCCGTTCATCACCCCGATCTACGATTTTACCGCGCCTGCAATTGTGTTCGGCCGTGTCGCCATGGTGGGGGACGCCGCCGCAAATGCGCGACCGCATATGGGTTTCGGTATGGCCAAGGCCGGCACCGATGCACAAGCGCTGGCAAAACACTTGCGTGCTCACGACGCTATCGACGACGCGCTAAAGGCCTACAACGCCGAGCGCCAGCCGATCGGCAACAATATCGTGCTGCACGGCCGCAAGCTCGGTACCCATCTCGGTGTCAATCTCAAGACCGAGGAAGACCGGCGCATGCACGATCTGCTTCAGAGCGATGGCGCGATGCTGGATTGGATCGCCGTGCCGCATTTCCTTGACGCTTACAAATGACCGATCTGCCGAAACCGGATTACGCGCGCAACATACGCATCGTGGGCCATACCGATCAAGGCGGCCGGCCTGACGGCGTGCAGGTGATGGTGCATCGCGGCTTTGCCTATGTCGGGCACATGTTCTCCAAGGGCTTTTCCGTCATTGACGTGCGCGACGCCAAAAATCCGCGTACAGTAAATTATGCCGCCGCGCCGCCGAACACCTGGAATATCCATCTGCAGGTGCACGATGACCTGTTGTTGGTAATCCACGCCAAGGACATGTTCGCGGCCGCTGAATTCGCCGACGAGCGCGCCTATTACAGCGGCGCGCTCGGCAAAACCGTCGGCACTGCCGAAGCAAAGCGAAAGCGCGATTGGAGCGCGGGGCTCGCCGTTTACGACGTTGCAAAGCCGGAGACGCCGCGCCGCATCGGTTTCATGCCCGTCGAAGGCGGCGGCATCCACCGCGTCTGGTACACCGGCGGGCGCTGGGCTTATGCGTCCGTGCTGCTCAACGGGTTCACCGACTACATTTTCATAACTGTGGACATGAGCGATCCCGCGCAGCCGCGCGAAGTGGGCCGCTGGTGGATCCCGGGCATGAATTTGGCGGCAGGGGAAACGCCGACATGGGCGAGCGCGCGCCGCTACGGATTGCATCACGCCATTATTCACGGCGACACCGCCTACGCCGCCTGGCGCGATGCCGGCATGGTGGTTCTCAACATTGCCGACCGCACCAAGCCGAAACAGATTGTACACAGGAACTGGTCGCCGCCATTCGGCGGCGGCACGCATAACTGCCTGCCGCTGCCGGACCGCGAGCTCCTGGTGGTCCTGGATGAGGCCGTGCTCGATCATCAGGAAGACGGATTGAAGCTAATCTGGGTGTTCGACAACCGCGTGCCGCAAAACCCGGTGAGCGTTTCGACCTTCCCGACGCCTGCCGAAGCTGACTACAAAAGCAAAGGCGGCCATTTCGGCCCACACAATATCCACGAGAACAGGCCCGGCAGCTTCGTCAGCTCGCAATTGATCTTTGCGACCTATCAGAACGCCGGCATCCGCATGTTCGACATATCCGACGCGTTCGCGCCGAAGGAAATCGGTGCGCTGGTGCCGCCGCAGCCGACGACGCTCGCCGACGCGCGCCCGAACCGCGCCCGTGTAATCCAATCGGCCGACGTTTTTGTGGATGCGAAGGGGCTAATTTATGCGACCGACTACAATGCCGGACTTTATATTCTGGAATTCAGCGGCGCCTAGCGCTTACACGCTCATCTTGGCGACTAGTGCGTCCGACACCTCGAAATTGGCATAGACGTTCTGCACGTCGTCGCTATCATCGAGCGACTCGATCAGCTTGAGAAGCTTTTCGCCAGCCTCGTCGTCGAGTGCGATGGTGTTCTGCGGTTTCCATAGCATGGATGACTTGGCCGGCTCGCCGAACTTGGCTTCGAGCGCCTTGGCGACGTCGTTCAACGTATCCGGGGCTGTAATGACCTGATGACCGTCATCGTTCGAGATCACATCCTCGGCCCCGGCCTCGATCGCGGCATCCAGCATCTGATCGGCGCTCGCGGCCTTGGCGTCGTATTCGACCACGCCAACATGATTGAACATGAATGACACCGCGCCGGTCTCCGCCAGATTGCCGCCGTTCTTCGAAAAGATCGCACGCACCTCGCCCGCGGTGCGGTTCCGATTGTCGGTGAGTGCCTCCACGATCACCGCCACACCACCTGGCCCATAACCCTCATAACGGATTTCGTCATAGCTTTCAGATTCCGAACCTTGCGATTTCTTGACCGCGCGCTCGATATTATCCTTCGGCATGTTCTCGGCACGGGCCGCGAGGATCGCCGCCCGCAGACGTGGATTGAACGCCGGGTCCGGCAGTCCGAGCTTGGCCGAAACCGTGATTTCACGGGCGAGCTTGCCGAACAGCTTGGAGCGCGCCTTATCCTGGCGCCCCTTGCGGTGCATGATGTTCTTGAATTGGGAATGACCGGCCATAAGAAAAACGCGTGATGTGTGTTGATGCGGCGGTTATATAGGCCGCCCCGGCAGAAAAATAAATATCGATGAGAGCGGCCCGCGACTTTGTTATTAGGCCGCCACCGCGACGTTGCGCATCGAACCGATGCGCGCGCCGGCTCTAGCCACGTTACGATGGAGACGCGCTTTGTAGCGGGCGCGCATCACGGTCGACCACGAAAAGCTTCTGCTCTGGATGGCCGCGGCCAAAAACATCAATCAACTTGCTTCGGAACTGACCAGCTGCCGGATCGGGCTGCTGTACCGGCTTTCAGTTCCAAAACTTCGGCTGCGTCTCTTGCAGAATGCCCCCGAGTCGCACAGGCCCGACCTTACGCGCGAGGCCGGTGGCGTCGTGAGTCTCGACCGCAAGGCCACACAGTGTGGCAGGGCCAGTTGACGCCTCGAATTTCGCGCCCGGCAGTTTGCGCAGAAAACGGTTGAGCGGCTCGTCCTTGTTCATGCCGATGATGGAGTCGTAGTCGGCAGTCATGCCGACATCTGACACGAAGGCTGTACCGTTCGGCAGGATTCGTTCGTCGGCGGTCGGTGCATGTGTATGCGTGCCCACGACGAGGCTCGCGCGCCCGTCGGCCCAATAACCCATGGCCTGCTTCTCGCTGGTGGCCTCGCAATGGAAATCAATCACAATTGCGTCCGCGCCGGACCTGAGCGCGCAGGCGGAAAGCTCGCGCTCGATCGCAGCAAAGGGATCGTCGAGCGGATCCATGAATATCCGGCCCATTGCATTGATGACCAATGCGCGCTTACCGTTCTTTGTATCCACTAACGCGGCGCCGCGGCCGGGGGTACCTTTGGGATAGTTGAGCGGGCGGATCAAGCGCGGCGCACGCTCGATGAAGACGAGAGCCTCGCGTTGATCCCAAGCGTGATTGCCGAGAGTGATGGCGTCGGCACCGGCGTCGATCAGCTCGTTGTAAATGACCTCGGTGATGCCGAAACCCCCAGCGGCATTTTCGCCATTGATCACCACCAGATCGAGCTTCCAGTCGGCGATAAGGCCAGGCAGCCGCTCGGTCACGATGGTGCGTCCGGAGCGGCCAACCACATCGCCGACAAAAAGAATACGCATGCGCTTTCAGGTCTCTTTATTTATTCGCGCATGATCTTATCCGAAAACCGTTTCCATCCCCGCTTGAGTCGAGGACAAGCTTCTTCGGAAATCAAGCGCTGCGAAAATCGATCACCTCGCGCTCAGTTAGCACGAGATCGAGGCGCGCGTCGCGCTCGGTCGCGGGCACCTGCGTAATTTCCTGGGCCGCGAAGGCGATACCGATGGCGGTGACCTTTTTCTTTGCGCGCAATGCATTGATGGTCATGTCGTAATAGCCGGCACCATATCCGATGCGGTGGCCCGCACGATCAAAGGCAGCCAGCGGCACGATGAGAACGTCGGGCGCAACCTCAGGTGCCTCCGGCACCGGCTCGCGGATGCCCCACTGACCGGCCTTGAACGGATCGCCGAATTTCCAGGCGCGCATGACCAACGGTTTGCCACGGCCCGCGATTGCAGGCAGCGCGAGCTTCGCGCCGGCATCTGCGAACTTGCGCATCAGCGGGATCGGATTGATCTCGGTCTTCATCGGCGAGAAGCCGGAGACGATCGCGCCGGGCGTAAATTTTATTGGAAACGGCCGGGCAGCGATCGCGTCTGCCGCGGCAGCGCGCACGGCCGCAGGCAAAGCGTCGCGCAGCGCGAGAGTGGCAGTGCGTAACGATTCTTTGGATGGTGCAGTACTAACCAGAATCGACCTGTCATCCTGAGGTGCGAGCCACTCTAGCGGCGAGCCTCGAAGGATGACGGCCGCCACGCTCTGAGGCTCGCGACCTTCGGTCGCTCGCACCTCAGGGTTACGGCGAGAGGTCGGTACTAAAATTTTAGTGCGGAGCCGCGATGGCCGTCGGAGTGTGATCCCGGGAACCTACATAAGTAGGTGGGCGCCATATGACCGAAACCACGGCCCCGGCCAGGGACAGCTCCCGTTAGGATCGTAAGGCCCCGGGGAATTTTCTCCGTCGCACCTCACAGCCCCGCTTCGCCAATGTAGTCGTTAAGCAGGGCGCGCGCCACAGCACCCCTCGCCGCTCGCCAGAAGAGGCGCTTTAGCCGATCGCCACGCCGCCGTTGCCGACCGTTTGGTTCAGCTTCTTGGTGATGCCTTCAATGCGCTCGGCGGCGGAATTGAACGCGCCGACCACCGCGTCGGATGCGGCCTTGGCCCGATCAGCGGCGACGAGACGAGCGTCCTGTAAGGCGGCAACGTCCTCCTCCAAGCGGCGCATCTTATGCATCGCTTCAGCAAGTTCGTCCGCCACCATTAGCGCGGCCATCACTGTGAGGCGTGTATCGCCTATCTCGCCGAACTTGCGGCGCAGATCGATGATGCGCTGGTCGATATCCTTGGCAAGTGCCTGCAGGTGATCCTCCTGCCCATCCTCACAAGCGAGACGAAATTGACGGCCGGCAATAGTGGCAATGACCTGCGACATGAGCTCACTCGTTCAAGTCCAGCACCGACTGGATTGACGCTATCGCAGTGTCCAGACGCTCGGCGATCTCGCGGTTAGTCGTCTCCAGCCGCCGCGAGCGAGCGGTTTCACCGTCAAGCGCTGCGGCGAGCCGCGTGCGGTCGACACCAAGAGCCTGTACCTGGGCGGCGAGACCCTCTTCATTGCGGTCGGCCTGCTTTCGGCGTTCGACCGCGGCATCGAGCGCGTCGAGTGCGAGCGCCAGACGCTTGACCGCGGTATCGATTGCGTTTTGTTCGGCCATTGCCTTTGACCCGCACAAAATCCCTTGCGGTGGCATATATTTAGCCGAAGAATCTTACGTGCTGCGCGACCGCGACGTCAACGCTCGCCGGACGATTTGCCCAGCTGTTTTCGTCTCCTGTGAATGGCGGATCGGCGCGCCGGCAGTCACATTGACTCAAAGGGCTTACATGCTATCCACCCCGCAAAAGGCCCTTTCCATGAGCGCAAAAGCCTCGCCGACGGCAGCCGCGGCGCCCGCAGAGCGTCACGAGCAGCCGGCCGCTAGTTCCGCCATTGCCCACGCAAGCATGGCCAACGCCATCCGCGCGCTGGCGATGGACGCGGTCGAGCAGGCCAAATCCGGCCATCCAGGCATGCCGATGGGCATGGCCGACGTGGCAACTGTGTTGTTCTCGCGCTTTCTGAAGTTCGACTCCGCCGACGCAGCCTGGCCCGATCGCGACCGCTTCGTGCTCTCGGCCGGCCACGGCTCGATGCTGATCTACGCCCTGCTCTATCTCACCGGCTATAAAGCGATGACGCTTGATGAGATCAAGCGCTTCCGCCAGCTCGGTTCGATGACCGCCGGCCATCCGGAATATGGCCACGCACCCGGCGTTGAGACCACCACCGGCCCGCTCGGGCAGGGGCTCGCCAACGCGGTCGGCATGGCAATCGCGGAAAAACGTCTCGCCGTGGAGTTCGGTGACGGGATCGTCAATCACAAGACGTACGTAATTGCCTCGGACGGCGATCTGATGGAAGGCATCAGCCAGGAAGCGATCGCGCTTGCCGGCCATCTCAAACTCAACAAGCTGATCGTACTGTTCGACGACAATGGCATCTCCATCGACGGCGCGTTGTCGCTTGCCGACAGTGTCGATCAGGTGAAGCGCTTCGAGGCTGCCGGATGGACTGCTTCGCGGATTGATGGACACGATCCGGCGGCAATCAATTCGGCGCTTGAAAAGGTACAGACATCCGACAAGCCCGTGTTGATCGCCTGCAAGACCAAGATCGGCTTCGGTGCTCCGACCAAGCAGGGCTCGGAAAAATCACACGGCTCTCCACTGGGTGCAGAAGAAATCGTGGGCGCGCGCAAAGCGCTTGGCTGGACGTCCGCGCCATTCGAAGTGCCGGCCAATATCCTGAAGGCATGGCGCACAACGGGAGCGCGCTCAAAAGGCGCACACACAGATTGGGAAAAGCGGCTGGCCGCGCTCGACAGCAATAAGCGAAGCGAATTCGAGCGCCGCATGAAAGGCGACTTGCCGAAGCAGACACTTGCCGATGCAGTGCGCGTGGTGAAAGAAAACCTCGCGGCGCAACCAAAGGAAATTGCTACGCGTACGGCCTGCGAATTCGCGCTCGAAAGCCTAATCCCGGCGTTACCGGAAATGATTGGCGGCTCGGCCGACCTCACCGGCTCCAACAACACGCGCATCAAGGGCATGAAGGCGATTTCGGCCGCCGACTTCTCCGGCCGCTTCATCCACTACGGCGTACGCGAGCACGGCATGGCCGCAGCCATGAACGGCATGGCACTGCACGGCGGCATTGTTCCGTATTCCGGAACGTTCCTCGTTTTTTCCGACTACTGCCGTCCGGCGATCCGGCTCGCTGCTCTGATGGGCAAGCGGGTCATACACGTGATGACCCATGACTCGATCGGCCTCGGCGAAGACGGGCCCACACATCAGCCGATCGAACAGCTCGGCGCGCTTCGCGCAATTCCGAACCTTTTGGTGTTCCGTCCCAGCGACGCAGTGGAAACCGCCGAGTGCTGGCAACTGGCGCTCGAAGCCAGGGACAGGCCAAGCATACTTGCGCTCACGCGACAGAGCCTTCCGCAGCTGCGCAACCGATTCGACGAAGAAAATATTTGCGCGCATGGCGCGTACGAAATTGCCGGCCCGGACGGGCGCTCAGACGTCTCGATCTTCGCCACCGGTTCTGAGGTCGCAATTGCTATCGACGGTGCAAAGCTGCTGGCTCAGCGCGGTGTTGCGGCGCGCGTGATTTCGGTGCCTTGCTTTGAATTGTTCCTGGAGCAAAAAGAAGACTACCGCCGCGCCATCATCGGCAACGCACGCGTCAAGATCGGCGTGGAAGCCGCCATCCGCCAGGGCTGGGACGCCATCATTGGTTCCGATGGCATCTTCGTCGGCATGAACTCATTTGGCGCCAGTGCGCCATACAAGGAACTGTACAAAAAGTTTGGAATTACCGCCGAAGCGGTCGCGCATGCGGCACTAGGCAAGCTTGGGAAGATGTAACAAACAATTATATATCCCGTCGTGGTCTATGGCGGCCGCGGCAGATTGAACGAGCCGGGAGTGTTTCCATGACAGTACGCGTTGCCATTAACGGGTTCGGCCGCATCGGCCGCAACATCCTGCGCGCCATAGCCGAAGCCGATCGCAGGGACATCGAGGTCATTGCCGCGAACGATCTGGGTCCGGTCGAGACCAATGCCCATTTGCTGCGATACGACAGCGTGCATGGCCGCTTCCCCGGCGAAGTGACGGTGAAGGGCGATACCATCAGCCTTGGAAACGGCGCCATCAAGGTCACCGCCGAGCGCGATCCTTCGAAGTTGCCGTGGAAGGATCTCGGAGTCGACATTGCGCTCGAGTGCACCGGCCTGTTCACTGCTAAGGACAAAGCGTCGGCGCATCTGACCGCTGGTGCCAAGCGCGTGCTGGTCTCCGCGCCCGCGGACGGCGCCGATCTCACCGTCGTATTTGGCGTCAACCACGACAAGCTGACCAAGGATCACAAGGTGGTCTCCAACGGCTCCTGCACCACCAATTGCCTTGCGCCGGTCGCCAAGGTCCTCAACGACGCAGTCGGGATCGAGACTGGGTTCATGACCACGATCCACGCCTATACCGGCGACCAGCCGACGCTCGACACCATGCACAAGGATCTTTACCGCGCGCGCGCAGCCGCGCTGTCGATGATCCCTACCTCGACCGGCGCTGCCAAGGCGATCGGTCTGGTGCTGCCCGAGCTCAAGGGCAAGCTCGACGGCGTCGCTATCCGCGTGCCGACCCCGAATGTCTCGGTGATCGATTTGAAGATCGTCGCGAAGAAACAGACGACAAAAGAAGAGATCAACGACGCGGTTAAGCACGCTTCGGAGCAGCAGCTCAAGGGCATCCTTAACTACACGAACGACCCGAATGTCTCTATCGACTTCAATCACGATCCGCACTCGTCCACTTTTCATATGGACCAGACCAAGGTCATGAACGGCACGCTGGTGCGGGTGATGTCTTGGTACGACAACGAGTGGGGCTTCTCCAACCGCATGGCGGACACCGCCGTGGCGATGGGGAAGTTGATCTGACGCAACCTGTGTCCCGGATGCGGTGTAGCGCGTTAGCGGTACACCGCTGATTCGAGACCGCCAGAACAACTTTGCGGTCCCCGCGATGAACATTTTTTGCACCCTCGACCACGTTGACGTGAAGGGCAAGCGCATCCTGGTGCGTGTGGACCTCAACGTGCCCGTAGAGAACGGCGTCGTCACCGACCCGACCCGCATTGAGCGCGCAGCGCCAGCGATCACTGAGATCGCCGACAAGGGCGGCAAGGTGATTCTGCTTTCGCATTTCGGTCGGCCAAAGGGTCGCGACCCAAAACAATCTTTGAAGCCCGTCGCCGCCGAGGTCGCCCGCATTATCAAGCGTCCGGTAAAATTCGCCGACGATTGCATTGGTGAACTGGCCGAGCGCGCGGTCGCCACCATGACGCCCGGCGACATTCTCTGCCTCGAGAACACCCGCTTCCACGCAGGTGAAGAAAAGAATGATCCCGCCTTCGTCGCGGCACTCGCCAAGCTCGGTGACATCTGGGTAAACGACGCCTTCTCGGCCGCGCACCGTGCTCATGCTTCCACCGAAGGTCTCGGCCACAAACTGCCTGCCTATGCCGGTCGCACTATGCAGGCCGAGCTGGAAGCGCTCACCAGTGCGCTTGAGCATCCAGAACGGCCGCTAGCGGCGATCGTTGGCGGCGCCAAGATTTCGACCAAGCTCGACCTGCTGGGCAACTTGCTCGATAAGGTGAACGCGCTAATCATCGGTGGCGCCATGGCAAATACTTTTCTGCTCGCGCAAGGAAAGAAGGTCGGTAAATCGCTCGCGGAAGCTGACCTGGTCGCCACCGCGCGTGAGATCCTGGATAAGGCGAAAACTTCCAAGCGCGAAATCGTCCTCCCGGTCGACGTGGTGGTAGCGGAGAAGTTCGAGGCGCATGCGCCGTCGCGCGTCGTCGATGCCGACAAGGTCGGCGCGGCAGACATGATTCTGGACATCGGTCCGCGCAGCATCGAACAGGTCATTTCCTTGCTGGCGCGCAGCAAGACGCTAGTGTGGAACGGCCCCTTCGGCGCCTTCGAGATGGAACCGTTTGACAACGGCACGGTCGAAGTTGCGGAAGCCGCTGCGGAACTGACCGAAGCTGGCAAGCTTGTCTCGGTAGCGGGCGGTGGCGATACGGTGGCCGCGCTTAACGTCGCAGGCGTCGCCGAACGCCTCACTTATGTCTCGGCCGCCGGCGGCGCCTTCCTGGAATGGCTGGAAGGCAAGGCCTTGCCGGGGGTCGAGGTATTGCGGGTAAAATGAGGGCGAGCAGTGCCATCCGGGGAGATTGCAACTGATGCGATGGAGGGAACTATGAATCTCAACGAACTGAACAAGATAGCACAAGCCATGGTGGCGCCCGGTAAGGGCATCCTGGCGGCGGACGAATCCTCCGGCACGATCAAAAAGCGTTTCGACGCGATTGGCGTTGAGTCGACCGAAAACAGCCGCCGCGATTATCGCGAGATGCTGTTCCGCTCAACCGAAGGGATGAAACATATTTCTGGCGTCATCCTCTATGACGAAACCATCTGGCAAAAGGCAAAGGACGGCACGCCGCTTGTCGAACTGATCAGGAAAGCCGGCGCGATTCCCGGCATCAAGGTGGACGAAGGCACCAAGCCGCTGCCGAATTGCCCGGGCGAGGTCGTTACCATCGGCTTAGACAAGCTCACCGACCGGCTGCCGAAATATTACGAGCAAGGTGCGCGCTTTGCGAAGTGGCGTGCGGTGATCGACATTGGCGCAGGGATCCCGAGCTACGCGTGCATCCGCGTCAATGCGCATGCGCTGGCTCGCTACGCGGCACTCTGCCAGGCCGCCCAGATTGTGCCGATCGTTGAGCCGGAAGTTTTGATGGACGGCGACCACGACATCGATCGCTGTTATCAGGTGACTGAATTGGTGCTGAAGACCCAGTTCGAGGAGCTTTACTTCCAGCGCGTTGCGCTCGAAGGCATTGTGCTCAAGCCCAACATGGTGATCTCCGGCAAGAAGAGCAGCAAGCGCGCGGGTGTCGAGGAAGTCGCCGAAAAAACCGTCAAGGTACTCAAGAACTGCGTGCCGGGAGCGGTGCCGGGTATAGCCTTCCTGTCGGGCGGACAGAGCGACGAAGAGGCGACTGCTCACCTAGACGCCATGAACAAGATCGGCAATTTGCCCTGGCGCTTAACCTTCTCTTATGGCCGCGCGCTCCAGCATGCACCACAGACGACCTGGAAGGGAAAAGCGGAAAACGTCGCAGCTGCCCAGCGCGTCTTCTCACACCGCGCAAAGATGAACGGCCTCGCAGCGCTTGGTCAGTGGAAGGCGGACATGGAGAAAAAAGCGGCCTGATGAAAGGCCGCGCAATTGCGCGGCCTTTTGCTTTTATCCCGTTGCCTGCGTGATCATCGTCTTCGAGCCAGTGATGTCTTCCTTGTGCACCGTCTTGAAGGTGCAATCACCCGATCCGGTTGTCTCTTTAGCTATCGTCTTTTTATCGATGCCCAGAAATCCGTCACGTTTTTTTACCGTGACCTATCCGGGCGATCATGTTCGATGACGACAGCGGGATCGGGCCGCTCTTCGATCATAGTCTGAGCATTGGCGCCAAGCGCGCCAACTGCGTTCGTGGCCAACGTGAACGCGAAGACATTGAGCTTCATGGTCGCCTCCTGCTAAGAAGCCTCGCCTGCCAACGCTCCCCGCCCCGGACGTTCCCATAGTTCCCACGTAAGCAAGGACACCAAAAGTGATTGACCTCTACACTTGGACGACCCCCAATGGCCGCAAGGTTTCCATTGCTTTGGAAGAACTCGGGTTACCCTACACCGTGCACCCAATCGATATTTCCAAGGGTGAGCAGTTCGCACCCGGCTTCCTCAAGATCGCTCCCAACAACCGCATCCCGGCCATCGTCGACCGCGACACAAATTTTGCTTTGATGGAGTCAGGCGCGATCCTAATTTATCTCGCGGACAAGACCGGCAAGCTGATGCCGAAATCGGGCGAAGCGCGCTATCGCGTCATCGAATGGCTGATGTGGCAAATGGGCGGCCCCGGCCCGATGCTCGGCCAGGTGCATCACTTCGTGAAGTATAACAAAGGCAAGGCGCCCTATGCCGAGGAGCGGTACCTGAAAGAAGGGCATCGCCTTTACAAGGTGCTCAACACCCGGCTCGAAGGTCGCGAGTTCGTCACTGACCAATATTCCATCGCTGACATCGCGATCTGGCCATGGATCTCGCGTTTCGAATGGCAGACGATCGACCTGAAGCAATACCCGAATGTGAAGCGCTGGTATGAGACTATCGCCGCGCGACCCGCAGTCCAGAAGGGCTACAAGGTGCCCAAGGACATGGGTCCTGTGCCGATGCCAGCGTGACCTTCACGGTAGGCTCGCTTGGACGTGACCACCCCAACCGAATAACCTCTCGCATGATTCGCCGGTGGCGGCGCCGGCGCGTTCGTTGCGTGCCGCGTTGCATTCGCACCGCCACCAAAGCCATGGCAAAACCCCCAGACCGCCGTCCGTAAAAGCCTACACGCTTGAGCGCGCCACCGCGTATCATCAGCGCAGACAGTTTAGTAATGCCGGGGCGCTCAATCCCCTGCTGCATTTGGGAATATCCCGTGCTGCGACCAAGTGACGGCGCAGGTCAATTTTCCGCCCGATTGGGCTAGCATGCGGGGGCTATGGCTTCGCGACCCAAACACACAACCCCACGACCGGCCCCGCGTCTCTACCTGATCACACCGCCGATCGCGGATGCCTCCGCGTTTTCCCCTCAATTGACGGCGGCACTGGGTCTCGGCGACGTCGCTGCGGTCCTGTTGCGCGTTGCTGAAGCGGATGAGCGTATTTTGATTAATTGTGTAAATGCGCTTACGGCTCCTGTGCAGGCCAAGGATGCGGCACTTTTGCTCGACGGCCACGCTGGACTGGTCGCGCGCGCCGGTGTGGACGGCGCGCATTTGACCGGCATTACAGCGTTCACGGAAGCGCTCGATCAGCTTAAGCCCGATCGCATCGCCGGTGCCGGCGGACTTGTCACCAGGCATGACGCTATGCTGGCCGCGGAGCAAGGGGCCGACTACGTGATGTTCGGAGAGCCGGACGCCGCGGGCGAACGTCCGGCCTTCGCGGCAATCGAGGATCGCGTCGCATGGTGGGCGGAAGTGTTCGAAATTCCGTGTGTCGGATATGTCGCATCGCTCGACGAAATTGGGCCTTTGGTTGCAGCCGGTGCCGATTTCATTGTGCTCGGCGATTTTCTTTGGCGGGACACTCACGTTATCACGGCAACGATAAGCGAAGCGGGCAAGTATCTCCGATTGCCGGAGCCGACGGCATGAGTGCAATGACGCACCGTCTTATTGCGCTCGGACTACTCGCCGTTGCTGCTGTCGCCACGCCGACGGCAGCACAGGTAACCAAAAACACACCACCGCCGCTTCCACCGCCGGCCCCAAATGCCGCCGCCAACGTTGATCCGTCGAATATCGATCTCGCCTACGGCGCCTTTCAGCGCGGCCACTACCTCACTGCATTTAACGAAGCGACCAAGCGCGCTCAGCAGGACGATCCCGCTGCCATGACGCTGCTCGGCGAAATTTACGCGCATGGGCTCGGCGTCGGTCGCGACGATTCCAAGGCCGCGCACTGGTATAAACTTGCCGCGGCCAAGGGCGACCGTGATGCTCTGTTCGCACTGGCAATGTTCAATTTTCAAGGCCGCGCCGGCACGCAGAATCTGGAAGAAGCTGCGCGGCTACTCGATGCCGCCGCCAAGCTCGGCCACGCAAGCGCCGCCTACGATCTCGGCCTGCTGTATCTGCAAGGTCAACAATTTTCCCAGGATTTCAAACGTGCCGGCGAATTGTTCGCTGCCGCCGCCGAAGCCGGCAACCCCGAAGCACAATATGCGCTCGCCACGATGTACAAGGAAGGTCGCGGTGTTCAGAAGGACGTGAGCAAGGCGATGCGGCTCATGCAGCAGGCGTCAGTTGCCGGCAATCTCGATGCCATGGTTGAATTCGCAATAGCGCAATTCAACGGCGAAGGCATCAACAAGGATGAGCCTGCGGCCGCACAATTGTTCCTAAAGGCTGCGCATCTCGGTAGCCCAATTGCGCAAAATCGGCTGGCACGGATTTGGATGGCCGGACGCGGCATGCCAGCCGATGCGACAGAAGCCGTTAAGTGGCACATCGTGGCAAAAGCCGGCGGTGCAAGCGATCCGGAGCTCGACATCTTCGCTGGAAAGCAGACCCCGGCGGTGCGCGAGGCTGCCGACAAGGCCGCCAAGAAATGGTTGTCGACCATGGCGGCAGCTCGACCTTGACGGCGCCTGCCTTCACAGGCAGACCGCAGGCGCCATGCAGCATTCGGCACTCCTTAATGTCATGATCGCCGCCGCGCGCAAAGCTGCGCGCGCACTTAAACGCGACTTCGGCGAACTGGAAAAATTGCAGGTCTCGCTTAAAGGCCCAGCAAATTTTGTGTCCGCTGCGGATCGCCGCGCCGAAGAGACGCTCCATGCCGAATTGATGAAGGCAAGGCCGGGCTATAGCTTTCTCGGCGAAGAAGGTGGCCGACGCGAAGGTGACGACAAAACCCACACCTGGATCGTCGATCCACTCGATGGCACGACCAACTTTCTGCATGGGATTCCTCAATTCGCGATCTCAATCGCGCTTGAGCGTGAAGGAACCGTGGTGGCGGGCTTGATCTACAACCCAGCGAATGAGGAAATGTTCATTGCCGAGCGAGGCAAAGGCGCGTTCCTTAACGAGCAGCGCATCCGGGTCGCTGGCCGAAAGCGTCTTGCTGACGCGGTCATCGCATGCGGGCTGCCGCACCGCGGTCGTGGGGACATCGAGCTTGCACGGAAAGAGACCGGCGCGATGCAGGAACAGATCGCCGGCTTGCGCCGCTTTGGTGCAGCTACGCTCGATCTCGCCTGGGTCGCAGCTGGACGGCTTGATGGCTATTGGGAACGCGACCTCAAGCCGTGGGACATGGCGGCCGGGCTTATCATGGTGCGCGAAGCCGGTGGCTTTGTTTCCAACTGCGACGGCGGCAACGACATTTTGGGCAAGGGGCATATCGCGGCCGGGAACGAGACCATTCAGAAAGAACTGGTGGCCCTGCTCAAAAAGGCTGGCAAGACTTAGCCACCGCAATTTCAACTCAATCAGCGGCTTAATCCGACCACCGTGGCTCCACCACAACTGCTTTTTCCCTGTCACGGGTCTGTGTCATAGTGCTCGGCAAGGGCTGCATTCGGCGTAACACTTAAAGCTCATGGCCAAAGAACTCGATCCACTCAAGCTATCATCTCCCCGCATTTTCCTGGTCCGGATGCTGGTGTTCGTCATCCTTGTTGGACTGGTCACCTTCGTGCTGCACAAGCAGATCGAGGTCGCGTTCATGGCCAATCCGGGTTTGAACGCGCTGATCATCGGCGTGCTGGCGATCGG
>JBARNC010000370.1:0-3688 GCA_049802775.1 Pseudolabrys sp. | reverse complement strand
CCGAAAAAGAATGGCAGCGACCAGCTCGGCAGCACCAGCGGGAGCGCGTCCCTTAGAGCTCGCCTGGTATTGTCGTGCTGCTTTGCTATATCCTCGGCCTCAGCGGCCTGTTTGGCCTCAGCGGTCTGCTCGGATTGCTTGTGCTTGCTAGCAGCTGCAGCTGGTGATGCGGCAAAAGCCGCAGCGACAAGCAGTAGAACGAGTCTCTTCATGTGTCCCCCCCTTTTGGCCAATGCAGTTGTATCAATTGGCAACCCTCTATCATCTGTCATGCCGCTGGTTTTGCAATAGGGGTCGCCCGCAATTCGCTAGACAGGCAACCAACCGCGCCCACAGTGGCGCTAACCTCTGTAGCCGGTAGCCATCGTGCTTGAGTTCATGTGCCCAGCCTGGCCCGCGCGGCGGACGCTGCGAAACGGTCGGACGGCAAGGCTGGATGAAGGCGGTAGGCGCGTTTTTCGGCCGGCCGCGGGAGTTACGTACACGCGACAACATGGCGGACAATATAGGCAACTCGCCGCGAAAAACGACATGTTTCCATTCCCCGCAACTCGCATGTTAACGTCGCGCTCCCGCCCTGCAAACAGGAGGAGGCGGCGCAATGCCCCGCCCACATCGTGTCGATCCATCGTCCAGTCGAAGTGTGGCGGTGCCAATCTTCACCTATCTTGCGGTGGCCGGTTCGATGCTGATTGCATTGCTGTTGGTTACGGATGCAACGCGGGAGAAAGGTACGCCGACGCTGGTCGCCAACAACCAGCCGATACAAAGCCTCGCCGCCGTGCCCGCACCTGCGCCCGAGGCCCAGTCGCCGGAAGTTCTGGCAAACGTCGAGCCCACAGCACATGCGGAGCAGGCTGAGGAGCCACCCAAGAAGAAGCGGGTCACCGGCAGGCACCGACGACAGAACCACGCTTGGTCGCGAAGCCGAAATCTCGGGCAGAGGTAAATTGCGTCAGTGTAATTTCTGCATTTCCTGCATTTTGCGTTGCTCGTGGTGTTACGCCTCGAGGCTGGTCGTGTACCTCGATAGCGCGGCCGGCATCTTCACATGACAGCGACAATTGGCGCCGCGTTACTGGCCGCTCTTCGATGGTGCCGGGGTGATCGGCTGCGGCGATGACAAGCCGGAGCCCGTGGTGCTCGGAGCGGTACGGCTGGATGTGGTAGGCAGTGAGGAACCGCTGCTCGCAGTGTTGCTATTGTTCTTCCAGCCGGCAAAGATAATGAAACCGATCAGCAGCAGCACCGCGATACCGGCAACCCAACTCCACATGCCGCCGACCCTCTCGTCACGGCGGATCACCGGGTCGCTCAAACGCGGATCCGTAAAACCTGGATCAGTCATGGCATCCTCCTTGGTTCGGGGACGCTTTGCGTCGTGAAGGAAACCCGCTAACCGTCACAGCAGTTCCTTGTCTTGGGCGACGTGAATTAAGCCGGAGCCGTCTGCCTGATCACACTGACCCTGTCTTTTGGGTCATTAGCGGACATTTCGCAGTGCAATCACCATGTCCGCTTTACCCCCCAAGAGCGGACAGCGCGCTACTCAATGTCCGCTAAGGGCCGATAGCGGACATCGCGCCGTTGACCCAAATCAAGGCCCCGCCAGCCGCTGCATGGTCCATGGCATCGTGGATTTAATTGGGAGTACGTTATGGCAACCACTCATTCCCATGCGCGGCTCAGCATCAGCGCGCCTGGCTGGAGTTTCTCCGCCACGCTCGTAGTGCTATTCGTCCTTTGCATGGTGGCCGCGTTCTTTGTGTCGCTGCGCCTAGCCCATGGCTGGGCCAATCTCCTGTCCGACGCACCGACCGATTCCTCTCGTATCTGGGTTAAAGGGCTGATCGCTAATTTTTGGCACCATCTACAACTGGATTGTCGGGCGGCGTGCGCTACAAGAGATGCGTTGAGCGGCGTCGATCCATAAGGACCGGTGGTCGGGTTTTGATCCGCGCGGTGGATGAATGACCGGTGATGACGTCACTGATCGACTGGAGCGCCGTTTAGGACGATTGCACGCGCACCTTCGTTTGGGCGTCGAGGCTGACCATGAGGCTCAGGTCTTTGGCCAAGGCATAAATTATTTTCACTTCGAAAACCTTCCCTGGACGCATGCCGTCATACGCTTCTGTTTGATAGTCACGGGCCTTTATGGACGTGGTCGTCGGAACGCGACACGTCTGGAGCTCAGGACCAACACCATAAGCTCCAGTAAAATCCCTTCGGCGTTCGATGGATTTACCATTCTTCAGCTCAGCGATCTGCATGTTGACATGAGCGCGGATGCAATGATGCGTCTCGAATCCATGCTGCCGAACCTCGAATACGATATCTGCGTCTTCACTGGAGACTATCGAGCACACACGTTCGGTCCGTATGAGACAGCACTGGCGGGTATGTCACGGCTCTGCAGCCGTATCACCAAGCCGACCTATGGAGTACTTGGAAATCACGACACAATACGAATGCTCCCGGGGCTTGAAGAAATGGGTGTCAGAATGCTGCTCAATGAATCCGTCGTTATCGCGCGCGATAGAAGCCGCATAAACCTCGCCGGTATCGATGATGCACACTTCTACCGTTCTGACAACATCGAAAAGGCAGCATCTGAGTTCCCGCCGGATGAATTTTCTATCTTATTGTCACACACTCCGGAAATTTATCAGCAAGCCGCACATGCCGAATTCGACCTTTTGTTGAGCGGCCACACCCACGGTGGTCAAATCTGTCTTCCAGGGCGCATCCCCATCACGCTCGATTCAGTCCTGCCTCGGCACATGGGCTCGGGATCTTGGAAGTATCATGACATGCAGGGATATACTGCTGTTGGCGTGGGCTCATCCGTCGTATTTGCGCGGTTCAACTGCCCGCCTGAGATAACGCTCCATCGTTTGCGGCGAGCGGCTTAGGGCGCCATCAAAACGGTCGCGTACGAATGCGCATTTTATAGAGAACTTTTGAAAGAGCGATTTCACCAATGAAGAAGATCGCTGTCGCTACAATCACGTCTAGCAGCGTGAGGTTCAGGCTCGAAGCACAAGCGAGTGCAGGCAGCAAACTTTCAGGAATCTGATCCAAACCGGTCGCCCGGCTGCTTATGGCCAGACCTAGTCTTCGCTTTACAAAACTCGACAGCAGATCGCCGCCCATCGCCGCTAAGGCGCCGGTCAACCCAACGGTCCAATACAAGCCGAGCAGAGACGATGCAGCAGAAGTGATCAGCACCGCAATGACAACGCCGCGAATAGTCTTAGAGTGGCCAAAGAGCGGCCTACTGTCGAACCATTGAAAACCGTTATCGAGAGGCTGCGATCCCAGCTTTCCAAACAGCCTTTGAGCCAATACGGGCGTTCCGTTTGCGATTGTTGTGAGCGTGACAATCTGGGCAATAGAAAGCCAATCCATACCGACGCCCCCGCAGGAAAAGCTTCCATTTTTGACACGCGTTGAATTGACCAAGCATCACGCCAGCCAATGTCCGCTTTGGGTGGTGGTCTCAACCGGTCGACGCAACACTTCATCTTTGAGGGAAAAGATGGAGTGTACAGCGAGGGATCACTGCGGTAGAGAAGACGGAGCTGTGGAGTCGCTGGGAGAGAGGGGGATCGCTGAAAGCGCTTGGGCGAGCGTTTAATAGGCCGTCATCTTCCGTCTATTGCCAAATAGCTCCGCATGCGCAGAG
>JBARNC010000369.1:0-3333 GCA_049802775.1 Pseudolabrys sp. | reverse complement strand
GACATGTGCGGTGCAACTAGCGATGTCCGCTTTGGGCCAATAGCGGACATTCATCGTGCCCGGCGCGACCGCACCGAGGCTCAAGCCGGTGAGGCAATCAGCTTGTCGATGAAATTGCGGAACTCGGGATTCATCCGGTCTTTCATTCCGCTCCAGCAGTCTCGCGCGCCCGGCGGCGTCATGATTGCCTGAAGACTGTTGCGGATTCCCGACCAGTGCTCGCTGTGCAGCGTGTGAATTTCAGTTTGGAAAAACACGCTCTCAGCCCGACGCAAGTAGCTGACCATCATATAGGTGAACTGGGTCCGCTCCACCTCGTCGAGGGCGGCGAAATCCCGCCAGCCGCGCACGAGCAGGTCGACGAGGTTTTTGTCCCGCGCAAGCTCAAAGGACATTCCGGCGAAGGAATTGATCACCTGCTGGAAAGCGGAGGCCCGCACAGCGCGGGTGTTGTGGCGAGCCTCGATGGCGAAGTAGATGAAACTAAACATGACGCCGACGCCGCTCATGGCAGCGCCAAGCCAAGCCAATTGCTGAAGCAACATATAAGCCCCCTTCAATGCTGGGCGGCGCCGAGCCGCCGCGGGGATCATACGCTAGGCGATCCCGCCGCCGCATGTCCCCATTGAGATGCCCGCCGCCGTCGCCAGCATCGTCGCACAGCCATCCTTTGTGCTGCGGATGATCAATACGCCTTTCCCGTTTGCATCCGATCTGCGCAGCGATGCGCAGGATGTAGAACCACGGATGCAATAAGCGACAGGCTTGCCGGCCGACCTTCGGGTGAAATCGGGCAACCAGCAAGCCGGGTCGTGTGATGGCGGCGTGAAACGGGCACGCGATGGCCAGTGCGGCGGGTTAGCCCGATGTCCGCTTTACCCCCAATAGCGGACATGTGCGGTGCAACTCGGTATGTCCGCTTTGTGCCAAAAGCGGACATCGCGCCTCTTTATTCGATCATCTCATCCGCACGCGCCTGCATCGACGGAGGCACGTTGATGCCGAGCGTCTTGGCCGTCGTGAGATTGATGACCAAAATAAACTTGGCCGCCTGCAGGACAGGCAATTCAGCAGGATTTTCCCCCTTGAGAACTCTGCCGGTATAAGTGCCGGCCAACCGGTAGCTTTCCAATACGTCCGGTCCGTAGCTCATCAGACCGCCACCAACAGGAAAGTCACGGTATAGAGAGATCGCGGGCACGGCGTGCCGAACGGTCAGGGCGGCTAGTTTGTTGAGACTGCGAATGAAGACCGAGCCCGCGCCAATCACAAGCCCGCCTACCCCCAAACGCTTCACGTCCGCGAAAACTCCATCGAACTCTCGTTCGGTGCTGGCATTGAGGACGTGGAGCTTAAGCCCGCGGCCGCGGGCTGCCGAGAGAACCTCGCGCGCTTGGACTTGGGCTAGAGCGCGATCGGCTGGGTTGACCAAAAGGGCCATAACACTCGCAGTTGGAAGAAGTTCATGCAGCAATTCCAACCGCTTTGGCGTAATCTCTATGATCAAATTGGTCACGCCCGTAACATTGCCGCCCGGCCGGTTTAGGCTAGTGACGAGGCCAAGCAGGACCGGGTCGGCAGCCATTTCAAAGACGATCGGAATGGTCGTGGTCGCCGCCTGTGCCGCGAGTGCCCCCGGAGTAGTGGTCGCAGCAATCACAGTCACATGACGCTGAACGAGATCGGCCGCCAGTGCGGGCAACCGACCAATTTGGTCTTCCGCCCAGCGGTATTCGATCGCAATGTTTTGGCCCACGACGTAGCCGGATTCTTGCAGGCCCCGACGAAACGCGGCCGCCCGGGATTCGCCCTCGTCGTGCGCATAGCCACTGAGATAGCCCACCACTGGCATTGCTGCCTGCTGCGCGAGGGCCGTAAGCGGCCATGTCGCTGCCGAGCGGCCGATCAACGTGATGAACTCGCGCCGTCTCATTGCCTCCCCCGAGGCTAAGGACAGGGCATCGTACCGGTTCAAACTAGCATACTGGGAGGGTCGGGCGTGAGACCCCTCAATGTCCGCTTTTGACCCAAAGCGGACATGGGAACAATTTTAGTTTTTGTCGCTATTCGATCACCTCGTCGGCGCGGGCGAGCAGCGATGGCGGAATTATGAGGCCCAGTGCTTTGGCGGTCGTAAGGTTGATCGATAGCTCGAATTTGGTCGGTGACTGCACTGGCAGGTCTGCGGGCTTCTCGCCCTTGAGGATGCGGTCAACGTATAACGCCGCCTGTCGATACTGGGCGACCGCATCGGGCCCATAGGAGATCAGACCACCGTCTTTGACGAAAGTGGTTTGGAAGTACACAGCGGGCAGCCTATGCTTGACCGCCAGAGCGATGATCAATTTACGATGCACGAGCGCTCCTGTGCCCGCGGTTACGATCAGGGCTCCATTCGGGGTACGTGCAAAATCCGAGATGGTACGCTCAATCTCGCCTGCCTCGCGGACGTCCATCGGGATGGTCTCCAATCCAAGAGACGGCGCCACAGATTGAATTGCACCGAGCTGGCCGATTCCGACAGCTACCGTGGAATCCCGAAGAATTGCTGCTCGCGAAACGCGGGGTGCGATCTCCTTGAGTAATTCCAGCCATTTCCCGCTCATACCGTATTCGATGTACGTAAATCCGGTCGCATTACCACCGGGTCGCGCGAGACTTACTACATAACCAGCGCCCACTGGGTCGGTTACCGCCACGAACACGATTGGGATGGTGCTTGTCGTCTCTCGCATCGCTGCCGTGGCTGGGCTGGCAGCGGTCAGAATTACGTCGGGCGCAAGCGCAACAAGCTCCGCTGCGTATCTGCGAGAGCGTGCGACGTCAGCCGCGTCCCAACGAACGTCTAGCTTAACGTTACGGCCAACGTTCCAATCGAGTTGCTGTAACCCTTCGATTAAGGCTGCGATGCGGGACTTTGATTGCGGATCGTCCTCGGTAAAGAACATGAGTACGCCAATTCGCCGCATCCGATCCGGCTGCTGCGCATGCACCATGATCGGCCACGCTGCCGCGCCGCCAATGAGCGTGATGAATTCGCGCCGTCGCATATCCGCTCCCAAGGCTCAGGAGACAGGATTGTATTGGCTTAAACGCGTATTTTGATAGGGGCTCAAACCGGCATCAATAACCATTGCCGCAGTGCACAGCCAATGTCCGCTTTGGGTCATAAGCAGACATTTGCAGTGCAAAACGCCATGTCCGCTTTACCCCCAATAGCGGACATTGGTTGCCCACGCCGCCACGAAAGCTCGTGGCCACCTACCTGGCTTGGGCGTGATCGCGTTTCCATCGAAGTCCCATTCATTTTTGATCGCTAGGATTCCCATCGGT
>JBARNC010000368.1:0-11855 GCA_049802775.1 Pseudolabrys sp. | reverse complement strand
ACGTCCATCGGCAATGTGCTCCTCCGGAAAATGATCCCGGATACGTTCCCACTGCTCGTCGGTGAGCCGAATCATTTCCCATTTATATCTGATCGACAGCGGTCAGCAATTTTGAGATAGGTTCTAGAAACCTGAATTATTGAGCTAGGGAAAAAATCCGGTTTTTGCGGACATGGCGATTGCACTGCGGAATGTCCGCCTGTGACTGTGACCCAAAGCGGAATCTCAAACCGCCCGTCAAACCTCTGCGCCATCCAGATTTAAGCTCTCAGCCGGCTTCCAATAGCGCGGGTGGTGCGGTACATGCGAGAGAGGGTTAGTGGGGGGATCGTTGCGTCGTATTCTGGTTGCTTCGATAGCGGTCCTGGCGGGGACGTTGTCGTGCATTGGCGCGACCGACGATCTTGTGCACCGCGTGCGCACTGCGGATAACGCTGCGACTCAATTCAGCCACCCCGGAACGTGAGAAGGCCGAGAGTGCCCGAGCCAACGAGCTGATTGCCCGCGCGGAGCAGCATCATAGCAACAGCAAGTGGAAAGAAGCGGTTGCCGATGCAACTGAAGCGCTCAAGATCGATGCAAGATCTGCCAGGGCCTACAATGTGCGGGGCGACGCACTAACCCAATTGCGGCAGTTCGAACGCGCTATTGCAGATCTCACAGAAGCAATCCGGCTCGAGCCGCAGATGCGAGTTGCCTATATCAATCGAGGCGCTGCGTATGAGGAAAGTGGCCGGGATGACCTTGCCCTTGCTGACTACAACACTGTGACTAATCTCTATCCCGATTGGGAGGTTGGTCACCGCGTGCGCTACGAGATTTTGCTCAAGCATGGCCGCTACGCTGAGGCGATACCGAGCTTGACCAAGCGTAGCGAACTCTTGCCTGCGCACGTGTACATTCTGACCGAGCGTGCGGAGGCCTATCGCGCGATGGGGGACTTTGATCGTGCCTTCGCCGATTACGACGAAGCAATCAAGCGCTCACCTAAGGATGGCAGGTTCTGGGAAGGACGCGCCATGCTGCACCATGTGCGCGGTGACAACACGAGTGCGCTCGCCGATCTCAATGCAGCGATCGAAGTGGCTCCCAACTCAAAAGGCCTCTACCTCAATCGAGCGCGGATCTACCGCACTCTTGGCGATGTGGCCGCAGCGGAAGCCGACGAGACGCGGGCACGCAATGTCCCCAAAAACTGGCCAGATCCAAGCGAGTTCATCTTGTTATTGATGCTCGGCCTCTTGCTGAGTTGGCCAAAGGTTATCCTGTGTACGGCGGCAGGGATTTTCATTCGCCATCGCGGCGCGAGCATAGCAACGGCTGTTGCAATCGGCATGGCTGAGGAAGTTTCACCGGCGTTCGATATTCTATCACTTAGTCTGTCCGGACTTGGAGGGCTTGTTTGGTGGGGCATGGGCCGTGCGATCCGTAGCCCGGTATGGCAACCACGAGAAAAGATGAAAGCCTAAAGCCGGTGTGCTGCGAATGTCCGCTTTTGGCACAAAGCGGACATTCCAATGACACCCGCGAATGTCCGCTATTGGATGAACAGCGGATGATGACCAACCGCTGTTCAATGACGTGAGTTATCAGCGTAGTGGCACTGGACTGGGTAAGGAGAAATAATCTTAGCATCGGTGCCCGTCATTTCGGTCGGGCGTCCCATTGTTTCGTAATGAGGCTCAAGGTCACGTTAAAGCGGGCAATCGCGACATCCATTTCGGCTACTACTAGGTCGTACAGCAGTTTCGCGTCTTTGGCTCCGTTGTTTGAAGCCGCGAGCGTGAAGTCGACAATCGCCTGCGGCGAGTCGGCCATCTGACTGACAGGCGCGATGTACACGTTATAGAATTGCCTGTTCCATTCGGTGTCGCGGGTGTCGGTGGATTTGCCGATGTCGGACTCTATTTGGGCATCGATTCGCTTCTGCGCGTCACGGAGCATGCGCAAAAGTTCTAGGAGGTCATCTTGCACGATTGGGTGATCGTCGCCTAGCCGCGACTTGGCGCGTTTGGCGAACTCTGTTAACTCGCGCATAGCGACCACGGCGCCGTCCATTACGGCTTCGAGTTGATTACGCGGGATGTGACGCGCTGTTTCCGGCGTTTTTGATTCGGCCTTGGGGCGTAAAAAATTAACAGCACGAAGTGGATGAAGTAGAAGTTGCCATTGGGCATTTTCAATTTTCATCACTCAATCTCCAATCTTTACGGCCTGCGAAACATCGCCTCGATTGAGCTCGACCCGATAGTCCGTAGGAGGAGCGGACATCATAAGGAGCCATGATAAGTAGCCATGCGGCGCGAGCAGACGACGCCGCGCGGATTTCAAACAGATGGTGGTGATAACGCCGCCAGTAGTTCAGCGCAGGATCCACGCTATCCACGCTGCAAAGTGATTGTCGCACCCCGCACGTCGGCCTGCGCGTCTTGCGACTTGATCGTGACCGACTGCTTGTCGCCACGCGTCACCAAGTTCAGATTGTCGGTGAATGTCGGTCCCTTGGCGACGACCTGAAAGCCGACGCCTTCAACCTTGCCGGACAGGGTTCCGGCGGCATTGCGGGTCGACTCGCTCCAGGTGCCTGTGATCGCGCCGGCGGCGTAGGTCGCGCTGCCGCGCAGATCGAAATCATAGCTGTCGCTCGCGCAATGAATATTGAGTTGAAGCTTGTTTTGCTCCTCTAGCACATCATAGGAAGCTCGGCATTTGCTCGGCTCGTGCCTGCCATGGGACAAATCGACGGTCCTGGAGCCGGACCAGCTCCCCGCCAATTGGCCGAAGGGGCCGTCGTTCGAAGCCGACCCCTGGGTGGCTCGGCTCTGCGCGTTGCCGTCCCCACCGCTAAAAACAAAAATCGTCAACGCCAAAGCGGCCACGCGAAGCATCACGCTCGCAAGGTTTGAATGCACGGGGGTCATCGAAATTCTCGAGTCATTTGGGAATGGTCCTGTCGACCCAACAACACCCTCGCCACACCTTGGTCCCCCCAATGGAACAGCCAGAGCCCAGACGTGGTTGTCACGAGGCACCATTGAGCGTTAAGATGGATTGGGTCGGTTATGAAGCGAACAGCGTTGGCTATGGCGTTGACAGCCGGATTTTTGGTCGGCGGCGCCATTGCCCAAGTCCCCTCGGACGATAAAGAGTCGATTCCGCGGCGGTTGATCCAACTCACTGCTGAGCAAGACCACGTTATTAAAGAAATAGTGCTGAAGGACATGCATATCGAGCAAGTGCCCCGCAGCAGCGAGATCAGGATTGGCGAGAAAGTACCACCAAATATCGAATTGCAGACCTTTCCACCTCTCGTGGCCGAGAAGGTACCGCAAGTCAGAACATACAAATTCTTTATCACCGAGAATCAGATCGTGGTCGTATCGCCGCAGAACATAGTTGCGGACATAATCAAGTAGTCCTAATTCGCGTCGGAACCCTGCCTTGCGGGCGCTGCCAACCGTAGCCACTAATGTCCGCTTTCGGGGGTAAAGCGGACATCGCGCGGACATCACAGAATGTCCGCTAATATTTTGACAAGATAAACGAAGTTGGCAGCCCATCACCCCGACCGGCATCAGCTCGACGCGGCTCGCCTTCATTGTTTTGTCGCGATTTTGCTCTCGCAACAAATCGCTTTATCTTTTGCAAGTCCTTGGTGTGGCTTCCGTCATCCTTGTCAGTCTTAGTCTTTGAATCGACGCCCGTCGGCCGTACTGCCCTTATGGCATCGATAACGTTGTCGGGTCCCAGTCCGCCAGCGATAATAACGGGAATACGCACGCTCTCTACGATCTTCCTGTCGATCACCCAGCTGTGGGTTATACCAAGCGCACCTATCTGTCTGTCCCCCGGCCGATGGCTGTCTAAAAGCAGCATGTCGGCGATTCCATCATAACTCTTAGCGATGGCGATGCTTTCGGCTCATTCGGGCTAAAAGTGAAGTCCACTCCGGTATTGGTCAAGTAAGCGTGGCCCGCAGGGTCGGTGATCCAGAAGTCCTGTATGGCCGATCTTTCAGCGACGCTTTTTAAAATCGCATTAATTGCGTCGCGCGTCATACCTGCTTTTTCCGCGAGAGCCACAAAATGTGCGGCCAACAGAGCTTCGCCGACCATATGCCGACCCACCGTGTCCTCACAATCAGCAGCTTGTAAGGCCGAAGCGCCGGTGAAGAGCGCGAGAGGAAAGACAAGCATCACAACCAGGATTCGAGTTTTCAGCATGGTGCAGGTCCTATTGCCAATTCTGCTGCTAGAAGAATAACACTTACTCAGGTTCCCAAGCTAAACCGCATTTGGCACAAAGCGGACATGCTGCTCGCCGGGCGGAATGTCCGCTATTGGTGTAAGAGCAGACATTGACCAACCGCTGCTCACACGCCGGGGGCATAGTGCCAACAGAGGGGGATGGATGAGGCGCGTTTCAGCCGCATTGGTCTTGATGCTGCTTACGCCAGCATCGGCTCACTCAAGTTGTGCAACGATGCAAGCACTTGCCCAGGAGCACGCCAGCGACATGGCGCGGCGCGGCAGCATGGATCACAACGGCTTCGCAAGCCGCTCACGGCGTGGAGCGCGAGCCGAAAATGTAGCCTACGGCGTCAATACAAAGCAGCAAGCCATTGCGTTGTGGTGGGGTTCATCTGGCCATGCGGCCAACATGAGACTGTCGGGATGCAAGGCCGTGGCAAGCGCGGTAGGACGCGACGGCAAGCGTTACTGGGTTATGGTCATCGGGAATTGAGGCAGCTGCCGCAAAGGCCGCCGCGAGGCGGACTTTCTTTTGAGGCACAATGTCCGCTATTGGCACAAAGCGGACATGCTGATCGTGCTCATGAATGTCCGCTTTTGGCGGTAAAGCGCACATTGCGCAAACCGGTCAGAATGTCCGCTAATGACCCAAAGGTAACTCTAATTCTTACCTCCCCAAAACTTCACTACGTCCGTTCCGTAATGGTCAACGAAATCGCGCAAGGCTAGTCGAATTTTTTGGACCGAAAAGCCTGAGGTCCACAAGGCAGGATTTTCGACTATCCTTTTCTGCCAAATCACAAAAGCTTCGTCGAGACTAGCCTGACTTTCCAAAGAAGACAGATCGAAAATAAGGACCACTTTGTCCGGCACGCCGCGGGCATTTGAGGGAGACCATCCGATCAAGAATGGCCCAATCCCTTCGAGATTAACTCCCTGATGACGTGATGCATCTTGGATTGCTAAAATCCCGCCAGCCAGATCGTAATGGTCCACTGCAAAATCGCAGTCATCCTTCAATGCTTCGCTTGCATCTGGTTCGTCGAGGGGCCAGATCGTGAGCATTTGATTGCTTAGGGGGATATTGCTAGGCAACGTATTCTGTGGCGGCAGGCTCGCGCGGTAGGCAATGCACGTCCTGAGTAGTCGTTGACGATTTGCCGGTGTCGGTTTGGAACGAAGGGCCACGACGCCATATGCACCAATTGAGGGTGGCGGTATGTCGGCGGCGCGCAAATATATTCGTGCAGGTACGAGGCGGGGTGCCGGGGGACTGGCCCCACCCGCACCGGGCGCGCGGTCACCGCTAGTTGGAGGTTGCGGCTGGCCCTGAGGGGCAACGCTTTTTGGTGTCGAATTGACATTAGGCGCGCCGCCAGCGCTAGTTGGGGGTTGCGGTTGGCCCCCAGGGGCAGCGCTTTTTGGTGCCGATCTGACATAAGGCGCGCGGTCACCGCTAGTTGGAGGTTGCGGTTGGCCCCGAGGGGCAACGCTTTTTGGTGCCGATTTGACATTAGGCGCCCGTCTTGACGCAGGCGTGTCAAATTTCCGCTGCTCCAAACATTTCTTTTTGCGAGCCTCACAAGCTGGATCAGCGCCACGTTTAACGCACTCGCCGCGAACATAAACGAGACATCTATTGCAATCACGGTCGCCGCAAACTTGAGCTACCGCCTCGCCGATGCAAGCAATCCCACATAATAGAACCGCGACCGCGAACAAAACTCGCATCGAACTGCTCCCAAGTCATCTAACGGCGCTATTTTTTGATGTTTTCTTTTTCCTCATAGTACTTTCGTGAGTTTGTCTGCTTTTAGGGGGATCAAAAGTGCGCCCGCATTGGCAACCGTAACAATAAGTAAGAGCAATAGGCTTACCCCCCCTGAAGTAAGTGGCTGTAGCCAGGCCAATACTAGGAAGCCAATCACCAATCCAATTGCGGTTGAGATCACATGTTTTTTCAACACGGGCCGCACGCGCCAGCGACCCGTTTCACGCGCCTTGTCACCGATTGCCTCGCGCCCGTCTGAAACTAACGCCCTGTCACCGAGTGCCTCGCCCATCCTTGCGAGGAGCGCTTCGGCGTCTTTACTGAAATGCGCGTGGCGCACTTCGACGGCCTGGCGGCGGGCGAGCGGCTTCAAGGCATCCGGTACCTCGCTCGCCCTCGGCATGCGTGTCCCGTCGACTAAAACAGGGATGACACGAATGTCGCGGGCAAGCGCCGCAGCGATTTCGATTGCGACAAAATCGTCCGGCTGATCGAGACGACGCTGTCCCGCTTCATCCTTCGCCGTTAGCCAGTTGGGACCGATAACAACCAGCATGGCATCGCACGCAGCCACCTGGTCGTTGAGATGCGTCACGAAGTCGACCCCGACCGGAATGTTATCAACATCAATAAAGAGGTTGTCGCGGCCGAACTCCTGCGCGAGCCGATCATGCAGCCGACCGGCCATGCCGATTGAATCATCTCGGCGATAATTGATGAAAATCTTACCAGCCATAGCCGGTCGTCCTGGTAGACCCCAAATCTTACCGCAGGACCGGTCCAAGCACTATGAACTTGCCCACACAGCCAAGTCGGATGTCCGCTTACTCACTACATGGCACGTAGCGGTGCGTATAGCCCCGCCCATGCGCTGATCGATGGATCGCGTCCCCGGATATTGGACACCAGTTGGACACGGAGGCTGTGCAGGAAGTGCCTTATTTTATTGGCGCGCCCTAGGGGATTCGAACCCCTGTTACCGCCGTGAAAGGGCGGTGTCCTAGGCCTCTAGACGAAGGGCGCAAGGCGCGCAGAAAGCGCGCGAGGATCGGCCAAGCTCCGGGGGTATAATGAGCTTAGCTGCGAGCGGCAAGCGAGCGGGACTTACCACTTGCCGGTGTTTGGCATCGATTTCCACGGTTCCTGCGCGGCCTTGGCGGCGCCCTTTTGCAGCAGCTCGATCGAATGCCTGTCGGGCGAACGCACGAAAGCCATAACGCCGTCGCGCGGCGGGCGGTTGATGGTGACTCCGGCCTTCATCAGACGCTCGCAGGTGGCATAGATGTCATCGACTTCATAAGCGAGATGGCCAAAATAGCGCGCCTCGCCATAGTCCTCGGTATCCCAGTTGTACGTAAGTTCTACCTCAGGACCCGGGCGCCCAGCCTTTTTACTCGCCTCAACTAGCTTCTCATCTTCCGGACCGGCCAGGAACACCAAAGTGTAGCGATTTTTCTCGTCGACCCGGCGGCGGGTTTCTTTCAGGCCAAGCTTGTTGCAATAGAAATCGAGCGCCGTATCGAGATCACGGACGCGCAGCATGGTGTGCAGATATCGCATAGGCTAAACCTCACTGATTGTCTGACAGAGGGGGACCACTATACAGAAATGATCGCCACTGATCTCGATACCGCGGTTTCGCGCCTCCGCGACCTCATCGAGGACGCCTCGGCGATCGTCCCATTCACCGGCGCGGGAATTTCTACCGAATGTGGGATTCCGGATTTCCGCTCGCCCGACGGATTATGGACCAAGAACCAGCCAATTCCTTTCGATGCATTCGTTGCGAGCCAGGAGATGCGCAACGAGGCCTGGCGGCGGCGCTTCGCCATGGAAGAGAATTTTGCTGCGGCCAAGCCCGGCCGCGGCCATCAAGCGCTGGCAAGTCTCTACCGCGCGGGCAAGAGCCCCGCACTGATTACCCAGAACATCGACAATCTCCACCAGGCGTCAGGCATCGCAGCATCGGACGTCATCGAATTGCATGGCAACACGACCTATGCCATCTGCCTCGACTGTACCAAGCGCTACGAACTTTCCTGGGTAAGGGAAAAATTTGAGACATCAGGGCAGCACGCTCCGGATTGCGCCTGCGGCGGCTACATCAAGACCGCGACTGTTTCATTCGGGCAGGCAATGCCCCCCGAGGCAATGCAGCGCGCTGAGGAGTTGACTAGGAGTTGTGATCTCTTTCTAGCGGTTGGCTCCTCGCTGGTGGTGTGGCCGGCGGCGGGTTTCCCGCTGATGGCCAAGCGTAATGGTGCAGCACTCGTAATCATCAACCGCGAGCCCACCGAGTTCGATGATCTTGCCGATCTGGTCGTGCGAAACGACATCGGCGATGCGCTCGGTCCCTTCATCGCCCGCTGATTCGCCGTGCGCTGTGTTGTGCATAGAGCTGTGCGCAAGCACATTTTGCTCTTTGCCGTTTAAGGGCGGGTGTTATCTTCGTTTCCACAAGATTCGTCCAAGCGCCCATCAAGAGGCGCCAGCAAGGCGACGGGGTGCGGCGTCAAGGCGTCGGACGGGATCGAATCGAAGATGTCAGGTACAAATCTTCGGCCAGGAACGGTCAGAGAACTCGTCGATGAGACGGCGACCAATCTCATAGAGCTGACTGGCGTCATCAAGTGGTTCGATGTCTCGAAGGGCTTTGGGTTTATCGTCCCTGACAATGGGATGCCCGACATTCTCCTACACGTGACCTGCCTGCGGCGCGACGGCTTTCAGACCGCCTACGAGGGTGCGCGGGTCATCTGCGAGGTGCTGCAGCGCCCCAAGGGGCTGCAAGCGTTCCGGATTGTATCGATGGACGATAGTACCGCGGTGCATCCGGCACAAATGCCGCCGCCGCGTACCCATGTGACGGTAACGCCCACCAGTGGGCTTGAGCGCGCCCAGGTCAAATGGTTCAACCGTCTGCGCGGGTTCGGCTTCCTGACGCGTGGCGAAGGGACCCCCGACATCTTCGTGCACATGGAGACGCTGCGCCGCTATGGCATTGCCGAGCTGCGGCCTGGGCAGACGGTCTTGGTCCGGTTTGGGCCGGGGCCAAAGGGCCTGATGGCAGCGGAGGTTCGGCCCGACGGCGGGCCGCTGGGGCTTGCTTCCCACTAGCTCTCCGATTTTCCGATTGCCGCTGGGGCTGGGGCCGCGTAAAGGCGGGCATATGCGCGCCCTTGGCTACATCGCTTTCATCCTCTTCGGACTATTCATCGCCGCTGGCCCGGTCCGGCCGGCTGCACAGCAGACGCTTGAGATTGCCAGCAAGACCGGCGTGCATATCTTCGCGGTCGAGGTCGTCGACAACGATGCCGACAGGGCGAAGGGGCTCATGTATCGCAAGAAGCTGCCAGAAGGCCGCGGCATGTTGTTCGATTTCCACCGCGATCAGGACGTCAGTTTCTGGATGCAGAATACCTATATTCCACTGGACATGATCTTCATCCGTGGAGACGGACGGATTTTACGCATTGAAGAAAACACAGAGCCGCTATCGACACGGCTGATACCGTCTGGAGGGCCCGTGCGAGCTGTTTTGGAAGTTATAGGTGGGACCACCTGGAAACTCGGTATCGCGCCGGGCGACCGAGTTGCCTCGCCGATTTTCAACGCCCGCTGAGGCTTGCTTGCCGGGCTATATCGAAGCGTGTATCGAACCGGCGTTCGTCGGGGCATAGCGCAGTCTGGTAGCGCGTCTGGTTTGGGACCAGAAGGTCGCAGGTTCGAATCCTGCTGCCCCGACCAACACTTAGCAGAGATTTGATACCCTAAAATCCCTCTCGGGGTATCGATTGGGTATCAGCGACCACCCTTTTTGTCGGGAATTTAAAAATATTCTCGGAATATAAAAATATTCTGGGGGAATTTTCTCGCCGCTCAGAAATCGGTGCGTGACCGGAACCAAAAGACCAAAGGCTTGGAAAACGAGAGGCGCGTTCGTGCGCGTAAAAATCCAGTCGTTCTGTGACCCCCTTCACACAGGGCACTCTCGTTCCTTCCTAGTTTGCAGACAAGGCAATTCGGGAGGTAACTATGTCCATCTTAGTAACGCCCGCTAACTCTAAGGCCACAGCGCAAGCAAAGGACAAACGGGACGCCTTGACACTCGCACTGGTGCTTGTCGTGATTTGCCTTGGCAATCTAGCGCTTGTGCTTGCTAGTGGGACTTTTACACAGGCGGTCGAACTGACCGGCCTGGTGATGTAAGCTACCGGAGTCAAAAACTCATTGGAGGGCCCCGCTGAGTCACGGGCGGGGCCTTTTTCGTTGCCCGCTGTGAAACCCATTGCTAACGGCTGCCAATACCTCGGGCACAAGAATATTCAGCACACGGTGAGATACACCGAGCTATCGCCCACACGTCAAGGACTTCTGGCGTTGAGCACCCCTGAGAATTATTCGACGATGTGTTTAGTAGAGAGCCCGCTCCGGTATCCGTGCTGACCGCCGCGTCGGGATTTGGCGAGGGTGTTATAATCGCGCAACCGTGGGGAATTTTGTTTTGATAGCTTTTTTGGGACGCAGGAAAAGAAACCTTGCCGTTGTCGGCCTGGCATTGCTTTTGTCTTGCTGCACCAATGAGCGCGAGACCAGGACACTGCTGTTTGGCAACCCCTGGGATACAGACGCCGAGCAGAATACATCTGATAAAGACGCCGATCAGAATATATTTGCCTGCCGAAAATACGGCTTCTATCCCGGCACCCAGCAATGGGATGAGTGCATGAAGTATGTTGGATCCAAGCGGCCGCCCTTACTGAGACCCTAGTACGGCGACCTTGTCTGCAAGCTTGGCCTTGAGGGGATCGTCTCAAAGAAGGCTTCTGAGCCGCTCAGTACGGCCTTCCTAAAGCCTTTGCGGGTCTATCCCATACCGCCGCTGTGACAAGAAGGCTCCAACCGGCCAGGAATTGATGTTGCCCAGTGAGCTAGCCTTCTGATCTCGAAGGCGATGTGGTCTTTGATGTCTTCGCCTTTGCCTTGCCGCTCTGCGAGATCGCCTTCCTCATCGCAATATCGCAGTAACACCAGCAACGAGCGGAACACTTGCGGCGGCATTGGTCCTTGGCTTTGGCAATAGAGCATCACCGCATTGTCCAGATACATCTCGAAATCATCCGCCATCTGCTGGATCTGTTCGATCTCAAACTGTCCGACATTTGGGTTCATCGGCCATTCAGTCGGTTGTTATACGGCGCTAGCACAGTTGCGGCGGCCCTCAATGCACAGCGCAGATGTGTGACTTCCTGCCGCAAGGTAGCGAGTTCGGTCTCCAATTCGATTACCCTGAGCTCGGCGTCGCTTGGCTCCGGCAGCAGATCTTCAGTGGCAGAGTCTGCTCCACAAAATGGAATTTTCTGGGCCTGGGCTGACGGCATTTTGGCTGCGGATAAAGTGAACCGTGCCGCGGCTTTCGGTCAATGTGCGAGGCTCCCATTCGGTCTGCTTTCGGCCTATATCTGCTGCATGTTGTGGCGTGTGCGTAACTCACGCGGTAGGCCTACGAATGCGCCTACCGCACTACTGGGACGGTAACAGGTGAATGGCATTGATAAGTTTGGCTTAAGCCGCGTTGGGCATGGCCGCTGTTGGCTCATTAGGGGTCAGTGAGGGTTTTTGTGCGGCGTCGTCTTCAGCAAATAGGAATGGATCAATGATCTCAATCTTAGGAGGAAAATATCTGAGAACCGTCTCCTCCAAGACTTTGCAAATGTCTTCTGCCGTACCTGACTCCACAGAGAGCTGCTCAGCGGTTGGGGAACTCATTTAGCGCCTCCATGTCTTGCCGTGGCGACGACGAGGACGGAGAGCGAGTATCGATGATTCGCTTA
>JBARNC010000367.1:0-6934 GCA_049802775.1 Pseudolabrys sp. | reverse complement strand
GCACCTCAATGAACTTATCCTGGGCCAGCTCGGCGGTGCGCTCCTTTGTAGTCACGATCATGCCGGCATTGCCGTCGGCGGGATGCGTCTGGCCACCGAAGGTGACGGTGCCGTTCGGCTTCACCGGTTTCAGCTTAGCCAGGCTTTCAGCCGTAATTCCGAACACGCCTTCATCGCCGGCAAGCGTGCCCGTAAGCTTGCGGAAATTTGCGTCGGTGATTGGCACCTCGACCATGTAGCGGCGCTGAAAAGCGCGGTCATTGGCGAGCGCGTCCTGATATTGCTCGTAGCGCCGCAGCACGATGGCATGCTGCTCGGCCATGGTAATCTGATAACGCATGGCGACGTTTTCGGCGGTGTCAATCATGGCGTTCATGGCGAAAGGATCATTGTTAAAGTTATCGAGCACCCACGCTTCAGTGAGATTTGTACCTCCCGGTCCGGTTGGATTGGGATAAATGAGCGTTGCGCCATTCGAACAGCGGTCCGTGGTCACCGCGAGCGCGCAGGTGGCCGATCCCTGTTCGACCTCGTCCGCCGCCATCTGCAAGACACGCACGCTCGTGGCGCACGCCTGGCTCACGGTGGGGCCCGGCACATTGGGAATTCCAATCATCCCAGTCACCCAAGGTAGACCGAAAAAACTACTCGGTTGAGGAATCGTGATACCGAGAATGCCGAGGTCGATCGCATCCATGGGAAACTTCTTGGCCGCTAGCGTATCACGCGCGACATTGGCCGCGAGCTTCATGCTGTGAAGATGACCTAGCGAGCCCTGCCACTTTGCGAAGGGCGTGGACCAATACGTGCCGTAAGGAACATACGCTTTGTTCATCGAGTTACCTTTCAGCTAGCGGGCTTGTTCTTCCTGCCACTGGCCGAAGGAAGAGCCAGCCTTAGCCAGCTTTTCCAATAATGGGGCGGGTTGCCAGTATCGCGAATCGAGCGAGCGCTGGAACTCGAGAATGCGGTCATAAATCTTTTTCAGGCCGATGGAATCTGCGTAGAACATTGGGCCGCCGCGGTAGCGCGGAAATCCGTAGCCCGAAGTATAGACGACGTCGATGTCGCTGGCACGAAAGGCAATACCTTCCTCCAGGATGCGCGCGCCCTCATTGATCATTGCATAGAGACAGCGCTCGCGAATTTCCTCGGCACTCGCCTTGAGTTGAGGCACACCGAGACGCCTGCCTTCGGCATGAAGCAACGTGATGACTTCCTGATCGACGACGCGTTTGCCGTCCTCGTATCGGTAGTAGCCGCGTCCAACCTTCTGCCCAAGCCAGCCGTGCTCGGTCAGCATTGCGGACGGTCGATAGTAGGTAGGATCGTTGTCAAAGGCATTGCCTTGCGCCACGCGGGTGAGGTGGCCGATGTCGATTCCGGCCATGTCGAAGACGGCGAGGATGCCCATCGCCATTCCGAAAGCTTCCAGTGCCGAATCCACCTCTTCCGGCGTCGCGCCCTCCAGGACGCAATGCTCGGCCTCTCGCGCATAGGGATCCATCATGCGGTTGCCGATGAAGCCGTAACAAACTTGGGCCACGACGCCAACCTTGCGCATCTTTTTTGCGATCTCTAGCGCAGTCACCAGCACATCGTCAGCCGTCTTTTTTGCCTGCACGATTTCTAGGAGCGGCATTACATTCGCCGGGCTGAAGAAATGAAGGCCGATCACGTCCTGTGGGCGCTTCGTAACCGCAGCAATCACGTCGATGTCGAGCGTCGAAGTATTAGTGCCGAGAATTGCGCCAGGCCTGGCGATTTGGTCCAGCTTGACAAAGATTTCTTTTTTCAAGTCCATATTCTCGAACACCGCCTCGATGATGAGATCGGCCGTTGAGACCGCGGCATAATCGAGCGCAAGCGTGATCAACTTCATGCGCGCTTCCATCTGATCGGCAGTGAGACTGCCGCGGGAAGCGGATCGCTCGTAGTTTTTGCGGATCGTGGCGCGGGCGCGGTCGAGCGCCTCTTGCTTGGCGTCAACCATCGTCACGGGCAAGCCGGCGTTGGCGAATGTCATGGCGATGCCACCGCCCATGGTGCCGGCGCCGATGAGGCCAATTCGGGCGATCGGCCGCGGCGCCACGCTGGGAGAAAGACCGGGAATTTTGCGCACCTCGCGCTCGGCAAAGAACAAATGTCGCAACGCGCGCGCCTCGGTCGCCTGTTGCAGGCTGGCGCTCACTGCCTTTTCGACTTCCAATCCTTCGTCGAACGGCTTTTCGGCCGCGGCTTGCAATGCTTCGAGCAGCTTGATCGGGGACAGGCGGTTGCGCATGGTTTTGGCCACCTGTGCGCGTTTGGATTTCAGCGTTTCCGCGATTTTTTCTGCGCCAATGACCAGCCGCTCGCGCGTCTTACGCGGTCCTTTGCCTGCGGCGACGAGCTTTTTAGCAAAGGCCATGGCGCCTTCTGTTACGTCGCCCTTGACCACCAGATCTACCAGGCCGAGTTCCTTGGCCTGGGTTGTGAGCAACGGCCGGCCGGAGAGCATCATCTCCACCGCCGCCTCGAACGGAATCACGCGCGGCATGCGCTGCGTGCCACCCGCGCCCGGAATGATACCGAGCGAAAGCTCGGGCAACCCTAAAGAAGCCCCCTCGGCGGCAACGCGATAATGGCAGGCGAGCGAGACTTCCGTGCCAGCCCCGAGCGCGGTGCCGTGAATCGCAGCGATCACAGGCACCGGGGAGTCTTCAATAAGGCGGAAAACCTCGTGATAGCCGGGCTCGGCAATACCCGTGTCGAATTCCTTGATGTCCGCACCAGCGATAAAGGTCCGGCCGGCGCAGGCGAGCACGATCGCCTTAACGTCAGATTTTGCGCGCAATTCGCTAAATGCCCGCTTAAGGCCTGCGCGGACGCTTTGGTCCATTGCGTTGACCGGAGGCTTGTCGACGCGCACCACCGCGATGCCATCGCTCAAACACGTGCCGACCACCTCTCCCATTAAATGGCTCCCTTAAGTTTAAGTTTGAGTCTATGCAGCGCTCGGGATCGTCGAATCACCCGCGCGGACTGCTAGTAGGCGGAAAGTTTGCATTGATGGCGATGCGCTCTGCTAATTCTAGACCCTTGGCTAACCCTTTTCCTTTATCGACAAGATATGTGGAGAGACCCATAGCCTGGCCTTCCTCGGCCGAATAGGTGCGACCCGTTAGCATCATATCCATCGCACGGGCGGCCCCTATTAGCAGCGTCAGCCGAGCGGCTGCGCCACTGTTGAGACAGTTGCCGAGGCTTTCTTCCGGCAGCGTGTAGAAAACCGAATGTTCGGCTACGCGCACATGCGTCGCGGCGGCGAGGTTCAGGCCGCCGCCAACCACGGCGCCGTGTAGCACAGCAACGACTGGCACTTTGCCAAACTGGATACTGTCAAAGGCACGGCGCCACAAGCGCCAGTGCTCGATGCCGCAGCTAGGCCCGCTCTTCGATAGTTCAGAAACCTCGAGCCCGGTGGAAAAACTCTCACCTTCGCTGGTAAGCACGGCGGCTTTGATGCCGCGTCCAATATTTGCGAAATACGTCTCGATGCCCAAAATCGTCTGATCATCGAATGCATTGCGCTTCTTACTGGGTGCGAGCCACAAGACGCCGACATCGCCCCACAGATTGGCCTTTAGCGAGGCTGGCAAAGGCGGCGCGGAATAATCGGGCGACATTTCTAAACCCAACGCAGCAAAATCCTGCCTTGATGCCTGTATAGGCGTGTGGGGTGATACTGCTACCTTCGTTGCCTGTAAATCAGTCAAAGTTGCCCGCCACCAACACTTGATAGCTGGTGCTGCAGATAACGCCACGACCAGCGCAAGACTGAAGGCTCAGTGTCCTCGACGGCCAGTCGACCGGGAGGTGAAGCAACTGGACGACGCGGGGTCAGTGCAAGCTTGGTATTCGATCTTTTTCTCATTAAGCGAGTGCGCTTCCATCTTAGTTCAATCGTCGACGATAATTATGTGCGGGTGCGAATCTGATACGAACAGACGTTCGATGTCGGTTTTACGGTGTGTGAGCGCGGCACGCTGATTGATGTATCCCTTATCCGTGATCTCGTTTGCATCGATCGATGGTGTATCTCCTAGAAGCAATGCACATCGAACACGGGTCGAATGGCCAGTGTTCTGGGAATTCCATCGCTTTAGCGCTTCCAAGACGTGGCGACGGATAGCGGGATGTCGCGCGAGGGCGGAACCGTCAGATGATGCTTCATCCCCGAGCAATTGGCGGCAACCTCCGGGATTTAGCCAGGCCAAAATACGCACGCTATCGTGCCCCTCTCCTGCGATAACTATATCTTGCAAGACCGGTGACACTGCGGCGAGCACGCCGACGCGCAGGGCTCCCACGTGGACCCAGGTTCCAGTGGTAAGCTTGAAATCTTCAGCGATGCGGCCGTCATAGATCAGACCTTTAGCTGGATCAGTTGGATCGGCAAAACGGACCGCGTCGCCGATTCGGTAAAACCCATCGTCGTCAAATGCCGCTGCGGTCAAATCTGGGCTGCGCCAATAGCCGGGCGTAACATTCGGACCTTTTACTCGCACCTCCCAGCGGGGGCCGCTTGGCAGGAGTTTTAATTGTGCCCCTGGAATTGGAATGCCAATCACCCCCGCTCGATCAAGCGCAAAATGAGCCGTTGTTACTGCCGGTGCCGTCTCCGTTGCTCCCCAAGAGGACGTCATTGGCACGCGCATTCCCGTTGCACGCACCGAAATGGCCTCCAGCCGCGACCACAAATCTTGAGGCAATGCGGCAGCCGCGTAGAAAATTAAACGCAGTCTGGCAAAAAACGATATTGCCAATGGTATGTCTTTTTCAAGATAGGGTAGCAACGCTGCGAAGCCGGCCGGAACATTGAAATAGATTGTGGGCGAGACGTCCGCAAGATTTCGTACGGTATGCTCAACCAGCGCAGGCACTGGCTTACCGGCGTCGATGTAAAGCGTGCCGGCATGGCGAAGCACGAGGTTGAAATTGTGGTTGCCGCCAAATGTATGGCTCCAGGGAAGCCAATCGACCAGTACTAACTCGTCCTCAGTGACAAATGGCCAAACCTGTGCCATCGCTTGCTGATTAACCGTCAACATTCGATGGGTATTGATCACTGCTTTTGGCAGGCCAGTCGAACCCGATGTGAACAAGAACTTAGCGATTGTTTCGCCGTCAATATGCGCCGCCGCTTCGTCTACGGCACGCGTGGGCCGCATCTTGGCTAACTCATCAAAACCCGTTGTGGCCGCTAAATTTGTCGTGTTCCGACTTGCAACAATCTCTGCGCCATGTATTTCAATCGCCGCTAGCGCCCGGGCAAACGGTCCGGTGTCCGAGACATACACAAGCCCAGGCGTAAGCAGCTCAGCAATGTATTTCAGCTTTCCATGGTCTTGGCTTTGAAGTGAATAGGCGACCGAAATCGGTGCAATCGGAATCCCCGCCGTGAAACCCGCGAGCATCAGAAGCGCATGATCGATGCCGTTTCCAGAAAGAATCATCAACGGCCGATCGGCGGAAAGGCCGCGTTCGATCAGAGCTGCGGCCAGGGCATCAACAACGAGGCGCGCTTGTTCGTAGGTTATTTTTCGCCAACCCTCGCCAATACGTTCGGCAAGGAATACTCGCCCTGCCTCACGATCGACTGCTGAACGGAACAGATTCGCCAAGCTGGAATCATACGAACCGAGCTGAGTTCGCGAACTAAGCCGAAGGGAGTCATCGGCAGACGGCTCGCAAATCACATCCACTGGGGCAAAGTCGATTGGACGCATTGGAGCGTTAGCGCAAGACGATTGCGTCATATTCATTTTCATTGGCGACCTCGTTCTGTTCGCCTTTTCTATTGACGCTGTTGCGCCCATCGCCAGGGCTGCTTTTATGAGCAGCCCTAGCAAGCACCGGGTGTGATATACTCGATGGTCGAGCGCGGCTTCATCAATTATCTATTTTTTGACCAGCGGACAACCGCCCTCCTCGAGCGGGCGAAAAGCCTTGTCCGCCGGGATGGTGGCGACGATCTTCATATAATCCCAATCTCCTTTTGATTCGTCAGGGCTCTTGACCTGCAGTAGATACATTGGGTGAAGCTTGCGACCATCCTGTCGGATCGTGCCCTTGCCGAAGAGCGGATCGTCTGTGGGTATTGACTTCATTGCCGCCACGACAGCTTTGCCGTCTGCCGCAGAGCCAATCTTCTCTACCGCTTTTTCCGACATGTTCCGGCACGCGTCTACGTTCGTAGAGCCAGGCGACCTGCCGATAGAGCGGTCGACCAAGTTCGAGATCATTGTCAATCTCAAGACCGCCAAGACGCTCGGCCTTACAATTCCGTACAATTTGCTTGCCCGTGCCAATGAGGTGATCGAATGAAACGATGTCCGCTATCGGCACAAAGCGAACATGGGCTAGTGCACTGCTCCCGCATCGCAAAATGTCCGCTTATGACCCAAAACCGACATGAGCTGAGGCTGAGGGGGCAGCTCACTTCTTGACTAGCGGGCAGCCGCCTTCGCTTACCGGACGGAACGCCTTATCGGCTGGTATTGTGCCGACGATCTTGAATACGTCCCACTCATTCTTCGATTCCGCTGGCGTCTTGACCTGCAGGAGATATAGCGGGTGGATCTTACGGCCGTCGGCGCGGATTATGCCTTTACCATAAAGACTATCGTCAGTCGGCATAGCTTCCATCGCTGCGACGACAGCTGCGCCGTCCGTCGGCGAGCCGACTTTCTCGACTGCCTTGAGATAATGCAGCACGGCCGAGTAGACCCCGGCCTGCATGTGATTGGGCATCATCTTCTTAGAGTGGCGCTCCTGATACCGCTTCGACCAGGCGCGAGTCTGATCATTGAGGTCCCAATACCAGGCGTTGATTGCCTGTAGACCTTGCGCTTTCTGCAAGCCAAGAGCGGGCACCGCCTGCAAGTCAAAG
>JBARNC010000366.1:0-1502 GCA_049802775.1 Pseudolabrys sp. | reverse complement strand
TCCCATGATGGAAGGGCCCTGGTGCCGATTCCGAAGAGAAGCACGAGCCCGTGAGCGACATCGACACTGTCGTGATGGATAGTCTGAAAGTGCTTGACCCCAACCGGCCGATTAGAGAAGCGGACATCCTCCGAAGTCCGCGGCTTGAGAGGCGACGAACTGAACCAGGAGGAAGCTGTGCGAAAGCTATCGGTTGCCTTCACTGCGGCGGCGGCGATTCTATTGGTTAACCCTTTAGCTTGGAAAGCCAACGCCCAAATCTCGCGCGGAGCCACGAATATCCCAGCACAATCAAAAAATTTCACGCCTATTCACCGAGCAGCCTGCGGAGGACCGGGCCCCTATTGCACTTCGGGATTTACTAGGCGGTGCGGTCCGCACCGTTGTTGGTGCGCGCCGTGCGGGGGCCCCTACTATGGTGGTTATGCCTATCGCGAGCCAAATGGGTGGGGCCGTGGCTATGACTATCGCGGGCCATATGGGTGGGGCTATCGTCGGTAGTAAACGAGAACTGCTGGAAATCCGAAAGGCCGCTTCAGTTGGCGGCTTCTTTCTTTTCAATCCGGACGGGTAATGTCGCCTATTGGCATAAAGCGGACAATTCAGTTGAATCCGCGTTTGTCCGCTATTGGACCATAGCGGACATCGTGATCACGCTCACCAATGTCTGCGTTCGAGGATGCATCCCAGCTTTTGCGGCCGATCACCTCGCTACTTAGCAGTCATCGGCCTAATTTCCATGACTTCTATGGATGACTGCGGAATTTGTAAGTGTGGATGGCTTTCGAAAGACTTCGCGGCTGCTTCATGCGAATCCGCTTCTACGAACGAGTACAACATAATATCGTTTTTGGTGTCATGAGTTCCGCTTGATGAGACTCGTTTAGTTTTGCCGCCAACCCCTGTGTCAGTGATCATTTTCGCATGATCGCCCATCCATTTAATCCAGTCGCCTCTCATCTTTTCCTCAGCCACCTTCCTCTTATCAGGGTCGGTCTTCGACCAGTCTGCGATTACCGATGCAGGTGCGAGGTATAAAACAAGGAATTTTTTCATAGAGAAGCTCCCTCATTGTTGAGCTATAATTTACGGCAAGTTTTCTAGCGTACCAATTCTCCGTCCTCGATCGATCCCGGCAACGGGCCGATAAGTGCGGAGGAGGCTTTCTATGGAAAGCAAGCCAGTAGCCATTGATCTCGGTAGTCTCATCCTCGTCGCTTCAATGGTTGTTTTCCTTGCCTTGGCAATCGTTGGCGAGACTATCGCGCTCGTTTTTGAGGGGCGGCCCCATCGCCTGCTCGCGGCTCACCCGGGTACCGCTATCATCCCTGCGTGGGGGGATTTCCGAGTTGAATATACCACCAGGAAGGCATTGCATAGAAATGGAGACAGCCTCCTTGGGGTTATTACTAACACCCGCATTGGAGGCCAAATGGTCCGCACAATTTTGATGGCTGCCGTTGCTCTTGCATCGGTAAGCGTGGGTCCACGACACACAGAGG
>JBARNC010000365.1:0-12242 GCA_049802775.1 Pseudolabrys sp. | reverse complement strand
TGCTCCGCGCTACCTGATTCGCGATCGGGACCGCGTCTACGGCGATATGGTCAGGCGGCGGCTACGTGCCATGGGCATTCGAGACAAGCCTATCGCACCAGGCTCACCTTGGCAGAATGGCATTGCTCAACGGTTGATCGGATCGATCCGGCGCGAGTGTGTGGACCATTTCATTGTCTTGGGTGAAGCGCATCTGCGCCGAATCCTGCGGGCCTATGCTCGCTATTACAACGAAATCAGAACGCACCGGTCATTGGATAAAGATTCGCCGGCCTCGCGCTCGGTTCAGCGGACTGGAAATATCAAATCGCACCCAATCCTCGGCGGCTATTAACATCGGATGGCGGCCCAGATAGGATTAAAGGGCGTTGTAATCAGACGACAAATCGATCATCCAGGATGCGCCGCTTGCGATGGCGCGAAACGGGGCAGCTATGAATTTCGAGCTGAATGAAGAGCAGCGGCTGATTCAAGACACGGCCAAACGGTTTGCCGCCGAGGAGATCGCACCGACACTCGAGCAAGAGGAACGCAAACACGAGTTCCGTCCCGATCGCGTGGCCAAAATGGGCAAACTCGGTTTCTTCTCTTGCGCGTTGCCCGAAGAACTGGGTGGCAGCGGCATGGGATTTATGGAATCGGTGCTGATGGCCGAACAGATCGCCAAGGTCTCGGCCTCCTGGCGTTTGCCCTTCAACATGCAGAACTTGGGACCGGCGCTTAGCGTCACCAAATATGGTACGCCGGAGCAAAAGAAGAAATACGTGCCCGGTTGGGTCGCCGGCACGCAGCTCGGATTTTTTGCCATGACCGAGCCCAATACCGGCTCCGACGTGGCGAGCATGAAAACCCATGCCATCGACAAGGGCGACCACTTCGAACTTCACGGCAACAAAATGTGGATCTCGCAGGCGCATGTCGGCGATGCCGGGTTGCTCTACGCCTATACGGACAAAGCCAAGGGCAACAAGGGCATGACCGCCTTCATTATCGAGCCGAAAAAAATGAAGGGTTGCACGGCGCGGGCGATCGAAACCAAGCTCGGCCTGCACTGCGCCCCGACCGGCGAATTCGTGTTCGAAGGCATGCAGGTGCCGAAGGAGAATGTGCTGGGCCAGGTCGGCGATGGATTCCGGGTGTGTATGTGGCAGCTAAACCAGACTCGGCTCGGCTGTGCCGCCGGCGCCTTGGGCGTTGCGGGCGGCGCGCTCGAGCTTGCCATCAACTATGCAAATGATCGTACCCAGTTCGGCAAGGCTATTTCCCAGCATCAAATGATTCAGGCGCAGATCGCCGAAATGGTGGTCGAGCATCATGCCGCGCAGATGCTGGTCTATCGCGCCGCTTGGCTGAAGGATCAAGGCAAGCCCAACCAATATGAAACTTCAGTCGCTAAGCTGGCGGCCTCGGAGGCCGCGGTCCATGCCGCCAACGAGTGCATGAAGATCTTCGGCAGCTACGGTTTCTCGACCGAGTACCCGGCTGAGCGTTTCTATCGCGACGCCAAATCGCTGCAGGTGGTCGAAGGTACGTCCAACATCCAGAAAATCATCATCTCCGGCATGGCTTGCGGCTTTACGCCGAACCGGGAATGACGCGAGATGAAATAGACCGGCACGTTGTGGGCCGGGAAAATACGATGTGCGGGAGCCGTGGATGAGACCTTATTTTGAGACGATGCCGAGCTTCGGCAGGGAGCTCAAAGAGAACCGCATCACGCGTACGCAGGAAAGCCGCGCCAAACTCGAGGCCGTCGAGGCTGAGATCGCCGGCTTGCGCAAGGCGCGCCAGGAAGTCGGTATCCCGGCGGCCGAGATCAACAAGCGCGGTTCCCTGACGGTATGGCAGCGCATCGAATATCTCGTCGACAAAGGCAGCTTCCTCCCGCTGCACAGCCTTTACAATCCGGAAGCCAACGACGAAGGCACCACCAACGTCGTCGACGGTTTCGGCAAGATCGGCGGCCGCTGGGCCGTCATCATCGGCTTCGACAACAAATTGCTGGCCGGCGCCTGGATCCCTGGGCAGCCGGAGAACATCCTGCGGGTAACCAACATCGCCAAGCGCCTGCATATCCCGCTGGTCTGGCTGGTCCAGTGCAGCGGCGTCAAAATGACCGACCAGGAGCAGTTCTACGCCGACCGCCGTGGCAGCGGCACCTGCTTCTATCGTCATGCCGAATTGGAGCAGATGGGGATTCCCATCCTCGCCGGCATCTACGGAACCAATCCGGCCGGTGGCGGCTACCAGAGCATCAGTCCTACCATCCTGCTTGCGCACAAGGACGCCAACATGGCGGTCGGGGGGGTCGGTATCGTCTCGGGGATGTCGCCAAAGGGCGGCTTCGACGTGGCCGGCCTGGAGGAATTGGTCGCGAAAACGCGCGATATGCGTGATCAAACGCCGGGCCGGGTTGAGACCCATTACGACGCGACTGGTTTTTTTACCCGCGTGTTCGAGAAGGAAACCGAGGTTCTCGACGGTATCAAGGAGTACATGCGGGCGATTCCAGCTTACGACCCGATGTTCTTCCGCGTCGCCGAGCCGAAGGAGCCGCGACTTGCGGCCAACGACCTCTACCATTTGGTGCCCGCAAATCAGAAAGAAGCCTATGTCTTCGACGAAATCCTCGCCCGCTTGGTCGACGGCAGCGAGCACATGGAGTTCCGCCCTGAATATGGGCCTGAGATCTACGCTGGCCTGGTCAAAATCGACGGCATGCTGATCGGCGCTATCGGCAACCGGCAAGGGCTGCTGCCCAAGGGCTATCCCGAATACGCCGATTACCCCGGCATCGGCGGCAAGCTCTACCGCCAGGGGCTGATCAAGATGAACGAGTTCGTGACGCTGTGCGGGCGCGACCGGGTGCCGATCGTTTGGTTCCAAGACACCTCCGGCATCGACGTGGGCGACATCGCGGAGCGGGCCGAACTACTCGGCCTCGGTCAATCGCTCATCTATTCTATACAGCAGACCGACGTGCCGATGATGCTGGTGGTGCTGCGCAAGGGTAGCGCAGCCGCCCACTACGTCATGGGTGGACCGACCGCCAACCGCCACAACGCCTTCACGCTCGGCACCGCCGCGACAGAAATCTACGTCATGCACGGCGAGACCGCGGCGGTCGCGACTTACGCTCGCCGCGCCGCCAAGGACAAGGAATCGGGCAAGCCGCTGCAGCCGATCGCCGATAAGATGAACGAGATGGCGAAGAAATATTACGACACGTCGCGCCCCGCGTATTGTGCCCGGCACGGTTATGTCGATGAGATCGTCGATCTCAAGGCACTGCGTGCCTATCTCAAGGGCTTTGCCGGCGCGGTCTATCAGAACCCAATCTCGATATGCCCACGCCACCAGATGCTGACCCCGCGGATCATTCGCGGATGAACAGCCACAAAATCCCGAGATTGTGCCTTGAATGCCGAAATTGACGGCGGAATAGCAATGCGGGTGCCTGCGACCAGGGCCGATCGGCAGCGCTTGGCCTGAAAAAGGAGAAGGCTCGATGAGCGAGGAAGTCACCGCCCCGATGTCGGGGAAGGTCTGGAAGATTCTCGTCAAGGTCGGCGACACAGTGGAATACGGGGACGAGCTTATGATCCTTGAAGCCATGAAGATGGAAAATCCCATCTACGCTCCGGTGGATGGCAAGGTCGCCGCCATCAATGTCGCCGAGGGCAATCAAGTGGAGCCCAATCAGGTGCTGATTATTATCGAGTGACCGACATGGAAACTTTTGGGGGCTCCGTCCAGTTGATGTTTATTATTTACGCGTTGGCGGCGGTGATCTCGCTCGCCATGGCGTGGATCATCAAGCTCATTTTCTTCGCGATCCAGATGCAAAAAAAGGCCGCCACCTTGCCGCAGAACGCTAAGACCCGGCCGACCGCGGCGCCGGCGGACGCGCCCGCGAAAAGGACGACCTGACCATGCCGGAAATAGATTTCCTCACTGTATTTCAAGGCATCGGCACGCTGGTGGAATCCGATCCGCGCATCTCGTTCGCGCGCATTGCACTGATCGCGCTCGGCATCGCCCTCACCTACCTTGGAGTCAAGGGAACGCTTGAGCCGCTCATCATGATCCCGATGGGGTTAGGCATGGCGTCGGTCAACGCCGGCGTGCTCTTTCTCTCGGCGAAGCAGATGGGAACGATCTTCATCGATCCGATCGCAAGCGGCCCGGAAAAACTCCTCGACGTGCTGCAGATCGATTTCCTGCAACCGATCTATACCTTCACCTTCAGCAACGGTCTGATCGCCTGCCTGGTGTTCATGGGCATCGGCGCGATTTCGGATATCGGCTACATGCTGATCGCCCCCATGCGCTGCATGTTCATCGCGCTCATGGCGGAGCTCGGCACGATATTGACGTTCCCCATCGCCGTCGCCATGGGGCTGACCTACAAGGAAGCCGCGGCGATCGCCATGGTCGGCGGCGCCGACGGGCCGATGGTTCTCTATACGTCGCTGATCCTCGCCCGCGACCTGTTCGTGCCGATCACCATCGTGGCCTATCTCTATCTAAGCCTGACCTATGCCGGCTATCCGTATCTGGTCCGCCTGCTCATCCCCAAGCATCTGCGCGGGATCAAGATGGACCTGAAAACGGCGCCCAACGTCAGCCCGGTACAGAAAATCACTTTCGCCATCGTCACCTGTACCCTGTTGTGTCTGCTGTTTCCGGTGGCGGCGCCCCTGTTCTTGTCGTTTTTCCTCGGCGTGGTGATACGCGAATCCGGCATCAAGCAATATGTGGAGTTCCTGAGCGGCACTGTGCTTTACGGCTCCACCTTCTTCCTCGGCCTGATGCTTGGGGTTCTGTTCGAGGCTAACACCATTCTCAATCCCAAGGTGCTCTTGCTGCTATTCCTGGGTCTGACGGCGCTGTTGCTCTCCGGCATCGGCGGCATCATCGGCGGCTATATCGTCTATTGGAGCAGCGGCCGCACCTTCAACCCGGTGATCGGCATCGCCGGCGTGTCCTGCGTGCCGACAACGGCGAAGGTGGCGCAAAAAGAGGTCCACGACGCCAACAAGTTTGCCATGATCCTGCCCTGGGCGATGGGAGCCTGCGTGTCGGGCGTGATCACGTCGGCCATTATCACCGGCCTCTACGTCAGCGTGCTGCAACACACTCCCTAACGGGTTGAAGGCGGCGGCTTCGGTCGGTAAAGGGGCGCAGAGAGTACGGATTTTTGCCGTGGCCGAATGATGTTGTTCGGCCTTCCCGTTGAAGCGGCCTCCGCAACGCGACGAACCGCTTATTCGGGAAGCTGTCCTTTAGATAGTTCGGTGGCGATGTCGTCCCGGAGTTGTAGAAGCTCTCCGCGCATCATGCGAAGCTCAAATACTCGAGTATCGGCATGATTTGTCGCCCGTTCGATTACACGGAGGGTCACTGCTTCTGGATTGTCGCTTTCAATCTGAACCGATACCGATTGAGGAAAAACAAGAACTGACATCATGAGGTTAGCTCCGACGAGCGGCATACTAGGTCAAGCCGATGGGTATGCCAAGCCGAACCTCGCCAATAGAAAATTACCAATCGGCCGATCGCTGACGTTGCCACACATTTGCCGCGTGCGGATCGACCTCGATGCGGCGGCAGATCATTTCCATGGGCGCGATCGTGCCGCGCTCAATCATGCTGATCATATTGCCGACCTTCTGCGAGGTGTTCGCTCGACCTCACCGTTCCGCCGGGCCTGCTGGTCGGTGCCGACGAGGTGATCGAGTGAATGGCCGAATGTCCGTTATTGGTGGTGGTCTCAACCGGTTGAGCCGGCAGCCATTAGCGGACAAACCTTCTGCGGCCAAAATCCAGCTTTGTCCGCTCTTGTCCGAAAGCGGACATTTCCGTTTATTTAAATGCCACGACCAACGCGATAAACAGGACAGCAAATGTGGCGGGGAAGGCAAGCGCCAATGCCTGTGTGTACCGAAAACCTATCCGTATTGATTGGTGGAGGGAATCACCTAACGTCAGCGCACAATGATCGCGCTGCTATGTTTTGTCCTGGCCATCTTGGTCTCGCCATTCAAGTCGAAGAGCGGGCTTGAAGCCGAAAATGCTGCGCTCCGACACCAAGTGGTTGCGTTGCGCCGGATGGTGCATAGGCGCGTCCGGCTTACGAACAGCGATCGCTTGTTCTTTATCCAGCTGTATCGATGGTTTCCGTCGGTCCTGAAGGTCATTACGGTCATCCGTCCCGAGACGCTCGTCCGTTGGCATTGGGCGGGCTTTCGCTGCTACTGGCGTTGGAAGTCGCGTTCGCTTGGTGAGCGGCCGCAGATCGACGCGGAGCTGCGGGCGCTGATCCGGCAAATGAGCATGGAAAACCCACTGTGGGGAGCGCCGCGCATTCATGGCGAGCTGTTGAAGCTCGGGTTTGAGGTCGCGCAGTCGAGCGTCGCCAAGTACATGGTCAAGCGCTCTGGACCGCCAAGCCAGGGATGGCGCACGTTTCTGCAAAATCACGCGCCGGACATCGCCGCGTTCCGACCATTGGTTTCGACTTGCTGTATGCCTTGGTCATCATTCGGTTGCAGCGTAGAGACCTGGTCTGGATCAATGTCACAACACATCCGACGGCAGAATGGATTGCGCGCCAAATAACGGCGGCGTTCCCCTGGAATGATGCCCCGCGCTACCTGATTCGCGATCGGGACCGCGTCTATGGCGATATCGTCACGCGGCGGCTGCGCGTCATGGGCATTCGTGACAAGCCCATCGCACCAGGCGCACCTTGGCAGAATGGCTTTGCTGAACGGTTGATCGGATCGATCCGGCGCGAATGCGTCGATCATATCGTGGTCTTGAACGAAGCACACCTGCGTCGAATTCTGCAAGCTTACGCCCGCTATTACAACGAAATCAGAACGCATCGATCATTGAATAAAGATGCGCCGGCCTCTCGCCCGATTCAGCGGACTGGAGGCATCAAATCGCACCCTATCCTTGGCGGACTTCATCACCATTACGTGCGGATTTAGGTTTTCGGCACACACAGGCTGCGCAGGGCCGAAATACGCCGCATCTCGTCCTCGCTCAGCGACCAGTCGAACACGTCGAGGTCTTCGCGGATGTGCGTCTCTTCGAGCGGACGCGAGAGCGCCTTTCGCAGAGAGTTGGTTTGCAGTTACAGTCAGCTGAGCCATGACTGACGCTTCCGCACCCCGGATTAAGGTCCGCCTGACATCGGACGAGCGTGGCGCCATCGCCTACCTGACCGTGGACAACCGAAGAAAGCTTAACACGCTTGACCGCGCGCTAATGACTGATTTCGTCCGACAGGTCGAAGCGCTGGCCAGCCGGGACGATCTACGCGCGCTGGTACTGACGGGCGCCGGAGACAAGGCGTTCATCGGCGGTGCCAATATCTCCGAAATGGCCGCGCTCGATCTGGCGAGCGCCAAGGGCTACATCACACTTGTGCACCGGACCTGCGATTGCCTACGGCATTTGCCGGTGCCAGTAATTGCACGGATCGAGGGCTACGTGCTCGGCGCGGGTCTTGAGGTCGCGGTGTCCTGCGATCTCCGGGTTGCGTGCTCGCGTGCCAAGTTTGGCATGCCGGAGGTGAAGGTCGGCATCCCCTCGGTGGTGGAGGCGGCCCTTATTCCTCACTTGATCGGCTTCGGCCGCGCGCGCGAATTGCTGATGTTAGGCGAAACCATCGACGCGGAGACGGCGTTGCGCTGGGGCCTGGTCGAGCGGGTTGTGGTGCCCGAGGCGCTCGACCGTGAGATCGACAAGGTCTTAGTTGCACTGCTCGCGGCCGGGCCGCAGGCGGTGCGGCGCCAGAAGCAGCTCATGCGCGAGTGGGAGAAGCTTCCGATCGATCGCGCGATTGGCGTCGGCATCGATGCCTTCGTGCGCGCCTTCGACAGCGACGAGCCCAAGCGCCTCATGTCCGCGTTCATGCAGCGCAAGCGCTAGTGCATCAGCGGTTCAGGATAGCTTTTGGGTAACGACACTTCTTCACATGCAGTACTCGGCGAAATAGCTGAGTCTGCTGCAACCTGTGTTGCTCGAAGCTGCTAGTGGCGTACTTGCTATTTTCGCTGCTCCGCCTACTGCGGCATGGTCATGAGCTCGAGAATGTGGCCGTTCGGGTCTTTGAAATAGACGCCGCGGCCACCGTTCCAGTCATTGAGCTTGCGGTCATCAAGGCTCCAGGGGGCGCTGCCGTATGCGAGCCCCGCCTGCTTGACACGCTCGACTATGGAGTCGAACTCGGCATCGCTAAGGTGGAAGGCGTAGTGGTGACTGTCGAACGAGGCATCGTCGTCGAATAGGAACGTCAAGCTGTCGTTCACCCGAACCGCCGCGAAATGGCCGCTTCCCGCATCGAATGGCAAGCCGAAGATGTCGGCGAAGAACCGGGCGGCGGCTACTTTGTCACGCGCTGGCACGATGGTGTGGTTCAAGACGATGGTCATGGCACGCCTCTGTCGCGGGCATAATGACTTTCGGGATCCTTCGCCGAATATAGTGCATTGACTCTACGCCCTTTCGCACATGCCTAATTCAGCAATAGTCGAGTTAATGAGTTTTCGGAAGCCGCTGCAATTATCGCGGGTCAGATTGCATGATCTACTGCCCTCGCACCCGTGTATCCACGGTTGCATGCGACCCGTAACGGATCGGTCATGGTTGTCACTTAGCATCTGCGCGCCAGCGGGCACCAATCGATTCGACCGCCGCTTGCGCGATGCGTTCATCGGTCTCCCAGTCACCGCCGGAAACCCCGACGCCGCCGATGCACTCACCCTCGACGATGATCGGGCAGCCGCCTTCCATCGCTGTCCAGCGTTCCGGGCCGGCCGCGAGCGCGAGACCAAGCGCGTGCGCGGTGTCGAGCGCCTGCGCTTGTGCGCCGTGTGACGCGGTTGGCCGCTTGTTGGAAGCGGAGCAGACGGCCTTGGTAGTGGCGGAATACACGGTGTGGAAACGTCCGCCATCCATGCGCTCGAGCAGGATCAGATGTCCACCCCGCGTCCGTAATGGCGACCGTAATCGCGATGCCGGCTTCTTTGGCCTTATCGATCGCGGTCGCCAGCACTTTCTTGGCGCCCTCGATCGTCAGGTGCTTGCTATTCTTGGTGTACATTGCGCAGTCGTGTCCCAAATCGCGCCCGCCGAATGATAGTAACTTGCGGCTCCCCACGTAAGCGAAAAAGATGATCAGGCCGCTGGCGGATTTTCACTACAAGAAATGCAAACCGAGCCTAAAATGCTGTCTCATTTTTCCTAATAGATTAGTTCGTACAAATCTGCTCAATTGTTGCGAAAGAATGGGCTTAAGAAACGCAACCGAGTCAAATTGCAAAACAGAGGCTCGCCGGATCCCTGAGATCGCAAATCACTGAAATAGTCGCACAGGAACACACTCATGGATCGTTATGCGCGTGGAGGATTTAATGTCGGGTATGAGAACCGTGTTGATGTCAGGCAGCTGCGCGCCAAGCGCATCGCCCAAGCGCATGAGGAGCGCCGGAAGGCGGGCCTCGACGCGCTGCTGGTCTGGAAAGACGAGAACCAGCGCTATCTGACCGACCTGCGCCCGCAATTGATTCACGGCAAGACGACGGCCCTGAACGGAGCCTTGTTGATCGAAGGACATGGTCCGATTCTGTTTTGCTCAGGTGGCGAGCGAGACCGCGTCGATCGCACCATGCCGTGGATCAAGGAAGTCCACACCATCCCGATTGTCGAAGAAAAGGCCCTCGTCCGCGGCCTTGTGAAGGACATTCTTGGGCCCGTTCTCAAGAAGTACGGGCTGGCACAGGCGAAGATCGGTATCGATGAAGGCAACATGGTCTTCATGAACGCGCTAAAGGAGTTCTTCCCGACGCTGGTCGTCGAGGACGGCGACACGCCCATGCAGATGGCGCGCATGATCAAGTTGCCGGAGGAACTCGTCCTGCTCGAGGAGGCGACAGCGATCGCCGATGCCGTGACAGCCACGGCGACGGCGACGGTCGCAGACGGCGTGCGCGAATGCGAGGTGGCGGCGGAAGCGATGCGCACACTATTCCGGCTCGGCGGCGAATACGCTCACGTGACGACACCGTTCGTTGCCTCCGGTGAACACATGGCGCCGCCAAATCGCATTTGCTCCGACAAAATCATCCGCCACGGCGACATCGTCTTCATCGACATTGGCGCCGCATGGGGCGGTTATTTCGGCGACGTCGCTCGCGCCGTCATCTGTGGCAAGCCATCCGATGAACAGAAAAAGATCTACACGGCGGTCTACGAAGGTCTGAAGGCGGGCATCGCCGAAATGCGCCCGGGACGCACAAACAAGGATTGCGCGGAGGCTTTGATTAGGACCGCGGACAAATATGGTCTCGGCGGTCGGTTTCTATCGCTTTTTATCGGGCACGGCGTCGGAATCGGTGCCAACGAACCGCCCTATATCGGCGAGACGCTGCCCGGAGCCCCGACCTACGAATTCCGTCCCGGCATGGTATTCGCGATCGAGCCGCTGATCTGGGTTGAGGGCGTGCCCGGCGGCGGCGGCGTACGTTTGGAAGAGATGGTTCTTGTCACCGACGAAGGCCCGCACGTCATGTCGCGGGCTCCCTTCGACGACAAGCTCATTCTGTAAGGCTAACGCAGAGCCGTGCGTTTGTCATTCCGTTCCGCACCGGCGCCGGCGATAGCCGCTACTGTTAATGCAAACGCGGTGTTGATACGGTTTTGAAAGATCGCGTGGACGCGTGGAACCAAAGCGACAATATTCCGGAGGATCAATTGACGCGGCCGAGCATTTATATCACCCAGCCGGTGGCGGAGAGTGCGATCGAGCGGCTGCGCAAAGTGGCCAAAGTCGAGGTCAATCCCGACGCCAGCCGCGTGCCTGATAAGGAGCTCGTGATCGCAGCCGTGCGCAAACACGACATCCTGTTCGCGCTGTTGCACGACAAGATCGATCGCGACGTGATCGCAGCCAACCCGAAACTGCGCGCCATTGCCACGATGGCGCTCAATCCCGCGAATGTCGACGTCAAAGAAGCGACGGCGCGGAAGATACCGGTATCGGTGATCGCCGGGGCAGCGGTGGTAGAGACGACCGCGGATATTACGTTCGCGCTTCTGCTCGCCGCCGCCAGAAACATCCCCCAGGCCGATCGCTTCCTGCGTGGTGGTGGTTTCCCCGGGGCGCAATCCTCCTATTTTTTGGGGAGCGGCGTCTTCGGCAAGACCCTTGGGCTGATCGGCGGGAGGGGACGAATTGCACGAGCGGTGGCGCGCCGGGCGCGCGGCTTCGACATGCGCATCCTCTATTGTGGCCCGAACCGGATGGAGGAAGCGGAAGAGAAGCAATTGCAAATGACGTACCTGCCGCTCGATCAACTCCTTAAGGAATCGGACTTTGTCTCAATTCACACCTCCATGCGTCCAGAAACTCACCACCTCATTGGCGAGCGCGAGCTCAATCTGATGAAGCCGACCGCAATCCTGATCAACACGTCACGTGGTCCGATCGTCGACGAAGCGGCCCTCACGAGGGCTCTGGCCGGCAAACACATCGCGGCCGCCGGCCTGGATGTTTTCGAGAACGAGCCGAAGGTCGAACCCGGGCTAATCCTGTTGCAGAACGTCGTCATGGTTCCTCATATAGGAAGCGCGGTCCGGGAGGTCCGGGAGGCAATGGCGAACGAGGTGGTCGATAACATCCTTGCAATCCTGAACGACAAGGGTCCGGCGGGTTGCGTCAATCCGGAGATCTATTCGAACTAAGCTTGTGGTGGATTTCGTAATCGCCGGGTTTGAATTTTAATTACTGCGAGGGTGTCGTTTCCGAAAATTTCATCCGGCCTGGATTCGCATTGTAAGGCAGAATCATCGCATCATTGAAAGCGATGTTTGCGATCCTGCACGCGCTCGGAATGTTTGTCTCCGATATGTTCAAATCGCGGTGGCGATTTGAAGCCGAGAACCTGTTTCTCCGATATCAGCTCAATATCGCGTTGCGGCAGGCGCCACCTCGTCTTCGGCTACGCGGCAGTGACCGCGCACTGCTCGTAGGGATGACCAATGGCCGAGCCTGCTTAGTGTGACTCAGGTGGTTCAGCCGGAGACAATCCTGGCATCGCAACGGCTTCAAATCTTTCTGGTGCTGGAAATCCCGAAAGCGGGCAGGGCGCCCGAAGACCGATCAGGGCCTGCGTGATCTCATCCAGCGGATGAGCAAGGAAAACTTGCAGTGGGGCGCGTCCCGGATC
>JBARNC010000364.1:0-1601 GCA_049802775.1 Pseudolabrys sp. | reverse complement strand
GAGTGGCGTCGTATTCGACCCCCTTTCGCGCAAGCGCGCTTTTGTCAGGATCATTGATTCAGATTAAAGAACAGGGCTAGCGTAGAGCCTGGTGACGTTCATGGGCCGTGCAGTACCCGAGTACGCGTTTGATCAGCATCCGTTCGTCGCGCGGTTGGCGCAGCACGTTACTCTCGACCCCGTCGATCTCATAAGCCTCGAGGCCATCATCGATGGCGAATTGTTAATCCAGCGCCGGGGAGATCTCATCGTCGATGGGGACGAATATCGCAAGCTTTGCTTCGTGAAAAAGGGTTACGCGGTGCGCTACAAGCTGCTGCGTAACGGCAAGCGGCAAATCCTCAATGTGGTGGTGCCCGGCGACATCATCGGCATTCCCGGCAGCTTCTTCCAGCGGGCGGTGTATTCGGTCAGCGCCATCACACATCTCACGATGAATGTCTGCGCGCTCGATGCCTATGTGCAACTCTGTTACCGGCGCCCGCAATTTGGCCTCGCACTGAGCTGGATCGCCGTGCAGGAGGCGACAACCTACGCCGAACACATCATCGACGTTGGACGCCGCACCCCGATCGAGCGGCTCTCGCATTTTCTCCTCGAGTTGCACGCACGCCTGCACGTCGTTGGGCTCGCCGAAACGGCAAGCTTCACCTTGCCGGTTTCACAGGAAGTCATAGCCGACGTCCTCGGCCTCAGTCTTCCCCATCTCAACCGCATGATGCAGCAACTACGGTCGAAAAAACTGATTACCGACAGCGAACGGCACGTTGAATTTGTCGATGTCGGCGCAATGCACGCGCTTGCCCACTATCAGCCTCACAGGCTGGCCCCGATCCCGCTCCAGGCGCAAAGCGCATAAGGCTCGCCAATTTCTCCGCTCATGCCCGCGCAAGCGAGCATCCATTTTTTGAGCAAAGCACTGGATCCCGGCTTTCGCGGGGATGAGCGAAAGGGCCAAAGTCTGGGCTCGTGTTGTTATGTCCGCTATTGGCACAAAACAGACACTCGATTGGCGCCAGCCAATGTCCGCTTTCGGGGGTAAAGCGGACATCGCTCCCGCGTCGCAAAATGTCTGCTTTTGACCCAAAGCGGACCTTGAGCCTGATCAGCAGCTTTCGGCCCTGATTTTTAATGTCCATGGCTTGCGTGCGTCTCCGTCTCTGGACCGCCGGAGAAGCCGCACGATGGGGCGGATCAAGCGCGGTGGTGGGGATGGCGGCGAACTCGTTCTAGCGTGTCCTATGCCGTGCCGCGGCACGAGCGCGGCGTGATCTCTTTTCCCCCAGCACGTAGCTGCTCAAGTCCCGATCGTGCGCCGCGATGACCGAGAAGTGATCTTCACCATCTCTGGGACGGATATTAACCGACCGGCGAACGTTGGAGGAAACCTCCGACCCGCCCACAGGATCGAGCGTCGCCACCAGTTGGACCAGGACGCCCGCTCGGCCAAGTTCCGCGGCCATGGCCACGGCGGCGTCGCCGCCGAGTGAGTGACCAACGATCATGACCGAGCGCAGCCGCCCGTTCTTGTATCGCTGGATCGCGTCTTGCGCGAGCGCCGGCCAGTCGCCGTAATTTGCGACCGTCGTCAGAATACCGCG
>JBARNC010000363.1:0-1661 GCA_049802775.1 Pseudolabrys sp. | reverse complement strand
AAACAAGTGCACGCACTGCGGCGCAGTCCCAATCACCATCATATTCGCACGCGCGAGGCCCATGGCCGCGAGCTCTCCTACATCGAAGGCTGGTACGCGATCTCGGAAGCCAATCGAATTTTTGGTTTCGACGGCTGGAACCGAGAAACGATCGAGTCCAAATGCGTGCTCGCCCGCGAAAACCGTGGGATCTTCCTCGCGATCTACATCGCCCGGGTGCGGATTACGGTGCACGCCGATGGCATGACCATCATTCGAGAAGGTCACGGTACCGGTGAAGGACATGGTTCGTCGCCGGGTGAGATCCACGACATGGCGCTCAAAGCTGCGGAAACCGACGCCACCAAACGTGCGCTGGCCACGTTCGGAAAACCCTTTGGCCTGGCGCTTTATGGGAACGGAAAGAATGTCCCTTCCCTAAAAACTTTAGCGCCTGGGCCAAAGCCGGCCGATCTTGGTCAAGAGGTCAGATTCGCGCGGGACGACACGACGCCGATCCCGCGGCCATCGCGGTACTACGGGCGCCGTCAGGATCTCGTGACCCGGGATCGCGCGCAGGGAAAACAACTGAGAGTCCAGCCTTCCGTAGCCCCAATCGTCCCGCCCACCTCTGACCCCTTCCTGGCCCAGATCGACAAGAGCGTTCTGACCATTGGCGAACCCAAACGGATTCGGAACAAGGCCCATCTGAGGTTTGTGGCATCACAGCCGTGCCTGATCTGCGGTCGTCAACCGTCGGATCCGCATCACCTGCGCTTTGCCCAACCCAGAGCCCTCGGTCTCAAAGTCAGTGATGAGTTCACCGTGCCGCTCTGCCGTGGCCACCATCGCCAGCTCCACCAAGCGGGCAATGAGGCGGCCTGGTGGGAGGATCGCAAGCTCAATGCGATGGAAACCGCTAGAGGCCTTTGGGAGCAAACCCATGCCAAGGCTGAGCACGTTGATCAGCAGACCCAATCAATGATCGCCGATGCCAGCGAAACAACGGCTAAGAACTAATGGCAACAGACAAACAGATCATCGCAAATCGACAAAATGCTAGGCACAGCACTGGCCCTCGGACCGAATCCGGCAAGCGCCGCTCGAGGCGAAATGCCATCCGCCACGGACTTACAGCAGAAACGGTCATTGATATCCTCGAAGATCCTGCTGATTACAGGGCCTTTGAAAGAGCAATAAAATCTGACTATTCGCCGCAAACTGCGATCGAGGGTCAATTAGTCACCCGACTTGCCTCCCTGCTATGGCGGCTTCGCCGCGCCGTCACCGTTGAGAGCGGACTATTGAGCATACAGGCTGGGATAATTCGCGATCAGCGCGCATGTGCGCAGGCAACCATTGAACTTAATACGGATAGATTGAGTATCTTCCGTCAATTTTTGCGTCCAATTGACGAAAGTCCGGCGCACGAACAACAGGAAACCAAGGAAGAAATTAGGGCGAACTCAATTCGATCCGATAAGAGCGAGACGGATCATACAACTATTGCACGCGCATTCTTGTGGCTTACAAACCTAGACAGTCGTGTCTTTGAGCGGCTCGGCCGCTACGAGACAAACTTATGGCGTCAAACAATACAAATTTTGTTGCTACTGAGCCCAACAGAATTTCGCGCTAAAGATAATTTTGCAGATGAACGCTCCCAGATTAGGAGGGTGCGG
>JBARNC010000362.1:0-1811 GCA_049802775.1 Pseudolabrys sp. | reverse complement strand
ATCCCAACCGGAGTGCCCCATTAGGTCGGACCACAAGCCCAAACCATGTTGCAGCCTTCTCGCTGTACTTTCTGGTGTTGCAGTGATGGTTTAAATTCGGCGCTGCCTCGGAGTCAGGCAGGGCGTTGCAATGTATGGTGATGCCGCTCTCGGCCCCGCCGAGACTAACGGTTGCGTCGTGCGCTTTTCCGTCTTTCTTGGCTTGCGAACAGATGGCAAATCTTGTTTTGTTTCTCCACGGGTTAAATGGCGACTCTGAAACCTGGCAGACAATCCCTGATTTAATCAGGGGCGCGCTTGGAAAAAATTATCGAGCAGAACCGCTGGAGCTCGCGGGACGCTGACCTTTGCGTGCTTTGGTTGAGCGTTTCGCTGGGCGTACTTTCTTGGCAGCCGCACTGCCCGCGCGGTATCCGGCCTCGTATAGCGCCGACAGATTGCTGTACGACCAATCGAGCACATTCGGCCAGTTGTTGTGGCTTATCTGCTCTTTAAAATCGATCTTGATGAGCTTAGGTCTCTTGCCGCCGAAATATTTATTTCGGTTATGGCTTTTCGCCAGGTGAAGCTGCTCGAACAGTTTGATGTCATCCTCGGCAATCGCGGTCAACGGCACGATGATCGACTTCACCCAGGCGTCGTATAGGTTGCGTGGTTCCGCGATCAATTCCTTCATGCCAAGAACATCGAGCACGACGATGGTATCAATGACTTTGAGGCGGTCCTTGCGGTCCTTGCGGTACTCGAGCAGTCCTTTGAAATTGAGCGTGTCTTTGGCCGCGCCTTCGAGGTAGGTCTTGCCGTTCATCTTGAACGGCGCGTAGATCAGCGGGAACGCGAGCGCCGCCTGGAAGTGCTCGATCATGATATCCTTCTTTTCGAAAATCTCCATTTCGCCCGATTCAATGCAATAGGCGCTCATATAGAACTCGCCCTTGAACTCCTTCAGCTTGGAGAAATCCACCGCCTGTTCGACGAACGGCGCCGGCTGGCACATGCCTTGGCTTGTCGCACTGAGGTCACTCGGGCAAAACGTCGCCAGCATCAGAGCGGCCCAGTCGTCGAAAAAGCGCTGTGCGTCGCCGTTCTTGTCGTCAGGCGACGAAAACTTGCCGAGGAACTGCTTCCACGTTTCTGCCCAGGGCGCAAATAACGGCGATGCCGATAGCATTTTGAGCCATTGATCCCGGAAATCGCCGACCGGACCCTCGATCGCCTCGCGGTTGTCCGCCGCAAGCTGCCAGAACTTGGTGTACGCCTGCGCGAGCGTGCCGGGCTTGTGAAACACCTTAAAATTCACCGGGAAAAAGCGATAGATAGCGTCGTGCACGCCCATATTGACGGTGTTCTTTAGGGCCGCCGCGCGGTCCCCGCCCTTGGGCGCCGCGTAGAGCAGGCCGATCAACATGCCCGCGCCCGAAGTCGAAACGATGTCGAATTCCACGCCCGCATCGTCAAGCGCGGTCACCGCGCCTGCCATCAGTGTCAGATTCGGCGCGCCGCCGCCAAGTACAAGCGCGATTGTCATGTTTATATCTTCATCGTTTGATTACGTTACAAAACTTTTTTGTCAGCCACCTGAGCCCGTAGAGCATCCCGCGCGCGTTGCGCCTAAGCTTCCTCGACGTGCACCGACTCACTCGCGATCTCCAATGCCGCTGACACGTTCTCGATACCGCGAGCGATGCCGAGTTGTTCGAATTCCCGCTTCGCCTCTACCAGTTCCGCTAGCGCCGCTGCGCTGTTGCCTTTAGCCTGCAGTACACGGCCCAGCACCAGGCGCGACCACGCAAGATCGCAGCGGCACTCGC
>JBARNC010000361.1:0-4058 GCA_049802775.1 Pseudolabrys sp. | reverse complement strand
AAACAACGACAAGCGCCGCATCTATTTCTCCCTAGTAAGTGTTATTTATTTCCGGCGTTGGTTCTGACCATTTTGGTGCAGGGTTATCGACAGTTGTTAGCTTAACGAACTGTCCAGTCGCCTATAGCGCGCGGCGCGCGAAGAAGGGAATTTGTCTGCCGGTAAAATTTAATCCTGTCCGTTTCTGGCGGGGTTGCAATAATTTTGCTAGGCTGTCGGCCCCCACTACTAAAAGCCGTGTCTATGACCGAAACCGCCTTCGAAGCCGCTCTCGCTGCGCGCACGGCCGAGGTGCTCGACGCCTGCACGCGTTGTGGGAAATGCGTCGAAATCTGCCCGATGGCGACGCCGGCTGGCGTAGGCAATGCCGCCCCTGAAAGCGTGATTGGCGGCGTGCTCGATATTTTGCGCGCCGGCGATGGTCCCTCGGCTTCGAAGGCCTGGGCCAGAGGTTGCGCGCTCACCGGCGATTGCATCGCAGCATGTGACGAGGGCGTTAATCCGCGTTTCCTGCTGGCGATGGCACGTGTTGCGATGGCCAAACAGTCTTCCGAGCTGCGGAGCAGGCGCAAACAAGGCATCGAGAATTTTCGGCTGGTTGCGGACGGGGTCAATGTGCTTGCGCGCATGCAGCTCGAGGAGACCGAACTTGCGCGCCTCGGCCAGTACGTCAACGAGCGCTTGCAAAATGGCTTGACGGCAAAGGCAGGAGAGCGGCCGGATTTCGTGTTTTACACCGGTTGCAATGTGCTCAAGACCCCACACATGGCACTCACCGCGCTCGACATCATGGATGTGCTCGGCGTCACCTACAAAGTCATGGGCGGGCCGACCCATTGCTGCGGTGTGATCCAATTGCGTACTGGCGACACCGAAGTGTCCGGCCGCGTGGCGACGAGCTCGCTCGACAAGCTGGCGGAAGGAAAGACCGGTGTCATTTCCTGGTGCGCGAGCTGCTATGTGCAGTTCACCGAGACGACGATCCCGACCATCGAGAAAGTGAGGGGGTCGCGGCCGTTCGAGATGACGCCGTTCCTGTTGTTTTTGAAGACCCGCTTTGAAGATCTTGGCCCAATGCTGAAAAACAGGATCGCCATGCGGATCGCAATGCACAAGCATCCGGGCGTCAAAGGTGTGGTCGAGGCCGGCACCGAACTCCTGCGCATGGTGCCAGGGATCGAAATTGTCGACTTGCATCAGCCCGCCGTTGGGCTGATGAGCAATTCGCTCAACGCGCTTCCCGATTACAAGCGCGGCTTACAGCTAGCCGAGCTGGAAGCGGCCGAAGCCGCCGGCGTCGATGCCTTGGTCGCGATCTATCATGTCGACCATCGCGAGTTGTGCGCGCACGAGCGGGACTGGCCGTTCCGTATCATCAATATTCTCGACATCGTCGGCGCCAGCATGGACCTACACCACGACGACCATTTCAAACGGCTCAAGATCATGCAGGATGCCGACGCCATCGTGGCCGACTGCAAGGACATGATCGCGGCCTATCGGATCGATCCGGCAGTAGCACGCCAAGTCGTGGTGAAGGCGATGCTTAACGAGCAGCCATTGCCGTTGGTTGGGAGCAGCGTTGACGCAGGTAGGCGCGGGGCCTATATGCCCGGCTCATGACGACGCTGGTTGCAGCAAGAAATCTCCGCCGCCGCCGTGCCACTTCGGCACGGGCGTAGCGTTCTCGTCACCCGTGCCGCCGGAATTGAGGCCGCGGCACATGTCCCCAATCAAAGCCGCGCTGTTGGCCTTCTTCCGGTAGTTCTTTAAGACTTCTGGATAAGGATCAACCCATGGCTACGAAAGCGAAGGTCGGCATCTTGGGCGCCTCGGGCTACACCGGGGGTGAGCTGGTGCGTGTATTGCTGCGCCACCCGCGCGTCGAAATCGTTCTGCTCACCGCGGAGCGCAGCGCCGGTAAGGCGATGCGGGATGTGTTCCCGCAGTTTTCGCCTTTCGTGTTGCCGCAGCTCGTTGCGATTGATGGCCTCGATTGGGGCAAGGCGGCGCTTGATGTAGCATTCTGTGCGCTGCCGCATGCGACAACGCAAAAGGTGATTAAAGAGTTGTTAGCGAAGTCGCCCGCGACCAAAGTGGTCGATCTTTCTGCCGATTTTCGACTGTCGGACACAGCGGCCTACGCGAAATGGTACGGCCACGAGCATCATGCGCCCGAGCTGCAGAAGGAAGCGGTCTACGGCCTCACTGAAATTCACCGGCGCGAGATCAAAAAAGCGCGGCTCGTCGCCAATCCGGGCTGTTACACGACCTGCGCGCAGTTGCCGCTGATTCCCTTGATCAAGAACAAGGCGATCGAGGTCGACGAGATCGTCGTCGATGCCAAGTCGGGCATGACCGGCGCAGGGCGAGCGGCCAAAGAGGCCATGCTGTTCTCCGAAGTGTCGGAAGGCTTCCACGCTTATGGCGTCGGGCATCACCGGCACATGGCGGAACTCGACCAGGAGTTCTCACGCGCGGCCGAGCGCGAGGTGATTGTTACCTTTACGCCGCATCTGGTGCCGATGAACCGGGGCATTCTCTCGACGATCTATGTACGAGGGCGGCGCGGCCGCACGCCCGAAGATCTTCATGCGATGCTTTTAAAGGCTTACATGAAGGAACCATTCGTCCACATGCTGCCTTTTGGCGAAATGCCTCAGACGCGGCATGTGCGCGGCTCCAATATGACCTTCATCGGCGTGGCCAAGGATCGCATTCCGGGGCGCGCAATCGTTGTCTCGGCGCTCGACAATCTAGTGAAAGGCGCCTCGGGCCAAGCCATCCAGAACATGAACCTGATCATGGGCTGGCCGGAAACGATGGGGCTGGAGCAGGTGGCGCTGTTCCCCTGATCCAGCTGATATTATGACAAGGCCGTTGCCGGAGACCGCGACCCATGTTCGAGGTCCAGAACCAGCCGCCGCCGCTTGAACCCTACAATCTGTTTTCAAGCGATACCGTGCTGCGCGAAGCAGTCGGACGCGAAGGCGCCGGCTGGGCGCAAGGCGAGTTGGCCGCGCTCGGTGGGACGCTAGGCAAACCGGAAACCGCTCAGCTCGGCTTCGAGGCCAACAAATTCACGCCGCAATTACGCATACTCGACCGCTACGGCCATCGGATAGACGAGGTCGAATTTCATCCAGCCTGGCACGAGCTGCTTGGGATTGCGGTCAAGGCCGGCCTCCATTCAAGCCCTTGGGCGGAGCCAAAGGCTGGCGCACATGTCGCGCGTGCGGCCGGCACCTACATGCTCGGGCAGATCGAAAGCGGCGTCTACTGCCCCATCGCGATGACTTACGGCTCGGTGCCGACACTGCGTCATGCGTTGGCGATCGCTAAGGAATGGCTGCCGCGAATTTTCTCGCGTGACTATGACCGCCGCTTTCGGCCGGCACGCCTGAAAACCGCGGCGCTCGTTGGGATGGGCATGACCGAGAACCAGGGTGGCTCGGATCTGCGCACAAATACAACGCGTGCGGAGCCTACGGCCGATGGCAGTTTTCGCTTGCATGGCCACAAATGGTTCATGTCGGCGCCGATGTGTGACGCCTTTCTCGTCCTCGCGCAATCGCCAAAAGGTTTGAGCTGTTTCCTGATGCCGCGCTGGACGCCCGATGGCGAGCGCAATGCCATCCAGATACTTCGTTTGAAGGACAAGCTTGGTAACCGCTCGAATGCATCGAGCGAGGTCGAATTCCAGGGCACGTACGCACAGCTCGTCGGTGAGGAAGGGCGCGGCATTCCGATCATCATCGAAATGGGAAACTACACGCGGCTCGATTGCTGCATCGGCTCGTCCGGCTTGATGCGGCAGGCGGTCGCTCAGGCCATTCACCATGCACGTCATCGTACGGCCTTCCAGAAAAAACTGATCGATCAGCCATTGATGACGAATGTACTCGCCGATCTGGCCTTGGAATCCGAAGCCGCGACCGCGCTTACCATGCGGCTCGCGCGCGCGTACGACGAAAGCGACGAGACCGCACAGGTGATACGGCGCGTGATGACGCCGGCAGCGAAATTCTGGATTTGCAAGCGCACGCCATTCGTAACTT
>JBARNC010000360.1:0-1529 GCA_049802775.1 Pseudolabrys sp. | reverse complement strand
GCCCGTGCATGTGCAACGCGCGCACCTCGAAGCCGATCGCATGCGCCGCCTTGCGCTCACGCGTGCGTCCGGCGAGCCGCAGGCGGACTTCGTAGGGCTCCGGCCGGATCTCCACTTGATCATGCAGGCTGGACATGCCGATCAGGTCGACGCGAAAATCGTCGTAGACAAAGCCCTGCAATTTCAGCCGTTCCTTGACGATCTCCGCTGCCCATTTCGCGCGGGCGACGGCGTCGATGCCGCCATAGGAGACTTCGCCTTCACCGATATAGCCGTCGGCATAGCCGACATTGACCTTATAGGTTTCGGTGCGCGGCCGCGCCCTGGCGCCTTCCACCCGCACGCGGTCGGCGCTCTCCTGCGTGAGTGCAATGCCCGTGATGTCGAGCACGCAGTCGGGCGTGATGTAGGCAGTCGGATCGTGGATCTCGTAGATCAACTGCTCGGTGCAGGTCATCACGTCGAGCCGTCCGCCGGTGTCCGGCGTCTTGCCGATCACGATCGAGCCGTCGACTTTTGCGTCGGCGAACGGATAGCCGTTGCGGGCGAGATCGGGCACCTCTTTTTTGCCGGGCCAGCCGAAGCAGCCGCCGGTGACGGAGGCCGTGCATTCGAGCAGATGGCCGGCCGCGGTACCCTGCGCAATTTTCGGCAGGTCGTCGTAGGACCAGTCGAACTCGTGCAGCATCGGGGCCAGGAATAGCGATGGGTCCGCTACCCGGCCGGAGAGCACGATAGGCGCGCCGGTGTTGAGCGCTTCGCAGACCACATCGGCACCCAGATAGGCGTTGGCGGAAATCATCTTGGGCAGAATGGATTCGAGCGGCTCGCCATTCTCGATAAGCTTAAGTTCAGGCCGGTGCCTCACGATACTCGACACGTCATCGCCGAGCACGACAGCGACTGGAACATGGCGGAGGCCCAAATCGGCGGCCTCCTTGCGCGCCGCGCGCGCGCCGCCGAGCGGATTGGCCGCGCCCATATTGCTGACGATGCGGATGCCCTTAGCGATGCAGGTGGGCAGCACCATGCGCAAGCGTGCGTGCAGCGACGGCGAATAGCCGAGCTCCGCATCCTTGCTACGCGCCAAGTTCTCCCGCGAGACGGTACGCTCGGCTAGGCATTCGAACACCAGGTAATCGATATCGCCACGCTCGGCCAATTCGAGCGCCGGCACCATGCGGTCATCCGATGTGCCGGCGCCGGCGCCGATGCGCAGCTTATCCCGCGATTTCATCGAACGTTGCCTCGCCGTGCCTTTTCTTGTCTTCGCCGAGACTTTACCTTGGCCCGGGGTGCATAACCTAGAGTCTTGGCAAGCCTATTCAGACCGTCAAAATTATTATTAGACCAGATTGCGGAGGCTACCGAAGTCCCGCACAGTAAGAGACAATAAGAAAAAGTTTGACGCTGGAGGAAGTAGCCGATGCCGATCGGCGCAACACTGGCATCGAAATCCGCGTCCTCGGGAGTTGGCGAGTCCAGGCCGGCTGCGGCCGGGCGCGCTCGCGCGTTCGCCGATCCGTCGC
>JBARNC010000359.1:0-12489 GCA_049802775.1 Pseudolabrys sp. | reverse complement strand
ATGCCAGGCGTCGGTGGCTGAGAGCCCGGTAACGCTCCCGCCTGAAACAGGAGGAGCCCATGCCTCAATCCCAATTTATTCCTAGTCCGCTGAAGATCATCGAAAGGCGCAGGTGCCAGAATTGCGGAGCCACAATGATGATGACCGGCATCGAGCCAATGGGGCTAGGCACTGATCGGCGCACGTTCGAATGCGATCAATGCGGTCATGAAGAAGAGTTGCTTGTCAAATTCTGATCAGCCGCCGCAAAGCCTACATCAGATTGAGGCCGCCCCGGTTGGCGGCCTCTTTCATTTCAGGCCTCTCGAGCCGCCGATCGATGTCCGCTTTCGGGGGTAACTCAGACATCCATGATCGGCACCTCGTCGATCTTTATGTCCGTGCTGGACGCTCGCACGCGCCCTCATGCCTTCCGTTTGAATCTACCTTGTCCTGAGCAAACGCGGTGCAGCTGATTTGTGGTGAAGACGGAATGAGACCGTGAATTCCGACAGCTTCATCCCACGTCTCGTCATCTACGTCACAGCATGCATTTCGCGAAAGGATATGAGGCGCCGGCGACTCTCGTCCCAAAGAACCATGTGTACACACCGGAAGCTCTGGAGCAGCGTAAGCCGCCCGACGGCAGCAAGCTGCGGATGATCCCGCAACACTTGTGGCAGCCGGTAATACGGGATTCGACTGCTCAGATGGTGGACGTGGTGCACCCCGATATTGGCGGTGAACCAGCGCAGGACGCCCGGCAAATCATAGTGCGAACTGCCGTGCAGTGCCGCCTCCTGGGAGGTCCAGTCGTAGTCGTGCTCCCAGAATGTATCCTCGAACTGATGCTGGACATAGAACAACCAGACGCCGAGCGACGCTGCGAGAAGCGTAATCGGCAAATGCACGAGCAGGAATGAACCTACGCCGACCAGCCAAATGATCGCTGCGACCAGGATCGCGATCGCAGCGTTCGTTGCCATGGCGCTCACCCAAGGCTGCCAACCACTGCGCATGAGCCCCATCGGCAGTCGGTGGCGCAAAATGAACAGATAGGCCGGCCCCACGCCGAACATCACGACCGGGTGCCGGTACATGCGATAGAGAAGTTGACGCCATCGGGGTAGCGCCAAATATTCGCGTACGGTCAGCGTGTCGATGTCGCCGATGCCGCGATAATCGAGATTGCCAGAGCTCGCATGATGAAGGGCGTGGGAGCGCCGCCAGAAATCATAGGGCGTCAGCGTCAGCACGCCGATGACACGTCCGACCCAATCATTCATGGACCGGCGACGGAAGAACGACCCGTGGCCGCAATCGTGCTGGATCATGAAGAGGCGAACGAGGAAGCCCGCCGCCGGGACGGAGAGAACTAGGCTGATCGAATAGCCGGCGTCCAGTGCGGCCCACATCAGAACCCAGAGGAGCACGAACGGCACCACCGTGATCATCAGTTCGAACACGCTGCGCGCGCTGTTTGGCTCGCGGTATGCGGCGAGGTCCCGTATCAACGTCCGGCAGTCGAGCGTGACGTGAGCATTTGGAGATCGTTCATGCATGCGCGGGCTCCTAAGCAGGCTGGACGCGCGGATCAATTCCAGTCCTCGGTGGGACTGTCCGACGCTTGAGAGTGTGGCTGGACATGACCCTCGCATACGTCACAAAAACGAAGGTACACTCCGCGCGGCGAGCGCGTCGGCGATGGGGTAGTTTCCCGAGTACCGCCACGTCGATTGCCTCCATCTCGATCATCGCCAGTTCCATATTAAAGGAGATCAGCCTGGCGCCCAGTCGACTATCTATTCCGTCGTTTTGCCGTCGAAGTGTTCGTTGTCGACCTCCGCGTCGGCGCGGGTATGGTGGACGATGCCGTCCCGATGATTCGGCGGTGCATAGAGCGTATACAGCTTCAATGGAACATTGCCGGTATTGATGATGTTGTGATTGGCGCCAGCCGGGATGACTACCGCAAAGCCCGCCCGGATCGCCGTCCGAACTCCATCGAGAACAGCCTCGCCGGTCCCGTCCTCCACGCGAAAGAACTGGTCGAGCTTATGGACCTCCGCCCCGATCTCCTCCTTGGGCTTTAACGCCATGACGACAAGCTGGCAGTGCTTTGCCGTGTAGAGCACCCGGCGAAACTCGTTATTCTTGACAGCGAGACCCTCGATGTCTTGCACAAAGCCTTTCATAACGACTCCTCTTTTGTTGCCCATTCCCCTCGATGGGGTGGTTCTCGGGGTGCACGCGAAGACGACTCATCCGACATCCCGACTGTCAGATCAAAGCCGCCCCATGAGAACCAGTACAACAAGGACGATCAGGATGGTGCCGATGACACCGACGCCGCCGTGGCCGTAACCATAACCGTAGCCGCCAAAGCGGCCACTGAATCCACCAAGCAAGAAGATGACGAGAATGATGATGAGTATGAGTCCGAGCGACATGATCTATCTCCCATTGCAGCAGCAAAATTGCGGCGCGCACCAGCAGTTGGCGTTGATCTGGATCAACCGACATTCTTGAGTTGATTTCCGAATTGGAGTGATCGGAGCCCTAGGAACTGGCCTTCTGTTGATTTCACTGTCTTCCAGAGTCTGGCGGGCGGCGTCGTAAGAGGCTCGCCCCAGTGAGAGCCAGGTATTCCCAGACAATCGTGGCCGCAGCGAGAGCTGTGATCTCAGCGACATCATAGGGCGGCGCCACCTCGACGAGATCCATGCCGACGAAATGCAGACTTCCGAGGCGGCGCAGGATCGACTGTATTTGCCAGCTCGCCAGACCGCCGATCTCCGGCGTTCCGGTGCCCGGTGCGAAAGCGGGATCGAGCGCATCGATGTCGAAACTGAGGTAGGCGGGCGCGTCGCCGACGACCGCTGCCACTCGTTCGGCGATCACGCTCGGGCCTAGTTCGTGAACGTCTTGGGCCGTGATGATCGTGACGCCCCTTGCGATTGTCCAGTCGTAAACCGCTTTCTGGACCGGAGAACGGATGCCGATCTGCACTGCGTGCCGCGGATCAATCAGCCGCTCCTCGATGGCGTGGAAGAACACGGAGCCGTGGGCATAGCGCTGGCCGAAATTGTCGGGCCAAGTGTCGACATGGGCATCGAAGTGCACCAATGCCAGGGGACTGCCACGCCTGTTGGCGGCAGCCCGCAGCAGCGGCAGCGTCACAGTATGGTCGCCGCCGAGCGCGATGAGGTGATCGAGACTCGCTGCCTGCTCCTCTATGAGCGAGAGGCTCTTCGGGATGTCGCCGAGCGCAATGCGGAAGTCGCCGATGTCGGCTACAGACAGTGCCGCGGGGTCGATCCACCAATGGGGGTGGTCGCCGTTCACCAGCATGCGGCTCGCGTGCCGGATGGCGGCCGGCCCGAAGCGCGCGCCACTGCGGTTGGTGGTGCCTATGTCGAACGGAATACCGGCAATGCAGAACGAGGCGTCGATGCCGCGGTGCGCGATCGCGAGAAAGTTCGGCGGCAGCGCGAAGGTCGGAACGGCAGCCATTATCATGAGGCGGCGAAGCGAAAGACCGCGGCCGCCACCGCGCACGTCCAGTGCCCCCCGGGGTCACCTTCGGCGGCTGCGGTCAAGGACGTGCTGCCGATGATGAGGTTGCTCGTCTGATAGACGCGCTTGCGCTCGTTCCAGGCCGCGTCCGGGTCGAACTCGATTCCCAGCGTGGATGCCAACATGGTCGCGGCGAGATCCTCCGCATAATCGCCGCTCTCCTCGCGCGTCATGCCAAAGCCGTGATGCTCGGAGATGTAGCCGTACATTGCCGGATCCGTGGGGCGTGCCAGGCCGATGCTTGAGTGAATGCGACGGCCCGGCTCGTCGGTTTCCGTCCGCGCCATGACGCAGAAAGTGATCTCGCCCGGTCGCAGCGTACCCACGCCGCTCTCCGGCTCGACCTGCTCGCAACCGGGCGGCAGAATGGACGACACGCTCACCAGGTTCTGCTGCTCTATGTCCGCGTCGCGCAAGGCGAGTTCGAACGCCGTCAACCGCTCCCGATGGACACCGACGCCGCTGGTGAGGAAAAAGCTCTTAGGAACCGGAAACATGTTGGGGCCGCGATTACGTCGGAGATCGGATAAGCATCAAGGCGCGCCTCACATCTCAGCAAAATTGAACACTTTCTCTAACCTGATTGACGTTCAAGATCGCAAGGAACGAAGTACAGCTGCGACGACTATTTCCCTTTGAGCGTGTCTCTGATTGTGTCTTTGAGGCCGCCGATGGCGTTCTGAACCTTGCCTTCTATCTTGTCGGCCTTGCCCTCCGATTCCAGCTTGGCGTCACCGACGGCCTTGCCGACCGCTTGCTTGACTGTGCCTTTGATTTCCTTCGCCGATCCGGCGACTCGATCCTTGTCCATAATTCCCTCCTCGAATACCAAAGCCCCTGAACGGAACAGGTAACCTACGATGTAAATTGCGGCGCTCACAAACTTTCGGCGTTGATTTAAATCAACCGATATTCTGGCCAGCTTGCCCGACGGCCGAGGCACTAACCATTTCTGGTTTTGGGACGTAGCGGACATTTCGACTGCGCCCGCGAATGTCCGGTATCGGGGCAAGAGCCAACAGCAATTAGAGGGCGTCACGTTTTGACCCAAAGCAGACTTTACACATTTAAGCACTCTTGGGTGTGCTCGAACGCGCGCGGTCACGTTCCTAATTTGCGTTGAATCAAAGTAACTGGCGAGGCACAAGCATAAAGGACCGTAGAGGAAGGCTCCCTAACCGAACGGATTGATGGCATGTCATGAAAATCGCTCAGGTCGCGCCACTGTATGAGGCGGTGCCGCCACGGCTGTATGGCGGCACCGAACGCATCGTGGCGCACCTGAGCAACGCTCTCGTGGAGCTTGGGCACGAGGTCACGCTATTCGCCAGTGCGGAGGCCCATACGCGAGCGACGCTGGTTCCTGTACGCGATCAAGCCATTCGGCTCGATCCATGTCCGCTGAAATCGGACCTCGCCGCTCATCTGTCCATGCTGCATGAACTTCATTTGCGCCGGAACGAATTCGACCTTCTGCATTTCCACGTCGATCTCATCCATTTTCCGTTCTTCGAAGAATTTGCGGCGCGCACCGTGACCACGCTGCATGGCCGGCTCGACCTGAAGGATCTGCCGGAGGTCTATTCCCGTTGGCACGACTATCCCCTCGTTTCGATATCGGATGATCAACGCAAACCGCTGGCGGACGCCAACTGGTTGGCCACCGTGCAGCATGGCCTCGCTGAAGGCGTCTACTCGTTCAATGCCACTCCCCACGACCCTTACCTTGCTTTTCTCGGCCGTATCTCTCCCGAGAAGCGTCCCGATCGAGCGATCTCCATCGCCAAGCGCTTGGGCATGCGCCTCAAGATCGCGGCAAAGGTGGACGCCGTGGACGCGAACTATTTTCGCGATGAGATAAAGCCGCTGCTGGCCGATCCTCTGATTGAATTCATCGGGGAGATAGGTGACGACGAAAAGTCCGCTTTCCTGGTGAATGCCAACGCACTCCTGTTCCCGATCGATTGGCCCGAGCCGTTCGGTCTGGTACTGATCGAAGCCATGGCTTGTGGAACGCCGGTGATCGCTTGGCGCTGCGGCTCCGTCTGCGAGATCGTCGACAACGGGAAAACCGGATTCATTGTGGATACTGAAGACGAAGCTGTATGGGCGGTCGGCAACCTCGATCAGCTTGACCGCCGGACAGTGCGCAGGGTGTTCCAGGAGCGATTTACCGCGGACGTGATGGCACGCAATTACCTACGCCTCTATTGGCGGCTTTGCGGAGCTGCCGGCTCAGCTAACGTCACGCGCCGTATTGTCGCTGACGTTCATTGAACCGCGACGCAGCAGCGTGCTTGTGCGCTTCGTCGTAGCCGTCGCGGACGGTCGGAAGACTAATGATCTCCTATTGCAGCGGCGCGAGCGCGATCATCCGCCGCCCACCCACCGCGCCTTGAAATCCGCCATCGCCTGCTCGCGACATCGCTAGCCTCTCTCAACATCCTTAAGCGCCTCGGAGGCAATGAAAACAGCTTCGGTTGCCCCCTCCTTGAGCTGGCGCCTAATGGAATCATGAAGACGACGAGCTATATTCGACTGCTTGCGCTTCTGATCTTCGGAAATGTATTTCCAAGCGAGTTTAAAGGCCAAATTGTATAGCTCAACATTTCGCGCAATCCCGGCCGTCGCCCCACCCGTTCTGAGCTTTCCTATTGGCTCAGCGTCTCTTTCTCCATGGTGGGGTGCAGCGTCACGCCGGATCAGCCCATTCAGATTTTCGACGAGGTCAGCGGCTGGGTCTGCCTCTTGCAGGGGCCGTACAATTTCACGGATGTCCGACATGGCTTCCACCCCTCTGGGATGACTGCCGCATCTGGTGTTATGTTTTTACCAATCTTGTATTTGCGACGTTTCGAATAGAATGGATTGGGCATCGGACACTCGCACCGTGCCGGCGCTAGGCGTCAGGCGCTTATCGGTAGTCAACAGCCGAATGCGCGGGTTTCCGAGCGGCGAGCCACTACAATTGAGATAGGGCCAAGGCCTATCGGTGCAAGCCTTCAGCGAGGCCTCCTCCGGCTTTCCGAGCGGGCTGGCATCGAGCCGGGCGCTCGTCCGTGGCAACGTCAGCACTCCGGCAATCGTGGCAGCGGCCATAACGGCGCTAGTAAATTTAAACATTAACGGCCCGCAACTTGCCCCCAAACTCAGAAAAGCATTGTTAGGAAGCCGCAGACCGCCACGCCGACGAGTAGCATTGCCCATTCTGAAGGTTTCAGCGCAAAGAGTCTGCCGTCGCTCGCCACGTACGCCAACATCGCAGGTACTCGCTATTTGTGCCCCGACACCATAGCGACTACCGGCGGCAACGGCTGTAGCACGCAGGTCACACACCGGCTGAATCTAACGGCGGTGGATAGCTAACTTTCGATAAATTGCGCAACCTTGAACTATGTGGACCTGTGTGACGGGCCGGCCGCCTAGTACGATTGCGAACGAATGAATCTCCACGCAATCGGTCCCCCTAGGCGGTCGGCACCGCGCGGGCGCGAACCAAAAGTTGACTTCCTGGCGGGGGTGGCACGATGGCTAAAATCCACGCGTTGCGAACAACTGCCGTGACCGACAGGGAGTCGGTCGTGCGCACGCTCGAAAAAATGCTGCGACATGCCCACGAGGGACATGTGCAGGCCGTGGCGGTTGCCTGGGTCGGTCCGACTGGCCACGTCAATGCGGCCTGGTCCCACAGGAACGCCGCGTCGATGCTAGGCGCGGTTTCATTGCTGCAATATCGCTTGCTGAATACGCTAGAGATAGATGGTCAACGATAGGGGCATCGCTCGGTCGGCCAGTTACGCGGTCGTTGTGGCCAGCGGGGTTATTTTCTGATCGCGGCCCTCGATTATTACGTTTTGAGAAAAAGCTGGCGAGCTTTTGTTCCTGCTGCGTTATGGTAGTTCCGTGAATGCATGCGTCGTCGCTTATCAATATCAATTTGCTAACTCAGTCACGCATGATTCGAAAATATGGAGGAGGGCATGACCAAGTTGATGTCGAAGTCGGAGCTCATTCAAAAAATCGCTGCGGAGCATTCGGACAATATGACGCGGAAGGACGTCAAAGCCGTCATCGAGTCGCTCGCTACTATAGGCTACAAGGAACTCAATAACTCAGGGGCCGTCCTTGTGCCCGGATTCGCTAAATTCGTTGTTATCAAGAAGCCCGCAACAAAGGAACGGAGTGGCATCAATCCGTTCACAAAGGAGCCAACGATATTTAAGGCGAAGCCGGCTCGGAAGATCATCAAGGCTCGGCCGGTAAAGGCTGCCAAAGACTCAGTGGTGTAGCTTCGAAAACGTCGATGGCTCTCAGGCCAATGCCCTATCCCCTATTCTCAATGACATGGAGAGACGAATGGCCAAAAAAGCAAAGCGACGACGCGCGAAGCGAATGGCTTGGACTAGGGCTCAAGTGGCGGAGCTAAGACGATATTCGAAAGACAAACTGCGGGCAAAGAAAATTTCAAGGCTGATGAAGCGCTCCGTTAGCTCATTGCGCCAAAAAGCACGAGCGTTAGGTATCAGGCTCGGCCATCGTCGTTGAAGAGAAGGCCGGGACTGATAACCGCTTTGGGTCATTAGCGGACATGGCGACAAGTCCGCGCAATGTCCGCTTTACCCTTGGTATGAAACGAATGGTCCGTCAACGGAGACGGCCTCTGGAATGATCGTCTTCGATGTCACCCTTCAAGGAAGTGGCCAAATGCAGCCAGAGGCTGAAGACGGTCGCAGATGATCTTGGTAATCGCCAACATGGGCACAGCTAGGATCACGCCTGGAATACCCCACATCCAGAACCAGAAGACGAGCGCGATAATGACGAGGACGGGATTGAGGGTGAACCGTCTGGCCAGAATCATCGGTGTTATCGTCTCGCCCTCGATCAAATGAATTCCAAGGTAAAGCCCCGCCGGAAGTAGCGCTTGCCAGAGGGGGTCATGGGTCAGCAGGCCAGCGAGAAGAAAGAGCAACACGCCCAAAGTAGGCCCGAGGATCGGCACGTAGTTTAGCAGAAAGGCTACCGTCCCCCAGAGTATCGGATCGCCTACCCCCGTGAGCGACATCGCTAATGCCGTAGCGATACCTACTGCCGCGTTCATGATCGTGATCGTGACCAGATATGCGGAGATGTCGCTTTCGATTTGCTGCGCGATATCGACTACCTGCCGTTTGCTTCTGAAGCGCGGCATTATCTCGACCAGGTGGTGCAGGAAGATATCGCCAGACACGAGAAGGAAAAAAAGAAAAAGTACCGTCGTGAAGAAACCGCTGGCAAAGTTTCGGGTCCCCGTGAATAGCTTCGACAGAAGAGTTGGGCCTCGCGCCGACGCGGCGGCATTTGGTGATGGTCCCGTTCCTCCAAAATCTTCTACCTGCTGCAAAAACCGTTGCAGTGTGTCGATGGGTTCTCGCATGAAATTCAGCCGCTCCTGAAACCGAGGAATGCCCTCTGGAAGCTTGGCTGCCCAGGTGCGTGCGGGGCTAGAAATGGCCGTACCCAAGCCGACGACCGTTCCGAATAGCGCAAGGATCAGCAGCAGCGCCGCGATTATCGGCGGTATGTGCAACCGCTCCAATACGCGGAAGGCTGGCTGTAGCAGGAGCTTGAGAACGATAGCAAAGACCAATGGCAATATGATCTCGCGTGCCATATAGGCTGCCGCCAGCACCGCCAGGACGAATAGACCACCAAGGAATATGACTTTCGGATCTGACGGCAGAGGCAAGTCCTCCGGCACTTCTGCCGGCGACACGACCTCGGTCTTCTGGTCGGTAGTTGCCATGTCCGAAGCAGGACTGGGTCAAGAGCAAAACTTGTCGTCAGTTCAGAGCTTGCCGAGCAACACTAAGATCAACACGATAACGAGTATGAGGCCTAGGCCACCGCCGCCGTAGTAGCCAGTCCCGTAAAACGGGCCACCACCGAACCCGCTAAAACCACCGAGTAACGCGATCACTAAAATGATGAGCAGTATGGTGCCGAGCGACATGACATTCCTTTCGCCAAGAGTATGGAGGAAGAGTGCCTACCGGGTCTTTCACGTAGATCGCATTCATCACCACTTCAATGAATTAAACCAGGCATCCACATCCTTCTTCGCCTGATCTTTGGCGATGCCATAGCGTTCCTGAATTTTACCCTCAAGCTGGTCACGACGACCGTTCATCTCATCGAGTTCATCGTCGGTGAGTTTGCCCCACTTCTCTTTCACCTTTCCCTTAATCTGCTTCCAATTTCCTTCAATGCGATTCCAGTCCATCCTGGCCTCCCGTTTTGGAGTTCAGAGCTTCTAAATCCAGTAAGAATGCCACCGCGGACAATCAGTATTGAAACGCAGGCAGCATCCATACGGATCCTATTTATTCTGGCCGCCCTGCGGCTGGTCGCCCTTCGACTGCCCACCCTTCTCCTGGCCCCCTGCTGCTGGCCACCCTGCGGCTGGCCACCTTTCGCCTGGCCACCCTGCGGCCGTGGGGCGCCGTTCTCCAAGCGCGGCTTTCAGGCAATGGTTGATCGGGCCGCTCACGTTGCCGGCTTCGATATGAAAATCCACCCGCACATGCTTCGCCATAGCTGCGGTTACAAGCTGGCAAACGATGGTGTCGACACCCGCACGATCCAAGGCTATTTGGGCCACAAATCAATTCAGCACACCGTGCGTTATACGGAACTGGCGCCGATCCGGTAATTTCCATTCCGTTTGCCCTCAGGTGCGCCACCGCGAGCCCCGTGCATCCGGCATACCCGAAAGCCTCGCATTGCCGGCGCACGGCATGGTTTTCCCGTTCGCTTTGATCTGGCCTTGCACCGTGGTGCAGCGTGGGCCTTGTGCAAACCGTGCCGGTGGTGGGGGGAGGTACGAAGACGAAATGAGCGACAACCCCATGCGGTCGCTCGCTCACACACAAAATCCGCTTCATCGTACGCTCCCGTTCACAAGGCTTTCGCTCATCGCATTAGCGGCCCTTTTGCGGTTGGCGCGATGGGAAAGTGGTTCTGTGTAATCTAGGAAATCCAGTGGGCCACAAGTTGACCAATAAAACCAAACACCAGTAGCGCCAGCCCAATTTCTGCATTTTGCGATTGCCGAAGGCGATCTTTAACAGTGGGTCGCAGATTTTCTTCGTCGGTTGCACCTGCGTGTCGATCGACGCCGAGTCCAATTGCCGTTTTCCTGTCAATCATCAGACCCCAAGCGAGGACAATAGCGCCAGCGATATTCAACAGAAGGCCAATGCTTTCGATAAGCTTAGCTGTCATCAGCGCTACCTCTGCTGTCAACCTGCGGCGACCTCGATTGATCGCACGTCATTGGATGTTCACAGAGCCGGAAAATCCGGGCCGCATACTCTCGTTTGTGTAGCAACGTGCGCCACCTGTGCCGATGGCCGAGACACTTTGAACTACGCCGTCCTTGATGGTGAAAATAGAGTGGCACGCTTGGAATCTCTGCAACTCGGTTATCTTGTTGTTCTCTCTTTGTTCAAACTTGCGAACGCACAGCCCCGTCGCTGCCGTACCCAGAGTGGTGCCAACTGTCGCACCTCTCGCACAGACCAGCGAAACGAGGACTTCGTCGTTCGCGCAGCGCACGGTACCCGTGCCGGTCACGACCCGGAGCGCTGGCCCGGCCCAGGATCGCCCTTCGGGCCCGGAGGTCCGGGTGGCCGCTGACCGTTGACACTTATTTGCCCCGGCCTCCGGCCGCTGCCTCGCTGTTGCGTGCCGTTCGCTTCTTTTTTCGTCCGAGTTTTGCTATCTGCCGCGGTGCGGTCAGACCGAAACTCTTGGCTAGCGGGCCTCGCACCTCTGAAAATATCAGCCATCCGACGCCTGCTGCGATGAGAATGGAAGCGATCGGATTGTGGCGCGCCTGCTTTGCCAGGATGGGCAGGACGTCCTCTCCCCAAGCGCGAGGATTTACGCCTTGCAACAGATCGCTCACCACAGTCGTCGGAGAGACGTGATACCGCAGATCGGCAATCCGGTCGGAAAGACGCTCGCGCGCCCGTCCCGCTTTGCGTTCCAGCTGTGCTGACGTAGGCATAGAGTCACCTCATGTTTGCGATGGTTGAATCTTTTTGCAGTTGGTCGAGGGTTTTGGAGGGAGCGAGCCGGACGAGGCTCAGGCGATGGAGCCCAAGCCATATGAGGCCCGCGCCGACGAGGAAAGCGGCCGCGGCGACGATGAGAATCGCGACCGACCAGGAAAAACCATAGGAAACCAATCCGGCAATAGCGGCTTGGAGCAACAGTACGATTGTCGCAATCAGCAGAAGCGCGCCGGCGCCGACTAGCGCGGCGGACAATGCGGTAAAGGTGAGCTTTTCCAAAACCTCCGCACGCAACAACTGCAACTCGGTTTGAAGCAGCGTTGCGACTTCCTTCAACACGTCGCCCGCGAGATCTACGACCCCTTTGTCGCCGTTACGTGCGGGGCGTCGTCGGCTCACCACCTCATCGGACGCCATTGCGCCCTCCCACGAGACGGCATAATGCCGCCAAAGTGATAACGGCAGCTTCGAGTTCTGGTTCCGGGTGATGATCAAACACCGCGAACGAAGGCCGTAGAGCCTGCGTGCGAATCCCCTCACTCCCAAAGTTCGCGGTGTCGTTCCTCCTCAGAACAGGCGATAACAGGGCCCCATCAGGAGGGGGTGCGCCACGTGTGATCCGTCGAATGTCCGCTTTCGGACAATAGCGGGCATCGGTGAATTTTGGCCGGGGACGGTTTGTCCGCTAATGACCCAAAGATGGGGTAATCGGCCGGCGTTGTTGTGGATAGCTGAAGATTTTGGGTGCTACGCTTCAGGCTGATGGTGAAACGAGGTCCGTAGTTACGGCCCCAAGCATCAGAAGGAGAAGCGCAGCATGGACCATTTTGCTGGACTGGACGTTTCAGTCAAGGAGACGAGCGTCTGCATTGTGGAT
>JBARNC010000358.1:0-17286 GCA_049802775.1 Pseudolabrys sp. | reverse complement strand
ACTGTCCGAAGAGAGAGGGCCGCTCCTTGGTATCTGCCGTTAATGGCACAAGCCACTCAACCGCCACTAACTTCAGTTCCTTGCCCACGGGTTCGTAGATCAGCACATTGGGCTTCATCGGATCGGGGGTTCCCCGCACTGTGAGATTGACAAAGTGCACGCCCATGGCGCCCTTGGGGTATTCCATGTGGTGGGCTATTTTCTCGCCGGAGTAATGCACGCAGCCCACAGTCGACAGGTAGAGGTCGCGTACGGCTACCTTGTAGTCCCTGTATTTCTCCAGCGACTTGCGCAACGCAGCGATCTGAGCCTTGTCAGGCTCTTCTGCGGCGGTGGGTCTGAGGGCCGTGCCGACACAGGCGAGACCCAGCACTACGACGAAGGCACAACGGGCAGATTTTGCAAATCTCATCGTGTTTCCTCCAAGTTTCTTATCAATGCCGGGTTGCTGCAAACGCTTCTGCTATGGGGAATTCTGATCGGCAATAGGCAAAGCTGAGCTTGAGCTTGCTCCCTTCCTGCCCACACCACAATGCCAGAGGTGAAGCCGATGTTGGCAAGAAAACCAGATGGGTCATCAGCGAACGTGACGCGCTCTAGTCGTGATGTCCGCCCCTACCCCAAAAGCAGACATCAGAAAGCGCAGTTAGAAGCAACGCCTCGCGCGCGACGCGGTTGGCGCCTTTTTAGAAACAAGCCGTTGAGATTCCGGCCCCGTGGCCAAAATCCAGCAATGTTCGCTATTGCCCAAAAGCGGGCATTCGCGGCCCCGCCTGCACTGGCGCGTCCGGGCAGCGTCAACTAACATCTCGCAAAACAAACTCCGTGGGGAGAAAATTATGTCTAACGAGCCGGCCGCACGCACACCGGGCGCCAAACGCGCCGCTCCGGGCGAATATGTCTTCGATCTCGGGACCGTGCAGAAAATTATGGGCGGTCCCGCCTATTCGACAGCACATGGACCATGCGTGGAAGGCGACCGCATGATTGTCGGCCTGATGCGTATGAAGGCGGGTACCGGCGCCGAGCCGCATTCGCATCCGAACGAGCAATGGATCTATGTGCTGGAGGGAACTTTCCGCGCCACTATCGACGGGAAGGAAATTAATGTAAGGCCCGGCTCGGTCGTCTACATTCCCGCCAACACGGTGCATGCCGGCAAGGCGACGGCGGATGGCGATGTCGTCTTCTTTACTGTCAAGGACGCATCACACAGCCTGCACGGCATCAAAGCTACCTGAGCAACGCGTAACAGAAACGAAGAAAATTTCCTGCGCCCTTAATTCTGGGAGGATTGAATGAAACGCTTGGTCGCGGTTCTGTTTGCTGCCCTCGCTTTGAGCGCAGGAACGGCGATGGCGCAAGATAAATATCCGAGCCGACCGATTAAGGTGGTTGTTCCTTACGCGCCAGGAGGCGCTACCGACATCGTCGCACGTATTGTCGGCGACGAGTTTCAGAAAGTCACCGGGCAGCCCTTCGTTGTTCTCAACAAGCCGGGCGCCTTTGGAATGTTGGCGATCGACGAAATGGTGAAGGCAGCGCCCGACGGCTATACGCTGATGATCGGCAACGTCTCGACCAATGCGATCACGCCGATCATCTACGCCAAAAAGATGAACTTCGACTACGCCCAAAGTGTCGTGGCGGTAACCAACCTGATAGACGTGCCGGCCTTCCTGCTGATTACCACCGCGAACGATTTTTCGGTGAAGTCAGTCCCTGAGCTTATTGCCTACGCCAAGCAAAATCCCGGAAAAGTTCGCTACGGCACCGTCGGTATCGGCTCTTATCCGCACTATGACATGGCTTATTTCGCCAAGCGCGCGGGCGACCTCGATCTGGTGGGCCTGCCGAATAAGAGCGGCGCAGCCGGCGTGATCCAGGACATGCTGCGCGGCGACGTGCAGGCCGCATTTCTCAATGTGGCTTCGACGGCGGGACAGGTACAAGCCGGAAAATTCCGTGCATTGGCCGTGGTCAATCACACGCGGCTCAAAGAGTATCCCGACATTCCGACCATGAAGGAGGTCGGATATCCCGACGTCGGCACAGTGGCCTGGAATGGCCTGTTCGCGCCGGCGGCAACGCCGAAGCCGGTGCTGGAGGCGCTATTCGCGGGGGTGAATAAGGCTCTGAATTCGCCCGAGGCGATCGAAAAGCTCAACAAGCAGAACTTCAATGTCGTGCCGAACAAGTCGCTTGCCGATGCGAAAATCTGGCTCGACAGCGAAATTAAGCACTGGCAGACCATCACCACCGCCGTGAAGATCGACGTAGCGCAGTAGAACCCTCGCGTTTTCTTGCGGCAAGATCGCGACTGAGAGCCGTTCGCGAGCGGATGGTGGCGCAGGAAGTGAAGGCGGACGGCAGTGCGGCAATGTCCGCTGAAACTGATTCCGCGGGTCTGCTTTGTGCCAAAAGCGGACACGGCTCAGACTATTCGAACCGTCGGTGCGTGTTCGGATAGATCCTTGATGGCATCGCCCAGGTTTAAAAACTTTTGGCTTTGCCAGTAGCTGACGTTTCGATCTTATTTAGAGCAAGGCCAAGCCGCGACTAAGGCGGTCACTGCGGTCTGGTAAAAATTGTTGGAACGTTGCTCCGGATGGCTTTTTAGATAAGCCGTGATGGAAAGGATCATCTGGGCAAGAATGCCTTTACTGTCTGGGAGAATATCGGGCGGCGGGCACACAGCAAATTCAGGCTTTAAAAATGGCTCGAGCTTCATAATTGCCGTTACAGCCCCAAAGCATACCGATGCTTGTCGGAGCTGTTTGGCGGCATCTTCTGAATCGGCCGCCGGACGCTTGCCTTGAACGATATCGGCGGCTGCCAAGCAACTAGGGTAAAATGCGGTCCCGCTAGTCGCGTCGCTTTGGGCATGTACTTGCGTTCCAATAAAGACTGCTCCGACAACTCCGATCCATTGTTTCATCCGTCGTCCCCTGCAGATTGCGTTGCTCGATCGCCGCGGATTGAAAATGTTAATTACCACTAAGCAGGGAACGCAACCACGGCGCAGCGCACACGATGTGAGGCGCCGGACATTCTGACCGGAATAGGGCATTTTTTCGAATGAACAGAGAAATCAGCGGCATCTACAGGGATTGCGCTACATCAAAGCGCGGGCCGCCAAATTCCGCTACGAGGCTTGGACCGCAGTGTGCTGATCCGCAAGAGTGAAGTGAACGCTCACTGGACCTCAAGCAACTTAGACTGTCACGGCTACCGCTCTTTGCGTGAGTTTATACTCTACGCGCCGACGCCTACTCACCTGATGGCAAGAACGTAATCATTTCTCTGAAGACAAAATTCTCCACCGCTGAACGCAAATATTCTGTGCCTCTTGAGTGTTTTTACGACCTCATAGTGGACCTTCAAAGGCTGAATGCTTCCACAGACGCGAGGTCAAGTGAGCCTTCGATTCAGCCCGCAGTTCCCCCGAGCCCTGCCGAACAGATGGACGTCACGATGGCCGACGAAGGTTCGCGGAAGCGAAATTTGTGATGCGCGTGAAAGTCCGTTTTGGGTCATTAGCGGACATCAAAGCCGACAGTCGCGGTGTCCTGTTTGTGCCAATAGCAGACATTCCGCCACTAAAGGCCCTTTGGGTAAATCTCCCAGTTACCCTACTGCAGCGAGATAGCCAGCCCGCTCAGGTCGGCATTGGCGATCAATCCGACCTGCCGGCCGGACAACGTCAACACGGCACCTTTTTCGTTGCGCAGTACGATCGCCCGCGCCCCGACTACGAAAGCGGCGCCGGCGCCGGCGGCCCCATAAACGCCGACAACGTCCGACGGACGTCGGATGTTGGTCACATGGCCGTATAGCCTCGTCGCCGAAGCGCCAAAGACTAACCCCGCGCTCAAACCCCCGATCGACAGCGGATAGCGCCGTCCGTGGAAGATCAACGTGCCGCTGCCGCCGGATGCGCCAATGAACCAACCTCCCTTAAACTCCTCAATCCAAATGGTGCCGGAATCGGCGTGGGCGGCGGACGAAACGCCCGCGCCGACCAAAGCGAACAGAGCGACGAGAGCGGCACGAAATCCCGACGAAAATCGCATGGTGGAGTCTCCTTGGGCCATAGGGGGCGGGGGCGCGTTTGGAGTGGGCGATCCTTACCGCAGCGAGTACTTTGTTGTACTAGAAAATTGTTCACTTTGGGTCAAAAGCGGACAAACCATCGCAAGGCATCCACAGGTCGCTGGAGGTTCAGATTTGTTTTGCAATGATCATTAGGACTGGCGTTTGAACTATGAGTATTGAACCGCTGCCCGCTGAGTATGGGGCTTGGAATCCGGGTTTGGAATCGCAGTTGCCGCGAGAGTATTTGGCACTCTCGACAATATTCAAGAGTGAGAACGTTTCAACCAGCATCGCGAAAGCGCAGGAACTGACCGACTACTGTGGTCTGCCTGTGCATGAACTTGTCGCGTTTCGCGCCGAGCGATTGATTGTGCACGAACTGCTCATTCACGTGACCACCAGTCTTTCTGTCCCGGACGGTGGAGACTACGAGGACTTGGGCCGAAGCTTTCGTGAAATCACCGCAACGATTCTCAATCGATATATTGCGCCCCATCGAGCGGAATTAGTACACGTTTTCGAGCAGTTGAGAAGCGCAGCTTCTGTCATGATCGAGCGGGAGCTTGCAAAAGCGTTCGCCCACCCGAGACCGGCAGTTGAAGCCAATGGAGGATGGCGCCGACTATTCGCCTCTGGCACGCCAAAAAAACGACCGCTCTTTCCGATGGAGACTGCCGCAGAGCGTGACCGAGGGATTGTTTCTGAATGGCGGAGAAAATCGGAAACGGCAAACAATCGGTTGCACGAAGCCTGTTTTGACGCATTGAACAGGATCGCAACGGTGGTCATGAGTCGGCACGGCCGGATTTTCGGCGATAACGCGCTGCTCACGGAACTTGCCGTCACATTGGTCTGCAATGACTATGGCAGCGAAGTCATTGGCAACGCCATCGTTCCATTTATTCAAGAAGCGGTTTCACACGAAGGTTATCGGCCATTGCCGCTGCAAGAGAAGCCGGTCGTTATGAACGTCAAGGGTGCGTCGGCGTCCGGCAAAAGCACGATGCGGCCGCTGCAGCGAATCCTGGCGGGGAAACTTAATTTCCCTTGGGAAGAGTTTGCGCTGATCAGCCCCGACATTTGGCGAAAGTTTCTTCTGGACTACGGGTCGTTAGGTCCCGCCTACAAATATGCCGGCATGCTGTCAGGGCACGAGATCGAAATCATCGACCAAAAGCTCGACCGCCGTATGGCGGCTAGGGCTGCCAGAGGAGAAATGTCGCACCTGCTGATCGACCGCTTCCGTTTTGATAGTTTTGTGCCCGAGTTGGAAGGCAAGGGGTCCAGTCAGTTGCTGACGCGGTTTGGCGATCTGGTTTATATGTTTTTCATGATTACGCCGCCAGAAATGACCGTCGAGCGCGCTTGGACGCGAGCACTGAAAGTTGGCAGGTACAAGGCAGTCGAGGATCTCCTAGCTCATAATGTTGAAGCCTATACCGGCATGCCCGAGTTATTTTTCACCTGGGCGCTGGCCGCGGGAAAGCGGGTCCACTACGAGTTTCTCGATAATAGCGTCCCGGAAGGCCGCCCTCCAAGGACTGTGGCATTTGGTTGGAATGGAGAAATGACCATCCTGGATATTAAAAGCATGCTCGATATCGAGAGGTTCAGGAAAATAAATATTCGCGCTCAGAAGCCCGAGGAAGTTTATCTCGGTAAGAACTTGGCACCGGCGCGTAACGTTGAATTTCTGAAGCGATGCGCACGCTGGATTTCGATCATTAATTTTGCCGATTTTGAAACGGGCCAAGTCTTTGCGCGGCTGAAACACGGCAAATGGGCATGGCGCGACGATCAACGGTTTGCCTCCGCGCTCAATGAGCCCGATGCCAAGGCCGGTCTAGAGGCAATCGCTCCAAATAACTATGATTTGACCGCCGGCACGAAAGTGGATCGCACGAATCTGGAAATAGACAAAGCGCACACCCTGGGCGCTTGGGGTGAGGCAACCAGGACCGACTAGCCAAGGTCATCGCTATTAAGAGCGTGAGTGAGCCTGCACGTACTGGCATGGGCCTCGGAAAGGCTCTCGGGTGAACCCAAAGGGCACGGCAATGCTGAGGGACGACAGCAATGATGGAGCCGGTCGGCGGCACGCACCCCGCAACGTGCTCGGCGAGCCACTTGAAGCCTGCTCAATCAAACCCATGGCAGGGTTTTATCGGGACGGCTGCTGCAACACTGGGCGGGAGGACATTGGTAGCCATACGGTTTGTGCCGTGATGACTTCCGCGTTTCTCGATTTTTCCAAATCGTGCGGCAACGATCTTTCGACACCCGTGCCGCAATTTGGCTTTCCAGGCCTGAAACCCGGTGACCGTTGGTGCTTATGTGCACCCCGCTGGCAGGAAGCATTCGAAGCAAGCCAAGCCCCCCGCGTGGTCTTGCGCGCCACTCACGAGGCTGCTCTGGCCTACTGCTCGCTTGCCGATCTCAAACGCTTCGCAATGGACCTGGCGTGACTGAAGACATTTCAGCGATGAGCAGTCCGCTGTCCCAGCTTATCACACGCTTCGCTTATGGCATTAGCCAATTGCCACGCGTCGCTTGGTATGTTGGGCACGGTCTTGCCCTGCGCCAGCTCTCCGAGGCCACGCGGCGTCGAGAGGGCCAGAAAGTGCGGCGTCGCCCCCGTACGAATTTGCCGGTTCCAGATCGCAACCAGATCTACGCGGATATGGCCGCGCTCTTTATGCAGGACCTTGCCAATGTCGAGGCCGGGATTTACCCGATTCCTGTCGATCATGATGGATCTCTGGCTACACTACTTCACCGCTCGCGGCTTTTCTTCGAAGACCTTCCCGCCATCTACCAACGCCGTGTGCGTCGCGATAATACGGAAGTCCTGACCGAGGAAACGCGCGGAAAACGGCCGCGCTACTATCTGCAGAATTTTCATTTCCAGTCCGGCGGCTGGATGACGGACGCTTCAGCTGAGCGGTACGACACCCAGGTCGAAGTCCTTTTTAACGGCACAGCCAACGCCATCCGGCGGCAGGCCTTGCCGCAACTGCGAGAGGTCTTTGCCGGTCGGGATCAGCGCAAACTGAGACTTCTTGATATCGGCTGCGGCACTGGGCGATTTCTTGATTGTCTTAAGCAGACTTGGCCACGGCTTCCGACACTCGGGCTGGATATGTCAGAAGCTTATATCCGACATGCGAAACGCCAATTGAAGCGCTGGGCATGGATGCGTTTTATTGTCGGCAAGGCGGAAGCAATTCCCCTACCCGACAACAGCCAAGACGCTGTGACCAGTATTTTCCTATTTCACGAATTGCCACCGAAAATTCGACGCCGCGCATTTAGCGAATGTGTCAGGGTCCTTAAGCCAGGTGGACGTCTAGTGCTCGTTGACTCTCTGCAACGTGGCGACCGGCCGAACTATGAGGGGCTCTTGGACCTTTTTCCGCAGAATTATCACGAGCCGTATTATGAGAGTTACACTACCGAGGATTTTTGCGCGCTCAGTGCTGGTTGTGGCCTGGCGTATATCCGAACCATCAACGCTTTTGTGTCCAAGGTGATGGTATTTGACAAGCCAGCGGCAAACGGAAGCGCCTGATTGACGCAAAAAGACAAAACGGTTGCACGCAGTCGCTTATTGCTTTGTCAATACTCTGGCGTATTCGCGCATCAATCGTCGGGCGACCAATTCGCTTGCCGCCAGCCTTGACTAATCTAAGGCTTGAGTCTGACAGTTTATCTGAACTTCAGGAATCTGATGCCGCTGCCCTTCCGCGAGAAGCTTACCCTGCTGATGCCACCGTCGCTATTCTACCGGCGGCGGATCGCAGAAGAAGCCTGCTCGGGCGAGCCGGAACTTGCCATCCTCGACGAGCTGGTGCCGCGCGGCGGTGTCGCCCTCGATATCGGTGCCAACCAGGGGATCTTCGCTTATGCTCTCTCGGAGATTGCCGAACGGGTCATCGCCGTCGAGCCAAACCCCGACTACGCATTCTTCGCGCGCTGGATGTTGCGCGGCCGCGCCGAAGTCCTAGAGTTGGCGTTTTCCAACGAATCCGGCAACGCAACCTTCTACGTGCCCATATCAGACCAAGGAATGGTTCTCCACTTTGCCGGTAGCCTGAAGCGGACGCACTCTCAATTTCCTAATATCAAAGCCCACAACGTCAAAGTGCGCAGGCTCGATGATTTCGGTTTTGTGGACGTGCGCTTCATCAAAGCTGACGTCGAGGGCAGCGAACGCGAGGTTCTCGACGGTGCTCGGGCGACTATCGCGCGCGACAGGCCGGTCATCCTGCTCGAACTATTGTCAGGCACTCACGAGGACCCTGCTGCTTGCGCGACAGCGATATGCGAAAGCTTTGGTTACGACGCCTTAATTGTCCAGCGCGGCCAGAAAATCGCGGCGCTACCCGCGATTGCTGCCCTCGGTAAGAATACCAGTCGGGGTACTGAAATCGAATCTCGGAACGTGCTGTTTTTACCTCGCCGACGAATTTGACCTCTATGTAAATGCACGAGGCTCAACAAGGAAAGTTCCTCTGACGGGCGTCTCACGCATATTCCATAACCTGCCATTCTGCGAATCAATGCCAGGGGCACCGAACGCTGTCCCCGACTACGAGCCCTTCACTGAGCGGTCCGTGGTAATGGCTGCAATGGACCGCGATGGCAAACATTTCGGTCCCGCGGTGTACTAATAAGACCTCCTGGTCGCCCACATGGCCGACCAGCTTTCCCATCTGCAACTCTGCGAGCGCAACGCCCTGGGTCAGGTTGGGGCCGCTGGGCGGGGATTGCTCTTGCGTCATGTTTCCACACTCCGTGATGCATGCCGCTGCATCACATTCTCAGCGCAGCCAGGGCCTACAAAGCATAATGTGTTCACCAATGTCGGCTTTGTGCCAATAGCGGACATGAGTCGACGCGGGCTTTTAGTCATAGAATACACCTGTCCCAAGCCTCGGCGTGCCTCTTGCCCAAGGGATGACAACGAGCGCGGCAAGCGTCGTCAGGGCAACCAGGGTCCAGGCATCGTTGATGGCTTCGACAAAGGCAACCTTGTCGACGAGTGGGGCCAACATGGCCTGCTTTTTGGGGTCGAGCAGCGCGGGCCCGAGTGCGTCGGGTGGAATGCCAAGCATCTTCACAGTATCCAGATCGCCGGCGGCAAGGCGATTGACGAGAGTCCGCGCATGTTCGGGCGCACGTGTGTAGATCACGGTATCGATGATCGCGATTCCAATGGCACCGCCGAGATTGCGCATGAGGTTGAACAAACCGCTGGCATCGGCCGTCTTTGCCAATTGCCCCAGGGCAAGCTGCGTGGGAGGAAGAATGCAAAGCATGATGGCACTGCCGCGCACCAACTGGGGCCAGAACATCTCATCGAAATCCGTGGCTCTCGTTTGAACGGAGCTCAGGCCCAGCCCTATTGCAAACAGCAGAAAGCCGAGCCCGGTTAAGAGACGTTCGTCAACACGCCGGACCAGAGCCACCGCTAGTGGAGCAACGACAAGTTGCGCCACGCCCGTTACCAGCATGATCTTGCCGATCTCGAGCGCGTTGTGCGCTCTCACAAAGGCCAGAAAAACCGGCATGAGATAGACCGAACCGAAAAGCCCCATCCCAAGCACAAAACTGAGCAGGCAGCCGATTGAAAAATTTCGATCGCGAAAGGTCCGAAGATCGACTAGCGGATTTGTCGATCGGAGAGTTCGATTTACAAATCCCACCGCAGTGATCAAGCACAAGCACAAAAGGCCAGCGGCCACCGGTGAAGTCCAGCCGCGCTTTGGGGCTTCTTTGATTGCGATTTCAAGTGCCGCGAGGGCGACGGCTCCCAGTCCCAACGATGTCACGTGCAAATGGCGGAGCTGATCGAAGGATGCTCGCTCTTTCGGTAACGACACCGACGCTGCCAAGGCGGCGATAATCCCGGGGAAGACATTTATGAGGAACAGCCATGGCCAGGAATAAGTCTCAGTGATCCACCCTCCCACCACTGGCCCCACCGTCGGGGCAAGGACGGCCAAGACTCCGCCGATCATGGTCGCGAGCGGCTGGAGCCGAACCGGAAAAAGCAGGAAGATTGCAGAGAAGACCGCTGGAATCAAAGTACCGCCGGAAAATCCCTGCAATACGCGAAATGCAATCAGGGACGAAAAGCTCCCGCTGGCGGCGCACGCGACCGATGCAAGTGTAAACACAGAGACGGCAGCGACGAATAGCCACCGCATCGTAAGCACTCGCGTCAGAAAACCCGTGAGCGGAATTGAGATGATTTCCGCGATCAAATACGCCGTTTGGATCCAGCTCATTTGCTCTTGCGGAATATTCAGCGCTTGTCGGATTGTTGGTAGCGACGTAGCGACGACCTGAACATCAAGAACGGCCATGAACATGCCGATGCACAGCATTGAGAAACCGGTCCAGACGGCAGCCGTGACACAACGCTCCGTCTGATTTTCAGCCGCAGTGATCATTACTGTTCCCGCAGGCACAACCTACAAGCTGACCGTCGTGAAGACTTAGTGATCGCTGGAACCGAACGCAAAACAAGCGGGCGCGACTCATTTTCGGGGCTGGGCATGGGGCCCTCCATAATCACAAATGCGGTTGACTGACTTGCAACTCAAACAAAATGTCGGCATGCCTCAATTCGGATATCTGTGACCGAGGGAAAGATTCTTGAAACTTGCACTTTTTCAGACGTTGGCCAACGGCGGCATTTTGCCTGGCCTGCTCACCGAGTGCGGTATCATCGATATCTCCGCGGCGGTCCGCGAAAATTATACGCCTCAACTGGTGATGCAGGGCATCATCGACGATTTTGAAAAACTGCGGCCCGCGTTTGAGAAACTCGCCAGGGACGCGGTTGCGATTCCGCTTGAAACGGTCCGCCTGCGGCCGCCGCTGCCGCGTCCGGGGAAAATTCTGGCGTGCATCGCAAACTACTGGGAGCACGCGCAGCGCGACGCCCGCCCGCTCAACATGTTCATGAAGAACCCCGACGCGGTGATCGGGCCGGGAGATACCATCACGCTACCGGACTTCACGGTACCGTGGATCTTCATGCACGAGGCGGAGCTTGCGCTGGTGATCAAAGGACCCGCCAAGATGGTGAACGCCAAAGACTGGAAGAATGCCATCTTCGGTTACACCACGATGATCGACGTATCTGCCCGAGAACAAGGCCGCCGCACCTGGCCGGCGACGCCGCTAACGAGCTGGCTCGGCAAATCATTCGATACCTTTGCGCCGATCGGCCCCTGCATCGCGACCGCCGACGAGATCAAGAACCCGAACGACCTGATCGTGCGCTTCTGGAACGATGGTCAGCTGCGCCACAACTACAGCACCGATGACATGGAACATCGGGTGCCAGAGCTTGTCGAGTTCGCTACGACGGTGATGACTATGAATTCGGGGGATCTCATTGCCTGTGGCACCAACCACGAGGGCCTCGGGGCGCTTCAGGACGGCGAGACGGTCGAGATCGAGATCCAGAACATCGGCAAGATGACGCTGAAGGTTTCCGATCCACTGAAAAGAAAGTGGGAACGCGGCATCTACATGGGCGCCGATTCCACCAACCCCGAGGCGGTCAAACGCCATCGCCCGGCAAATGCCTGAGATCATGTCAGCGGGGCTGCCTATGGACGCGAAAAGCGAAATTCGAGACGGAATGCGCATCGACTGGGACGTTCCCATCACCATGGACGACGGCGTCGTCCTCCGCGCCGATATTTTCCAGCCGGCAGCCGCCGGCAGATACCCCGTCATTTTGAGCTACGGCCCTTATGCCAAGGGCCTGTCGTTCCAGGAGGGTTACGAAAGCAATTGGGCGCGGCTCGTAAAAGCCGCGCCCGAGGTGCTGGAAGGGTCGAGCAACAAGTACCAGAACTGGGAGTTGGTCGATCCGGAAAAATGGGTGCCGGACGGCTATGCCTGCCTTCGCATCGACTCCCGCGGGGCCGGCCGTTCGCCTGGCTACCTCGACGTGTGGTCCGGACGGGAGACGCAGGATCTCTACCAATGCGTCGAGTGGGCGGGCACGCAGCCCTGGAGCACCGGCAAGGTCGGCATTAACGGCATTTCCTATTACGCGATGAACCAGTGGACGGTCGGCGCGCTGCGGCCCCCTCACCTTGCCGCGATGTGCATCTGGGAAGGCTCATCCGACTATTACCGCGAACTTTGCCGCCACGGCGGCATCCTCAGCGATTTCCTCAACAGCTGGCACCCGCGGCAGGTTGCGAGTGTGCAGCACGGGGTCGGCTCACGTGGCGCAAAAAGCATCGTGACGGGTGAATTCGTGGCTGGACCGGAGACGCTGCCGCAGGAAGATCTCGCCAAGAATTGTGCCGATACGCCCGGCGAAGCGAAACGCCGGCGCCTGTTCGACGATTACTACCAGGCGCGCATCGCCAAATTCGAGGACATCGAGGCGCCGCTGCTCTCCGCCGGCAACTGGGGGGGCATGGGCCTGCACACGCGCGGCAACTTCGAGGGCTGGCTGCGTGCCGGTTCGAAACAGAAATGGCTCGAAGTCCACGGCGACACGCACTTCACTCATTTCTACAGCAAGTACGGCGAGGCGCTGCAGAAACGATTCTTCGGCCACTTCCTCAAGGGCGAGAACACGGGGTGGGACAAGCAGCCGCGCATTTCGCTCAATCTCCGCTATCCTGGTGAAAAATTCGTGCTGCGCGCCGAGAACGAGTGGCCGCTCGTACGCACGCAATGGACGAAATATTTCCTGCAGCCGGACGGGAAAACCCTGAGCCCGGACGTGCCATCACCGACGGCGGCGCTGAGCTATGAAACGACGGGCGATGGGCTCACCTTCTCAACGCCGCCGCTGGCAAAGAATCTGGAGATCACGGGCCCGGTCGCGGCGAAGTTATGGCTCTCGTCGGAGACGGCCGACGCCGACCTGATCCTCGCGTTGCGCGTGTTCGATCCCGAAGGCAAGGAAGTGACCTTCATCGGCTCAAACGATCCGCGCACGCCGGTCGGTCTCGGCTGGCTGCGGGCGTCGCATCGCAAGCTCGATCCGAAGCTTTCGACGCCCTACCGACCCTGGCACACGCACGACGAGGAGTGGCCGCTCAAACCCGGCGAGCCGGTCGAGCTCGATGTCGAGATCTGGCCGACGTCGATCGTGGTGCCGCAAGACCATCGACTCGCGCTCACGGTGCGCGGCAAAGACTACGAGGTCGATGGTCGCGACATCGCCTTGCCGGACGCGCCCTATCCGATGAAGGGGGTCGGACCCTTCCTGCACATCGACAAGGACGACCGGCCGCCGGCGATATTTGAGTGCCGCAATACGTTACATTTCGCCGCCGGCCGGAAGCCCTACCTCTTGTTGCCGATCATTCCCGCGGCGTAAGCTTTCTAAAAACAAGCCGGGAGGAAACATGAAGCGCGCCGCTGCAATCGTGTTGGCCATTGTCGCCCTGTTCATTCTCGCCGCGCCGGGATGGGCCCAGACCTATCCAAGCCGGAACGTCACCATCATCGTTCCCTACCCGGCCGGCGGGCCGACCGACCAGGTCGCGCGTGTCCTGGCCCAGGCACTGTCCGACAAGCTCAAGCAAAATTTCATCGTCGAGAACGTCAGCGGCGGCAGCACCACGATCGCGACCGGCCGCGTCGCCCATGCAGTACCGGATGGATACACGCTGCTGCTGCACAATTTGCAAATTTCGGCGAACGTCGCGCTCTACAAGAACGTGAATTACGACACCGAAAAAGATCTCGTCCCGATTATCTTCATCAACAATAACCCGCTGGTGCTGGTTGGGCGCAAGACGCTTGAGGCGAACACGCTCACCGAGCTTCTCGACCTGATGAAGAAGCGGACCTTGAAGGCGGCAACGCCGGGCGTCGGCGCGACCGGCCATCTCGCCACGTCGCTGCTCGCGCAGGAGGCAAAGGCCAAGGTCGACCTAATCCCCTATCGCGGTGCCGCGCCCGCCTTGCAGGACGTCACCGGCGGCCATGTCGATCTGTTCTTTGCAACACCGCAATCCGTGGTGCAGCAGATCAAGGCCGGGCAGATGAAAGCCTACGGCATCACCGCAAAGGAAACGTCGCCGGAGTTGCCGACCGCCGACAGCTTTGTGAAGGCATTCGGACCGAAGCTGGAGATCCTGTACTGGCATGCGCTGTTCGCGCCTGCCGGAACGCCGGACGACGTCATCAACAAGCTCAACGCGACGCTTCAGGAGATCATTTCCGATCCGGCGATCGTCAAATCCTGGGCCGATACCGGCGTGACGCCGTACCCGAATGATCAACGCTCGGTCGCAGCCGCTCGCGCCTTGCTCAAGAGCGAGATCGCACGGTGGGGCCAGGTCGTCCGCGACAACAACATCCAAGGACCGATGTAGAGTCCGTCACTTGCCCGGCTGCAGCACCAGTTCGAGCCAATCCCACATATAGGCCGAGCAGATGCTCTGGTTGTCGATCTGGCAGTGGTGATAGCCGCCCTCCTCGCGGGTGAAGATCTTCATTGTCTTTTCCTTCGATCCGACGGCGTCGAAGCACTTCTGCGCCTCGCTCAAGGGAATCTGCTCGTCGCCGTCGCCGTGAAGCATCAGGAAGGGGCAGCTGATTTTCTGCACGACGCCGTCGAGCTTGAACGGTTCAAGACGGTTGAGCACGTCCTCCTGTGATTTCACGTTGAACACCCACGCAATGTGCTGGTGCGCGACCGAGAGCGATGGGGTGTCCGCGCGGGCCAGGCGCTCGAAGCGGTCGCGCCATATTTTCTGGTAGTCCCACTGAGCGCCCCAGGCGAGGCAGCATGCAAAGCGCTTTTCGAACGCGGCCGCGCGCGGCGCGTAATAGCCGCCGAGGCTGATCGCCATCACGCCAATGCGCTTGGCATCGACCTCCGACCGCGATGTGAGGTAATCAAAGACCGGCGTGGCGTAATGCTCGGTATCGTGGCGCAGATACAGACTACGGAAACGGATGCTCTCGCCGTTGCCGGGGCCGTCCACAATAAGGCACGCGATGCCGCGCGCGGCGAGGTCGGCAATGCCCTTGAAGTATTGAATTTCCTTGGTGACATCGAGCCCGTCGAAAAAGACGACCGCCGGCACCTTGCCGGTGGCGTTCGCCGGCTCGGCATGGACATAGACGGCCGACAGGCTCGTGCCCTCATAAGGAATTTCTACGTGCTCTATGCGCGGCCGCTTTAGGTATTTCGCCGCGTCCCGGAAGCACACAACGCCCCGCATGTAGGCGTCGAGCCCGTCCTCGCTCTTCGGCTGCAGGAAGCGCTCGCCGACGTGATAATAGGCGCTTGCGCGGTGCAGGTATTGCGCGCCGCTTGTCGTGTACCCTTCCGCGATGCGTTCGCGGCCGGTGTCTTCCACCTTGCGTGCTTCGCGCGACCATTCCCGGAACCATGCGTAGTCGTCGCCGACGCGGGTTTTCAACCGCAGGCCGATCCGGTTGACCTCGCCGATTTCCGCCCCGCCCCACGGCGCCATGTTGAGGCCGATCAGGAGACCATGCGACCAGCGATAGTTTTCAGGAAAATAGGCGAAGGACAGTTCTTCCAACCGGCTATCCATACGAAGGCTCACTCGCGCCGCCTCGCTCCCCTAAACAAGACATCGTACCAATTCAATTTGGCAAACTGGAAGGGGTTGGCGTGACGAGCAAATTCAAAAGCTTTCAGCCGAATTCCCTGCACCATGGAACAGGAAATTTTTTCGAATAACCAGGGAAATCATCGGCGGCAGCAGGGAATCATCATTGCGCTAGAGGGCCAGCGCTGTTGCGAATTTCGGCATGGGTCAAAAGCGGACATTGCCGCACGTCACTTCCGCTTTACTCCCAAGAGCGGACATTGATCCGTGCTTGCGTTGGCCTTGACGATTAGCGTTTGAGCAACGGGCTGCCATAAAGGCCGGTCGGCTTAAGCAGCAGGATCAATAGCATGATGGCGAACGGCGCCATCTGGGCGAGCGGCGCGTAGATCAAGGAGCCGATCGACACCACCTGTCCCACCAAAAAGCTCGAGACCAGCGTTCCCTTGATGCTGCCCAAGCCGCCGATAATCACGATCATGAAAGCAAAGGCGAGCACTTCCAGCCCCATTTGCGGATCGACCATGATCAGGGGCGCGTGCAAGCCCCCGGCGAGCGCGGACAATGCTCCGGCCATGATGAATGTGACAGAGAACAGCCGGTAGACGTTGATGCCTAGACCTTCGACATGTTCGACATCCTCAATGCCGGCCCGGATCGCCTTGCCGATGATGGTTTTGTTCAGGAATAGCCAGATGCCGAAATAAACCAGCAAGGCGATGGCAATGACGACTAGGCGATAGACCGGGATCTCGGTGCCGATAATGTCGATTTGCGCCGCGATCGGCACCGGCACCGGGCGCGGGACCAGTCCCCAGAAATATTTGATGATGCCTACTCCGCCGATCAAAATGCCGAACGAGGTAATCATGCTAAAAGTGATATCGCGCTCGTAGATGCGCTTGAACACCACACGCTCGACCACGAGGCCGGCTACCCCACCGACCACCATCCCGGCAATTACGCCGAGCCACAAATCGCCGAACGTCAAACTGACGGAATAGGTGATGTAGGCACCGACGGAATAATACAGCAACTGATCGAGGCTGATAATTCGCATCAAGCCGAAGCAAAGCGATAGCCCGATCGACATCAGGAAAAAGATGCTTCCCAGGCTCAGGCCGAAAATTAGGCCGGTGATCAAAAGCTGCATGTCGATCATCGGCTGCCTCCTTCGCTTTCGAATGGCTTGCTGGCAGCCCACACGCGCAAAAAAGCCTTTTTCAGCAGCGGTTCCAGCGTGCCCCAAATGCCCTTCTCACCGGCAAGCATGATGAGTACCAGAAGGAAGCCGATGATCAGCTCCCAATTGCCGAGGGCCTTGCTGAGGACGTCCTTCATCCCGGTATAGGCGATCGCGCCGACAAGGGGCCCGTAGAGCGAACCAACCCCACCAAGAATCGTCACCACCACCGGATCGGCGGCACGCGCCGGGCTGGTGATTTCCGGGCTGACAAAACCAAGATAGACAGCATACATCGCGCCCGCCAACGCGGTGGTTGTGTTGGCGATGACGAAAGCCAACAAACGTATTTGAAAATTGTCGTAGCCGAGGAACCGCAACTTGTCGTCGTTGATCTTGGCGCCTAGGCAGCAAGCGCCGTAGATT
>JBARNC010000357.1:0-1526 GCA_049802775.1 Pseudolabrys sp. | reverse complement strand
TCCCATGCGTGATCCGCTGCGGTGCGCTGAAAAATTTGGTCCTGCTCGCGAAATATACTAGCTGAAGCAAGCCCAAGGGCGTTATGCACCCCTTGGACGAGCTGCCCTTCAATCTCACCATAACTCTTTGCCTTCAAGACAGCATCGCCGAGCCGTTCTCCCGCTTTTGCGACAGAACGATTGAAAAGCCAATCTAAGTGGTGGACAGCGGTGTCGTGAATTTTTGAGATCAAAAAAAGAATAAAAGCTGCAATTCCGATCCAGGCCCAAGCTGGCAATGCGACTTTCTCGCTTATCCCTTCGCGAATGTGATCAATGCCCTCGTGCAAGAAGAGCACCGGCAAACTAAGAAGGAGGCCAAGAATGGTCACGCGACGTAGAGGAATGCTTACTTTCACGACGTAAGGTCTGCGCACAGCCTCGCTGACGAGGAGGCAAAGCACGCCGTTGACAAGGTAAAGCAGCCCCCATAATTGCTCGGGCGGGGAATAACCCGGCCATAGAATGTTAAGAAGTGTCGTGGTTGTGCCGGCATCCGCGAAGACCAGTGCTGGCAATCCAATCAGGCAGCCCCAGATCACCCAGCGCAGGCGCTGGTAGTCCTGTGGCGGTAGCTCGCTCTGGCGCGCGAGCAGAATCACGAACCCACATATAGCGACGCCGAGGCCGCTTATTACACCGGCCCTTGTCACCATTTCAGTGGGATAGCCGAAGAGATTTGCGTAGCTGAGCGCCAGCAATACCATCAGCAGGATTCCGACAAAAGGCAAACTCAGTTCGACTGACCGCCACCGCGGCGTCGTTTCATCTGTCGGCGCTCTTAGCGTGAACCAGATGAAGCCTGCTAATCCGGCGCCCTGAGCTAAGGCGCCCACGAGATTCTGGGTGAGCAAAGCGGAAGGTGAGTAGAACTGTAAGAGCGCGTAATATTGTGCGGACTGGCCTGGATTGAACCAAATGACGTAGAGGAAAAACCCCCAGGTCATAATTCCTGGCCTTGTCCAGACTAGCCATGCGGCGGCCAGAATAACGAGCATTGCTGCAAGCTGATCAAGTAGCAAAACCGCGAGCACCCATCCATTATACGGCCGTTGTTTTGCAATGATATCGACTACGCGCGCCGGTCGACCGGGAGTGGCAGCTATCACGAGTTCGGCGCGCCGTTGATTAGTGACGAGGCGAAAGCCTCCCAAGGCCGCCATCGCACTCGCGCATCTGAGAGTGCTTATAGGAATGCAGCGCATCTGCTCGAGATCGAGCCTATCACCGACACGCAGACCAGCCTGAAAAGCGGGGGAGGCCGTTTGTTCTAGGAACGGCGCCTTAACATCAGTGACGATGCCGTCGTTGTTGGCATAGAAACCGAATGATCCCAGCGGCTGATACAACCGATAGAAATCGGGAACAATCATCGCCAGCGCCCAGAATGTGAGCGCAACAAGTAGAGCGCGACCTACGATGTGCCTATAACTGCGCATCCCGTCATCATTTTCTACGATCTGATGGAGGAAGCCAACGGGCTTGCC
>JBARNC010000356.1:0-3737 GCA_049802775.1 Pseudolabrys sp. | reverse complement strand
ACGTCGTGAGTTATACCGAGTTACCTATTGCTGACAGCGGTAGCGACTATTGTGAGTGTTGCAAACGGAGGATGCTCCAATGGAATTCAGCCTTGCAACCGCACTATAGGCTCGTGGAACGACCCGACCGTAATCACCCATAACGCTTGTACAAGTTCCGGCTCCTCCCTATTGCTGCACGATGCGGATGCGGCGCGCACCCACCGCGCCTTAAAATCCGCCATCGCTGCTTCTAGGCATTGATGATCTCGGTGATTCCGATGCGTCGCGACACGAGTGAGGCCCTCCTCGGGGGAGATCGCCCGCGAGGCGGTCTTCCTATTTTGCGAGGTTCGCTGTTGACACAAAGCGGACTCCGACTCGCGGCATAGCATCACATCGCGAAGAACCTTCAGGATTTTGCGATAGTGCTGACCGAGTGCTCACACTTTGGGCACTCAAATGTCCGTTTTTCATCCCCTAGCGCCTCTGGCTCAATGCGCGCGAGCAGCATTGTCGTTCCGCACTTCGGGCATGTTGGACGAATGATCGCGTTGGTCTTTGGTGTAGCTGGTTGATAGAGCGCCACGGTGTCCCCCGGAAACCGTCACTCAAAAAAATTCTACGCCCGTTGAAACTGTAACGCCATCACCGCAGCGTAAAAAGCGATGCTCGGCTTCGCTACCTGACGAGATTTGGAGACAATTCAAAAAATTTTTGTGACGCGGTGCAGCACGTAAAAATTTTGACGCGGCGCGGTACGTCAAGAGACAATCATCGGCGGCGGCTCTAGCCCCGGGCCTAGCGGCGGTTCCGACCAACAAAAAGGGAGGCCGCGCCGGTGAGTCAACGGGCACGCTTTCGTAAGTTTCCATAATTTGTGTTGCCTTGGAACGCTTCTATGCAGCCGCTAGTTCATTGAAAGTGGGCGATAATTGTTAGGAGGCACACAATGCCTAGGATGTTGCGAAAACTGGCGATCACGGTTGCGACGGTCATCGCGCTCGCTGGAACCACAGTGGCACTTTCAAGTACAGCGGATGCCCGGTGGGGCGGCGGCGGTGGTCATTGGGGCGGTGGCGGTGGTCATTGGGGTGGCGGCGGCGGTCATTGGGGCGGCGGCGGTGGGTGGCGTGGCGGTGGGTGGCGTGGCGGTGGCTGGGGTGGCGGTGGCGGTTGGGGCTATTACGGGGGCGGGTTGGCAGCTGGCGCGATTCTCGGCGGGTTGCTCGCTGCGCCTTACTACGGCGGTTACTACGGCGGCCCCTACTACGGCGGCTACTACGACGACTATGCGTACGGCGGCGGCTGCTACATAACGCGGCGATGGGTCATCAATCGCTACGGTCATCGCGTCTGGAGGCCAGTCCGCGTCTGCTACTGATCGACACCCTGATAACCAAAAAGCCCCGGCCACGCCGGGGCTTCGCTTTTGGCTTTTCGGTTGCGCCGCGTAGGCGTAGACAAGGCAGCCATTGGCGAAGGTAAGCAGGTCTAAGCTATCCCTGTTTTCCAGTTTCGGCCGACGCTTCGGGTGCCAAGAATTCAGGATTGGCTTAATTAACGTCTTCATGAATTAAGTGAACCGCTTATCCACCGGGTTCGGCGGGCTGATCAGCTAAGTATATTACGGCCGCATGCTCCACCGGCTTCAGGCGAACGACCGGGCATGCCCCCTAGTTGATTGGAGTCCTCTGGTTTTGTCCGCGTGGGGTGCCTCCCGGGAATTCTCGACTGCCGAGCAAAAACATGGCGGCAAAAAACAGGACACCATCGAGGTCCACGCCCTATATGTATCCCAGCGTGAAACCCGTAACTGACAGTGCAGCGAAGCACGGCCCATAAAAATGCGAGTTCTCACTAAGCAAGTTCTAGCTGGCATCCCAGCGCTGGTCGCGCAGGGCATGAAGCCCGAAGCGATTGCGGCGCAGCTTGGCTGTAAGCTTTCCACCTTGAGGGTGCGCTGCTCACAGGAGCGCATCAGCCTGCGTCCTATGTGGTTATGTCGAGGACGAGGTCATGGTCACAGGATTGCAACGCATTTAAGCAGCGTCGCGATGGAACGTTTCCGTAAACATGCCGCCGCAATCGGCATCAGTGAAGCCAAACTGGCAACCGACCTGCTGGAAGTGATTGCCATGGACGACCTTTACAATGCCGTCCTGGACAAGCAGGCAGCATGAAATTCGGCATCTATTAGTCCGAATATCGCACAGGCGGCCATCCCTGAGTCATGGCGGGGCATATTTCCCCGGCTGCCTGGCCTCCCCATAACCTCTATCTACACCAAAAAGGCTTAGACACCTCCACACCCTCAGGCGAGGCAATGTTGGAATGCTTGGCATCTTCGCTCAATTCGAGCGGCAATGATTCAGGAACGTGTGAAGGCCGGTCTTGCGAGGGCTAAATCTGAGGGCAAGCAACTGGGCCGCAGAGCTGGCAGGTAGGAAGGGTGGAAGATGAAAACGCCCAAATTAGTTGACCTCCATACTGTTCGGCGCTCCCGCCAATTTGTGGGGGCTGCTAAACGCCTACAGCCATTCTTAGATGCACTGGAGAATGCAGAAAAGGACGAGGCTCCGACCGCCTTATTCCGTCTTGCGCGTGAGTATCGGAACATGCTGGCCGAGGGCATCGGCAAGCGTAGTGCGGTTATGTTCATGATTCAGCGGCAGTGGCTAAAATTCCACCAGACGAGGCAGAGAAAATTATAATGGCGGGGCTTTATAGGGGCAAAAAACCACCGACCCTTCCCTGAGTCACGGCGGGGCCTTTTTCGTTGCCCGCCGGCTGAATCTGGCGCAGGCCAATCCCGCTTGCCGTTCGATCACGAATACAGTCGGCTATACGGCCATGAGTCCTGAGCCATTCAAGGACCTGTGGCGCTAGGGAAAAGCCGGGAGTCACGCAAAGCCTCTGTATGGACTCGCCTGAGTCAACGCGGGCCTATTCCTTGGCCCGCTGATTGGCTTTGGCGACGACGTTCAGCCTCACGATGACGACGACGCGAAATAATCTCCCTCACGCCATATCCGAGGGCGAATCCGATCAGCAGAGGAATAGCAAAAGAAAAAGCGTCCACGAGCGCACTCTCTTTCGTTGTCTTATGCCTAATCTTACGACGATTGCGTGCGTAAATGTCTCGTTAAATTCAAACTAGGCCCCCATTCGGGGTGTCACACTCGCCAGACACGTTTTAGGTCGCCAGCCTGCGCGAGAGCGGCCAGTGTCTTTTGACATGCTGCGCTGCCGCACAAAAATAAAGTTGGATATGTCAGTTATCGTATAGACAGCGTAAAAAATTTAACGCGAAAATAAATTTCAAGGCAGGAAAGGAGCGACGGGAGGCGTGTCATGAAAACGGTTTATGGCGGCGCATTTGATCCTGAAACCATCTCTCTAATGCGAAGCGTCTTGGATGAGGTTTGGGGTTCTCTACGGCCAGAGCAACAAGCCCAAGCGAGCAGAAGCCTGTTCGCAGAGCGCATCCTAAAATTGGCAGCAACTGGAGAACGCGACCCTATACGGTTGCGTACCTGCGCCCTCACAGAAGTAATTGCTTCTGAAGCGGTGGCTTACGACTAACGCTGGCTAGGACCTGTGGCGCTGACACGATCCCCGGTCTGCCTATTTGTCCCTGGCTACTTCCTCCGCCTGGAGCTTCAAAAGCTGCCTATCGGGTGCCTCTCCGGTACTTTCATCTATGAGCTTTTTGAAATCGCTCAAGGTTTTGTCTGTGTACAAATCGATCAAGATTT
>JBARNC010000355.1:0-14389 GCA_049802775.1 Pseudolabrys sp. | reverse complement strand
CTGCGAACGCTTTCACTGCGCCTGTGCGCTGACGCCAGCGTCCTTGATGATCGGCCACCACTTGTCGATCTCGGCCTGCTGAAATTTGGCCAACCCCTCCGGCGTCTGCAGGTCGCGCGACGCCACGTCGAGCCCCAACTCAGTGAAGCGCGCCTGCACCGCCGGATCGGCCAGCGCCTCGCGCATCGCGCCGTTGAGCTTGGCGACGATTTCCTTCGGGGTGCCCTTGGGCGCCCAGAAACCGAACCAGCCCGACATGTAGAGTCCCGGCACGCCGGTCTCGTCCGAGGTCGGAATGTCCGGCATCGAGGCCGAGCGCTGCGGCGACAGGTTGGCGATCGCCTTGATCTTGCCGGCGCGGATCTGCGGCAGCGCCACCGCGCCCTGCACCACCAGCAGGTCGACCTGACCGGAAACCAGATCGGTCATCGCCGGCCCCGCCCCGCGGTAAGGAATGAACTGCGGCTTCTGCCCAGTCAGCTTCTCGAACAGCACGCCGGTCACCCGCGCCGCCGCGTTCTGGTCGACGAAGTTGATCTTGCCCGCGTTTGCCTTCATCCAGGCGACCAGGTCCTTCAAATTGTCGGCTGGAAGATCCTTCTTGGCGACCATGAGCTGCGGATTGATCGACACCAGCCCTATCGGCGCGAAGTCCTTCTGCAGATCGTAATCGAGCTTGTAGATGATGCTACCGACATGGGTGTCCCACTGCCCGATGTCGAAGGTGTAGCCGTCGGGTGCCGCGCGCGCGACGCGGCCGACCGCAATGCTACCGCCGGCGCCGCCGACGTTCTCGATGATGACGCTCTGCCCGAGCGGCGCCCGCATACGCTCGGCCATGATGCGCGCGGCAACGTCAGTCGATCCGCCCGGCGGGAACGGAACCACGAGCGTGATTTGGCGCGATGGATAGGTCTGCGCCTGCACAAAGGCGATTCCGGCAAATGCCGCCAGTACCATCGCAACAACGAGTTTTCTCATGGCCCCAGGTCTCTGCGCTCTCTCGCTCATTTCACGGTATCAGTCGCCGCAGCCGGTGTCTGGTCCTTGGATGTTCGCAGAGCACACGCCAGAGTCCGCTATTGGCCCCTTGCGGACATGTCGCTCGCGCTCTGGCACTTAGCGGACAATCAGACCGTGCCCGCCTTTGTCCGCTATTGGGGAACAGCGGACATCGCGTGGACTGGTACCAGCTCTTGATTTGCCTCAAAGGCGACCCATGCGCGACGCCGTTGTGAGTTATTCGAACACGACAGATCCTTTGCTCGCGGCGCCAATTCTAATCAGCTCGTCCATTGTGCGGTTACCCACTCCGCGGAGGTGGAGGAACGACCCTTTCCCAGAGGCTGCTGCCGCGATGCGAATTAGGTCGTCAGTTGTCCGGTTGCCGGCTTCTAAAATAAAGCCTCCTCCAGCAGCGGCAATTCGTATTAGGTCGTCCGTCGTTCGATTTTGCATGAATAACCTCCAGGAGTAGCTCACTTGCGTTCGGCTTCCCGCTCGGTGTGTTTACACCTGCGTAGGTCGGCCTAGGAAGTCACGGCCACATAATCCGCCCTTGACTGGGAACCCTCATGCCTCGCTCTGGCGCTCTGCTATTGAAGGACTACCCAACCGCGATGGTGCGCGTCGTCGGCGACGCGATGTTGTAAGCGCGGCTGCGAGGCTGAGATTTAGAATTGCATTTCTAGGGGCGAGATCGGGCGTAACGTCGCTGGCCAGATGTGCGTGAGGTGCATTCTGGGTCGATCGAGTTCGAATAATGACGCTGCCAAATCTGGCTCGACTTCAATCGCTTTGCTTAGCCGGTCTTGAACCCAACCCAGCGGCTCAAGCAGGAACCCGGCCTGCGCCATTTGCGAGTAGCCTTGCTGCCGATTGTTTCTGTCATGGCCGAGCCTTTCGATCAGTACTCGTCGGCGAGCATGATCGTGATGACCCGCTCGGTCACCGCCGGATCGGCTGGATCGGGGGAATGGTGGGTGAGGGTGCGATCAAAATAGTCGATCTTGAAAAAGATCGTTTCGCCTTCGACTTCGAACGACCCGAAGTCGCGTTCTTCGTACGGGTCATTGGCGTGGCAGAAGTCATCGAACGCGGCGATCGCTTGGACAATTCGGTCGACGGCTTTCTGGCCGAGAGCGGCGATGCCCGGCGTAATGACGGCGCCGCCACCACTCAGATGCTTACGCAAGTCGTCCCTGAGCGCACGAATCCGTTGGGTCTGGTTGGTCATGGCATTTCTCCGTGCATGAAACTAATGAGCGGCATCTCGGGCTGCGGCGAGGCAGCCCGAGCTATGAGCCGGTCCGGACGTCAGGATCTTGCAGGGTTGACCAGAGCGATGTCGGTTACCCGCATCGTGAACTTTCCATAGCCAGGGAAGTCACGGCACCGGAGGGTGACCTTGTCGCCTGATCGGTTGACGACGATGGCTTCCCACCAGCCGTCGGCCAAACATTCGTGGAACAGGACGAGGTGACCCGGCTTGATCGCGTCCCAACTGGTGGGCATGTCGGTCACAACCGTCTCCCCCGGTTCCCGCCCAGCTTCGCCGCGTGGGTTGAGGGTGGCGACGACTTTCTCGTATGGGTGGGGCGCATGCGTTGCAGGCACTTCGAAGGCAATCAAACGTAGCCCCTACTTCCGCCCCGCTGCAATCTTGAACGCCACTGGAAGCACCAATCCATCTACTGTCATGTAGGCCTTGGCTCGGCGCTCGAGCGCGGCGCGGATCTTGGCTTGTGTCAGCTCGTCTTGATGGGTGATGGCGGAGGCGGTCACTGCAAAGCTGCCGAGGCCGCCGCGCCACAACGCATCCACGTTGGGAAGGCGATGGGTGGTCGTGTGCTCCTCGACCACGACGCCGGAAAGGCCGGCGCCTTCGAGCAGCGCGCGAAACGCGCCGCTGTCGGCAAAACGCAGGATAGAATAGCCCGTCGGCACGTCCGGCGGCGGCTTGGCGCCGATCTCAGTAATGGCCTCACGGAACAGGCCCTGGATCCGCTGTTTCTCCGGAATGTCCCACCAAGAAAATGCGAGGCGGCTACCGGCCTTCAGCACGCGCGCGCATTCCGCCGCAGCGCGCTCGGGATAGGGGAAATGGCCAATGCCGAAATTGCAAACGACAGCGTCGAACGACGCGTCGGGGAAAGATAAGCGCTCGACGTCCGCCTCGCGGAATTCGATGCCGGGATAATGCGCCGCCGCGAGCGCAACCATGCCCGGCGACAGGTCGGCGCCGACCGCTTTTGCACCCTGTTTTTCAGCGGCTGCCGCGAGCGCGCCAGTGCCGGTCGCGACGTCGAGGAGTCGCATGCCAGCGCGCGGCCGGACTGCTTTCAATAGCGGCCCGATCGCGAGCTTAGTGACCGGTGTGAAAAAATTGTCGTAGCCCTGCGCCAGCGCGTCGTGCCGGCGCCGCTCATAAGCGCGGAAACGTTCTGCGTCGGACGCGGATAGTTCGGAATTCGCCGAAGAGTTCGCCATGAGTGCCCCCACTCAAAACGGCAATCAAGCGTGCGGGAAGCCCGATATCTGGTCAAGTCGCTCCCGAAATCCTCAAAATCTCGATCAGTTTTCTGTCGCGCCAGCGCTGGAGGTCCGCCATGCTGCGGCCGGCCGCTTCCTCGGTGACGCCATCGATAATCGCCTGTTGCGTCTTCGGCGTCAGCTTGGGCGCACCGAGATCGTCCATCCAGCCCTGCATGGCTGGGCCGATGTGTTCCATGAAATGTGTCATGCCGCCTTCGCCGCCGGCCATGTGAAATGTCAAGGACGGCCCCATGAACGCCCACCGCAGGCCGGGACCATACGCGATTGCCGCGTCCGCATCCGCGACGGAAACGACGCCTTCGGTGACGAGGTGGATGGCTTCGCGCCAAAGCGCTGCCTGCAGACGGTTGGCAACGTGGCCGCGCACTTCCTTCCTAATGTGAATCGGGTGCTTGCCGATGTCGCGATAGAACCTCATCGCCTTGTAAATGGCTTCCGGCGAAGTTTTAGCGCCGCCGACTACTTCGACCAGCGGAATGAGATGCGGGGGATTGAATGGATGGCCGATAACGCAGCGTTCCGGGCGCTTGCATTTCACGCTCACGCGGCTGATGAGGAGGCCCGAGGAGCTCGTTGCGATCACCGTTTCTGGAGGCAGCGCATCGTCGAGCGTTGAGAACAGTTCGATCTTGATGTCCTCGCGCTCGGGCCCGCTTTCCTGCACGAACTCCGCGCCTTTGGCCGCGGCTGTCGGGTCCTTGAAGAATTCGAAGCGTTTGCGATCCGCGCCGGGTTGCACAGCTTCAAGCTTTTCAAGAGTCGGCCAGGCATTATCGATGAAGCGGCGCGCGAAGGCCTCGCCATTTGGCGCCGGATCATAGCCGCCGACCTCGAATCCGCGCGCAAGGAAACAAGCCGCCCAGCTTGCGCCGATGGTGCCGGCGCCGATCACTGCTACGCGTCGTGTCACGGTTTCTCCGCCATCTGGTCAATTTAGTCATGGTACCATCTCACTTAGGATGGCACAGATTGTATGATTGGTTGAGCGTGGCGAAACCCATCCTGCGCGATACTGGCTTACCCCGGCGTCACGCCCTTGGCCTTGAACGCGCTGACGGCTTCCGGTGTCTTGAGATAGTCGAGGAAAGCCTTGGCGGCTGTCGCGTCCTTGCTCTCGGCAGCGACCGCGCCCACGAAAACCAGTTCCTGCTGCAAGTCGCCAGGGAACGGTCCCGCGAGCTCGACGCCGGGCGCGATCAGCACATTCGTGAGAAAGACCCCGAGCTCGACCTCGCCTTTGGCGACCGCCTGCGGGATGGCACCGGGTGTCGTCTGCGCCTTGGTCTTGTCTTTGATCTGCTCCGCAATGCCGAGCCATTCGAATGTCTTTTGCACGTAAGCGCCGGCCGCGCTCGCCGGGAACACTGCAATCGTTTGAGCCTTGAGCAGCGTCGACCTCAGCGCCTCGGGCGTACTCACGTCCGGCTTGGATGCGCCCGCTTTCACCGCAACCCCGTATCCGACGCGCGCAATGATGGACGGCGTACCTGTGAACTTGCCGCGTGCGTCGTCGTTCTTCATCACGTCGACCGGCACAACGCCCAGGTCGAACGGAGCGGACGTCGCCATCTTGATGAGCTCGGGCGTCGCCGCGAACGTCAAGTCAAGCTTGTGTCCAGTGCCCTTCTCAAAGCGCGGCCCTAGCTCCTTCAGGCTCGCGGTCATGGAGCCGCCGGCGATGACTTTCAGCTCGGCGGCATTTACGACGGAAATCGGCGACATGGTCACCGTCAGGCTCAGGATTGTTGCCGCGAGCGAAGCTTTATCCATGATGTCTCCCCCAAGATGGCCGACGCGGCTTGAGTTACAGCGCCTTGTTGCTCTCCTTTACCTTCTCCGCATCGACATACACCTGCTCGCCGAGTTGGCGGAACTTTTCCGACATCTGCGCCATGCCTTGTTCTTTATCATTCAAAGTCGCCGCGTAATCCCGCACGTCCTGCGTGATCTTCATCGAGCAGAACTTCGGCCCGCACATGGAGCAGAAATGCGCCACTTTGTGCGCTTCCTTTGGCAGCGTCTCATCGTGATATTCGCGTGCGGTATCGGGATCGAGCCCGAGGTTGAACTGGTCCTGCCAGCGAAAGTCGAAGCGCGCGCGGCTCAATGCGTCGTCGCGCAGTTGCGCCGCCGGATGACCCTTGGCGAGATCGGCCGCGTGCGCCGCGATCTTGTAGGTAATGACGCCTTCCTTTACGTCGTCGCGGTCTGGTAGACCAAGATGCTCCTTCGGCGTCACGTAGCAGAGCATGGCGCAGCCAAACCAGCCGATCATGGCGGCGCCGATGCCGCTGGTGATGTGGTCGTAGCCGGGCGCGATGTCGGTGGTGAGGGGCCCAAGCGTATAGAACGGCGCCTCGCCACACTCTTTCAGCTGCTTGTCCATGTTGAGCTTGATCTTGTGCATCGGCACGTGGCCGGGGCCTTCGATCATCACCTGGCAGCCTTTCTTCCACGCGATCTGCGTAAGCTCGCCCAGCGTTTCCAGCTCGGCAAATTGCGCGCGGTCGTTGGCGTCGGCGATCGAGCCGGGACGCAGGCCATCGCCGAGCGAGAACGACACGTCATATTTGCGCATGATGTCGCAAATTTCGTCGAAGCGCTCGTAAAGGAACGATTCCTTGTGCCCCGAAAGGCACCACTTCGCCATGATCGAACCGCCACGCGACACGATGCCGGTGACACGGTCGGCGGTGAGTGGCACATAAGCCAGCCGCACGCCGGCGTGAATGGTGAAATAGTCGACGCCCTGTTCGCACTGCTCGATCAGCGTGTCCTTGTAGCATTCCCAGTCGAGCTTGACGGGATCGCCGTTCACCTTCTCCAGCGCCTGATAGATCGGCACAGTGCCGATCGGCACCGGCGAATTGCGCAGGATCCATTCGCGCGTGTTGTGGATGTTACGGCCGGTGGAGAGGTCCATCACCGTGTCGGCACCCCAGCGGATCGCCCACACCATCTTCTCGACTTCTTCCTCGACCGAAGAGGTGACGGCGGAGTTGCCGATATTGGCGTTGATCTTCACCAAGAAATTGCGGCCGATGATCATCGGCTCGAGTTCGGCGTGGTTGATGTTGGACGGGATGATGGCGCGCCCGCGCGCAATCTCGCTGCGTACGAATTCCGGTGTGATGAAGGTGGGCACAGCGCCGCCGAACTGCTCGCCGTCTGCGAGCGCAGCTTCGGCGCGTTCCAGTTGTTTCTTGCGGCCGAGATTTTCGCGCTCGGCGACATAGATCATCTCCTTGGTGATGACGCCGGCCTTGGCGAATTCATATTGCGTAACAGGCTTGCCATCCAATGAGCACCACGGCTTCGGCGTATTTGGGAAATTGCGCGCCAGGTGCTTGCCAGTCACATTGCCGTTGTCGACCGGCTGGATCGGCCGGCCTTCATATTGTTCGACGCCACCGCGCTGTTTCACCCACTCGATGCGCGTGCGCGACAGGCCTTTTTCCACGTCGATGGTCACGTCCGGATCGGTGTAGGCGCCGGTGGTGTCGTAAACGGGAAGCGCCGGCTCGCCCGACGAAGCATCCAGCGAAATCTCGCGGATCGGCACGCGCAAATCGGGCGCGGCTTCGGGCTGCGAGTAGACCTTGCGTGAAGCAGGCAGCGCCCCGGTAGTGACCTTCGGGAGGGTGACGTTGGGATCGTGGATGTTCATTTACCTTCTCCGTAGACGCGACCGGCGCCGTGCGGGCGCACGCTCCGGGAACAGTTGTGGCGGATCGAGATAGCCGAAATAGCAGAGCAACACGCCCAGCAGCACGGCGATCCCGCCGTCGATGGTGAAAAAGTTCGAATAGCTGAGTACCGACAGGCCAAACGACTCGATCGCCTGCGGCGCGATCATGCGCACGATGCCGCCGATCAGCGCGAGCCAGCCGAGCACGGTGATGATCAGCGGCCAGTGCCACTTCCAGTCATTGTGCATGATGACGATCGCGAGCCCGGCTACGAGCGCGAGAACGCCGGACAGATAGATGAGCATGTGGTCGTGCAGCGCGCGCTCGAACATCGCGCGGTAGACGATGGTGTTGAACAACATGCCGAGACCGCCCACGATGAATACAGGGCCAATCAACTTGGCCAGAAAATGCGACCGTTCCATGGTTATGTCCCCCAGTTGAATGGCAGCACTCACGCTACATAACCCGTGAAGGTGATAAAGCCGCCGAGCGCGAGCATGACGATACCGAGGCCAGCGACCAACGTCAGGACACCGGAAAAGTAGATGAACGGAAAGCCCCGGAGGAACTGTGCCGCCATCTCGCGGTAGGTCACCTGGTTCGCCAACATGCCGATGCCGATCGCGGAAAGCAGCGGGCCGACCAGCCTCGCGATTGCGAGCGATTGATGCATAAATTGTCCTGTCCCTTCGCCGGCATGACCCGGATCAGGTTCAAAGGGTTTTTCTCAGCCCACCGGGCACCCCTCGGAACAATAGTTAATGTATGCCCGGGGGCAGGGGTGTCAATGACGCCTCCCAGTCGTCCCAGCCAAGCGAGCTAGGGAGCGCGAGCCGGGCCCCATAACCCGCGTGCTCAAGATGGGGAAAAGACACGGAGTATGGGTCCCCGCCTTCGCGGGCATGAGCGGAGAACCCTACGTCCGCGGCAATTGCGTCACCGCAACTTAACCGTGCCAATTCGCTTCCGCAATCACGCGCAATGTCCGCGTATCGAATTCGATGCCGCTGAGGCGTACGCCATTCACAGTAGCGTCGACCCGAACGCCGTTGCCGACCTGTTGAAATTCGGTGAGCGCAGCAGCGATCTTGGCCCTGGCGTCATTGGCAAATGGCTTGAGATCTATCACGGCTTTGTCGGCGACCGCCGCGCGGGCGGCAGTGCCAAGCAGCCCGAATGCAGCCTCTGACTCGACGGCGAGTCGAAATCTCGGTTAACCGCAGGATCTGGTTCTGTGGATCGAGCGCAAGCTTGCCCCAGATGTGCACGGTCGCTTCCGTGCCGAACTTGAACCAGCTTTTCTTTTCGCGTGCCTTCACGCGCAAGGAAATCAATAGCCTGTCGCCGGCTGCCGCCAGGCTCGCGCGCAACACCTCGACATCGACCGGCCCGCTGCCGTCTTCGGGAAAGTGACGGCCCTTCAGTTGCGGCTCGATCAGCCTGTTGAGCTCGGTGAAGGGCGTGTCGATCGGCACGCCAACGGCGAGCACGCCATCTTGCATTGGCGGCACCAGATCGAGCTGCGCCGGGAACGGACAATTTGGCTTGGTCTCGTTCGGCAAGATGCGCGTTTCTGCCTGCACGCCGTGACATTGCGGGCATCGACCTGCGGCTGCGCGGCGGCAGCGCGGACGGGGCGCATCTCCAGCCATAGCGGCGGCAGCCCGGTATTGCCGCCGCCGAGCGGGATCGAGCGGCACATCCTGGCCCATTGCTCGCGCGCGCTGCGCTCGATCGTCGGATCGTTGCGCAGCCGCGATTGCAGCCCCGTAATCTGGTTGTTGACGATTGGATCGAGCACCGCCTTGATCTCGCTGCCGAGATTGACCTTGACGCCGGCAATGTTGGCGCCGGTGTCGCCCAAATCGAGCCGGCCGGTGAGATTGGGCTCAATCCGCCATGATGGCGTCAGCTGCGGCCGCGACGTTACCACCACATTGCCGCGAAAATCGGTGCGCTGATCGAGTGTCTTGACGGCGAGATCCTCGATCTGTTTGCCGACCACGTTGCCGCCGATCAGGTTTCCGATCGCGCCGCCAATACCGCCCACCGCCTTGCCGGCTGTATTGCCGATCTGGCCCGTAATACGAACGGTGCCATTGAGGGGCGTGATGATCGTCAGCGTATTCTGTTGCCCGTCGGTGGACATCGTGCCGCGCGTGACCGTGAGACCGATCTCGGCTTGGCCGAGCAGTTGCGTGACCGGATTGTCATTTTTGCCGGCGAATTCGCGAGGGGCGACAGCGTCCAGCGCCTGCCCAATAGCGGTGAGTGCGACCTCGACCGGCGCGATCACGTGCGAAGCACGCGTCACCGGCTGCAACGCATGTGGCGTCTGCAGAATGGCAAGCGCTTCCGGTAATCCGTTGTCGGTAGGAATGTAGCGTTTGAGCGCCCAGAACGTGGCGGCGAGGCAAGCGGCAATAATGCAGGCGGCGCCTAAAGCCAGCCGGAATTAACGCGAGCGGCCAAACAGCCGGATGGGCGCGGTTGCGTAGTAGATGAGTGTATCGAGCCCGCAGCCATGTTCCGCTCGATTCGCCGCGCGACGAATCTTAGGCGGTGGTGCAAGGAGGCGCCAGTGCGGGACGTCCACATTCCGCTCATCCCCGCTTGCGCGGGGATGAGCGGAGAAATTTGGCGTGGCATTTCCCGCGAATCTCAAGCGTGTTACCCATAGGTCCTCATGGCACAGCCTTTCGTCGAGCCGTGCGACCGCGGCATTATTGCTGCAGAACCATGCCCGCGAGCGCTCGGACGCGAGATCGCTCCGCAGCGCCGCCGGATGGTATTGGCTGCCTGTGTACTCGCATCCGCGATGGCATTCATTGACGGATCAGCGCTGACAGTCGCGCTGCCGAAACTGCGCGCCTTTTTCGACGCCGATCTTGCATCGGTGCAATGGGTGCTCAACGGCTATATCCTGGCGCTGGCGGCGTTGACCCTAATTGGTGGCGCGCTTGCCGATCACTACGGCAAGGCGCACATGCTGGGTGTCGGGTGCATCGGCTTCGGATTGGCGTCGGCAGCCTGCGTGGTAGCGCCCTCCGTTGAGTGGCTGATCGCATTCCGCGTGGCGCAGGGAATATCGGCGGCGATCCTGACGCCGTCGAGCCTGGCTCTCATTGGCGCCACTTACCCTAAAGAAGAACGCAATCACGCCATCGGCGTGTGGGCAGCGGCCTCCGCTCTCACCACTGCCGGCGGCCCGGTGCTCGGCGGCTGGCTGACCGAGAACTTCGGCTGGCAATGGGTGTTCGCGATCAACCCACCGCTTGCGCTTCTAGCGGTTGCATTGCTGCTGGCATACGCACCGGCTGATCAACATGCAACGCGGCAATTCGATGTCGTGGGCGCCGCCATCCTGGCCGGCGCGCTTGGCGCGCTGTCCTGGGCATTGAGTCAAATCGGCCCGGACAATGTCGGCGCGGCGAACGGCGTGACGACCGCCGTTGTCACGGTGCTCGGTGTATCGATGCTGACCGGCTATGCCGTTTGGGAGCTTGCGAGCACACATCCGATGACGCCGCCACGGCTCGTGGGAAACCGCACATTCGTCGGCCTCAACGTTGCGACACTGCTGATCTATGCGGGGCTATCGATTATGTTCTTTCTCTTGTCCTTCGATCTCATCGATCGGCGCGGGTTGACGCCTACCGACGCAGGCCTTGCCTTTCTTCCGTTCACGCTTGGCGTCGGGTTCTTGTCGCAGCCATTCGGCGCAGCGGCGGACAAGATCGGCGCCCGCATCATGCTGATTGCAGGTCCACTCGGCGCGGCGCTCGCTTTGCTGCTGTTGGCGTTGGGCAAGAGCGCCTCGCTGGTTGTCGGCGTCATTGTGCCGATGGCGCTCTTGGGCATCTCCTTTGCAGTGCTGGTGGCGCCGCTCACTGCGTCGGTGATATCGAGTGTGACGGATGTCGACGAGGGGCTCGCCTCCGGCATCAACAATGCCGCGAGCCGCGTGGCGCAGCTCGCGGGCGTTGCGTTTTCCGCGGGGGTTGCAGCATATGCGGCTGGATATCAGGCCGGCCTGCTCGCAGCCGCTGTTCTCGCCGCCGCTGGTGCCGCCACCCTAGCGACAATGCTTCCGCCGGCCGCGCACAAGCATCCCTCTTATCATCAGTGAGAGCCCATGCGATGCAGCTTGAGCACGGTATAAACGGTATCGCTCGCTGGCGTCGGAATGCCCAGCTCACGGCCTAGCGCACGCACCTTACCGGCGAGCCAATCGAGCTCCAGCCGGTTGCCGCGTTCGAGATCGTGCGCCATCGAAGCTTTCATGCCGGGCTCGACCTTGCCGACCACGAAATTCATGCGCTCGTCGAGATAGGCGGGATCCAACGCTACGCCTCTCGCCTTGCCGACCGCAAAGGCTTCCTCCATCAGGGCCCGGAAAAACCCGCGCAACTCGGGGTCGGCAACGATCGGACCGATGGGAGATCGCAAGCTTGCGGTCGATCCGGCTATGGCAGTGAGGAAAATGAATTTCTGCCATAGCTCGCGTTCTATATCGGCGGACAACGCAATGTCGAGTTTAGCGGCTTTGCCAGCATCTACCAACGCGCTCAGCGTAGCATCGGGCTTCTTGTCGGGGCGGCCAAAGCGAATGGTCGCGAATTGGCTGGTATGCTTGATCACGCCCGGCGAAGCGATGGTGGTCGCGATATAGGCGGCACCGCCGACGGTTCGCTCCGTTCCCAGTACGCTCGAGATACGCTCAACGCTGTCGACGCCGTTCTGAAACGTAATGAGCCGGCTGTTGGGCCCGAGCAACGGGCGTGCGGCAGTTGCCGCCGTTTCCGTGTCCCAAAGCTTGACCGCGAACAGCACGATGTCGACTGGCCCGACCTTGGCGGGATCGCCAGTGACGTTTGGCTTCGGCAGATGCAAATTGCCGTGCACGCTCTCGACCTCGAGGCCGTTCCTGGCGATCGCATCCCGATGAGCGCCGCGTGCGATGAAGAATACATCGTGGCCCGCCGCGGCCATGCGCGCGCCGAAATATCCGCCGACCGCGCCCGCTGCCATAACTGCAATACGCATGTGTTTCCGTTCCCTGCCACCGCTCATTCCCGCGCAAGCGGGGATCCAGACTGGCCCCCCGCTTTCGCGGCGACGGGCGGAGATGGGTTTATCCGGCGCAAGCACCTATGCACAAGCGGACAAAAAAATGATCCAGCACAGGCCGCGTCAGTTATGGGAGGTTTGCAGAGAAACTAGTAGCGGCCAGAGTGTCGGAGGCTGTTCCAGGTGTGCACCGCTTTGCGGCTGTGGCGTATAGGCCTGCGTCAGCGAAGCTTGCTGAGACTCGCTTGCGCGACAGCAGTCTGCGGCAGCACGATGACTTTCGCGCCAACCTGTACGCGATTGAAGAGATCGATCACGTCGTTATTGGTGAGCCGAATACAGCCGCTCGAGACGTGCTTGCCGATGGTGCTCGGCGCGTTGGTGCCGTGAATGCGATATTGCGTGCCGGCAATATACATCGCGCGTGAACCGAGCGGATTGCCCGGGCCGCCGGCGGTCATGCGCGGCAGGTAGGGCTGACGCGATAGCATCTCGGCCGGCGGATACCAGTCCGGCCATTCGGCCTTGCGCGCGATCGATTTCACGCCCGACCAGGTGAAGCCTTCACGGCCGACACCGATGCCGTAACGGATCGCCTTGCCGTTACCGAGCACGTAATAGAGGAAAGTGTGCGAGGTATCGATGATGATGGTGCCAGCCGCCTCGGCGCTATTGTAGTTGACGATTTGCCGTTGCAACCGGGGAACGACCTGTGTGTCATCGCGATCTTCGGCCGGCGCGGGCTCGACAGCTTGCGGTGCGATTTGAGTTTGAGTTGGTGGTGTGAGGAATGCGAACAGCGGCTCAGCATTAGCGACACCGCACGTCAGCGCGGCGGCGGCACCAACCAGGACGGCAAACGTGAATGACTTGGACATGGCATCCTCGTCCATTCTCCCTCCCCCTTTTCAATTGGGACAATAACCGAGAAGGTTCAATGGTTCCTGAAGCCGACTAGGTAAAAGTCCCTAAGCCGCAGGAACCAACAGGGCGAAAATCGCGTTTGGGGACCCTTGGTCCTTACTCTTGACTGTTGTGCCAGCCCACCACTGCTTCCGGTACGCTATCGGTTGAAGCGAAATACGGCTTGATGTCGAGTAGCGGCGTGCCATCAAGGCAGTCGAGCCCGACGACCGACAGCCGATTACCGTCCACGCGCAGTAACTTGACTACGCTCATGGCCACCGGATTGGGCCGGGCAGGCGAGCGCAGGGCGAAAGTGCCGCGCTGCACGCCGTAGTGGCCAGGCACCTGCAGCACCAGATTTCGCGGCGATTTGTCCATCCAGTAGAGGAGGACGATGTGGGTGCAGGTCTCAACATCCTTGAGGCCTTCCCGCCAGCGCGGGTCGACGTCGACGACACAAACCGCCTCGGATTCGAGGGCGTTCTTTGGGCAATCCTTGCGTTCCTTCCAAGGCGTGTGAATGCGGCCGATGAAATAAAGGCCGGCATCCAGCCGGCGGGGAAGTTCGACCGCCTTTTCGCCGCCGCGGATGCCGAAGTCTTTGGTGGTCATTGCCGATCCTTTTTCGGTCATTCCGGGACGCGAGGGTAGCGAGCGAACCCGGAATCCAGAAGCGGCCTCAATGCGTGGCTTTAGGATCCGGGACCGGCCCTTCGGGCCATCCCGAAATAACGAAAGGGATAAGCTTGCAGATCGGCGTTTCAACGTATAAAGATATCCTTATATAGTGGGAACTGGCCCAAAACGGGCCTATATCCAGTCATCAAATGAACAGTGGCGGAAAGCTCGGTTTCGAAGCCCTCAATTCCACGCTCAAGGCGGCGGGCGAGGAGACACGTCTGCGGGTGCTCGCGCTGCTGGCTGAGGCCGAGTTGACGGTCTCCGACCTCACCGACATCCTGCGGCAATCGCAGCCCCGCATTTCGCGCCACCTGAAGCTCTTGGCCGAGGCCGGCCTTGTCGAGCGCTTCCGCGAGGGGACGTGGGCATTCTTTCGTCTCGCCGAGCACGGCGGGGGCGCGGACGTTGCGCGCGCGCTGATCGAGCGCCTCAATCCCTCCGACCAGACCATCGCGCGCGACCGTCAGCGGCTCGCCTCGGTGCGG
>JBARNC010000354.1:0-5804 GCA_049802775.1 Pseudolabrys sp. | reverse complement strand
TCCTCAACCAAGAGAATACGCATTCCCGTCAGATTTGACGATCGAGCCCCGCCCGCGTCGTCACCGTTCAAGGGGGTCATCGGACATATCCATAAGGGCCGACGTCAGCTAAAACAATTTAACGCGTAAGGGCGTCGGTCTTGAATTCCGCGCGACCTCTGCTTTTACCCAAAACGGACATTCGAGCGCTAGTGGTATGTTCGCCTTGGAGCAGAATACAGATGTCAACCGGGGGAAGTGAAACGTCCGCTAAGGTTCAAAAAAGCGCGCCAGATGGCCTTTATGGAGGGCGTGTCGAATTGTGACTGGAAATTATACGTTAGTAGTAGCCAGCCATACGCACGCTCAATTTTCGCAACCCTCGAATTGCTATCCGATGAGGCACAAAACGATGGTAAGGGAGGGTCGTGATGAGATTTCCGCTCATCGATAACATTTCGCCCCGCACTGCGTTTAACACCGCGGAGGCCTTTCAAGAAGACCATGCCGATACAGCAACCTACGAGCGCACGGTCCGCGAATATGCGCAGGGTACACTCCATGAGGACAACCTGTGGCGCGCGCTCGCAGGACTAGGTTTCGGTGTCGATGAAATCGAGTGGCACGTCGATAATCCGGGCAAGCGAATGACGCAGGTGTTTGTCTAGGTCACGACATGACAGCACTGTCAGCGTGCCTAAGCCCGAATCGTACGTGATTTAATTGTCGTTATGAGTTCCCTATCCGGGAGGCACATTTTGCATTCTTTCATCAAGCGCGAGAATCTCAAACGGTACCGCAATCTGCTCCAAACAACATCAGACGAAGCAGTGCGAAGTCAGCTTTTCAAGCTCATTGCCGAAGAAGAACGGCGGCAATTCTTGCAGCGCATTTTGGAACAACAATCGGCGGTACACACCACTGTCGAAACGGTCAAATAAAAAGACTCTCTTTCGTTGACCCTACCAAGGCGAGGCCACTTTACGCGGGCATCGCGAAGGTGATTCGGAGGCAACAATTGCCTACGCGTTTGTACGAGGCCCATCTTTGCGAGCGACCTCGCTTCGACAATTCAAAATTGTCTGACGGCCGATTGACCACACAGCGCAGGTGGTGGGGCGCTGAAATTCTTTACTACCAGAGGGACAAGGCTTTTCATTTCTGACTACCGGTCGATGACCTTCCAGTGCTGGTAGTAAACGAACTTGAAGCTCTGGGTCAGTAGCCGGATGCCAGACATGACTGCACGCATAGCGCCGGGAAACGGTGTCGGTCGAACCATATCGACGAACAGGCAATAGCGAACTTGGTCGGTTTCATTGGCCGAGTTGTGCAGCAGCGTGTCATCGAAAATGAACAGCTTGTTCTCGCGCCAATAGCTGATCTTGTCACCAACTTGGATATAAGCGGAGTGATCTTTCATGTCGTTGAGATTGTATAAAATTCGCAACGATGCCCGTACGTATCCAAAATGCTTCGAGGTGGAAACCTTCTTGTTGAAGACTGAAACCCCAATCGTTTGGATGTACTTCCACGGCTGATGGAACGCCGGAACATCAAGGAACGTGTCCACATTGACACCGTACCATCGGAAAAAAATCATTGTCCGCGGAAACTCTTTGGCTCGCTCCTCCAATCGAGCGACGAGATTCTCCTCTTTCGCGATCTGCATCAAACGCTTCACCTCGTCCTGATGGGCCGGCGGCAAATCCTCCAGCTGGTAGGTCCCCTTGTTGATGTACGGCAGCGACAGCAGATCCAGCAGAGTGTTGAATGGGGACAGGATCCAGGTCCCGAACCCGTTGCCGATAAAATAGCGCCGCAGCGTTGACAACTTCAGCCCCTGGTTGCGGCTGACGTCATAGGCGCCGCAAACGGCATAAAAGAACGCGATCTTTGGGAAAAAATATGCAAAGGGCGCAAGCACGCAGAGCGGAAACATCAGCCGCCTGAGGGTAAACTTCCAAATTCTCTCAAAGAGCGCTCGGCCTCTCAGAGGTTCGCTGAGTGTGGAACTCATAGTGCTACCCACCTTTGTAGTTAAGTGACGAGGCTATAGTTTTGGTGTCGTTGCGACTACCCAAATAATCAAAATTACCGTGGCACCTGGAATCCAATTTTGGAACGTCATCCCCAATGCCCTACCGAGTAAAAATCCCATATTTTTTCAACGTTTTGGATGACTGGAGTAACAGCGGACATTGGTCGACATTAGCACCGATGAATTGATCGCTAATGACCCAACGGGGACCTTGGCACGCTCGCTGCGCAGAATGTCCATTTTTGGGGTAAAGTGGACACATTAGGGTCGCGCACAATTTCCGAGTGGGGCAACCGGCAGGCCTCAAGCTCCGCGACAGATCAATACTGGGTTAGTAGCGAGGCGGATAACGCCTTCAGCTACGCTGCCAAGCAACAGGTGATTAAATCCACGCCGCCCATGGGTTCCGATAACAATAAGATCGGCCGGCCAACGTTTTGCTTCTTCATTTACAGCATCGCAAATCCGCTGCGTCAGGCGTTCAATAACCACGAGCTTCGTGTCGACCTGGATTCCCGCTTCCACGGCCGTCGTGGCACAAGTAGATAGCACCTTTTGGCCCACATCTCGTATCATCTTTAGATAGTCGGCAATCGGATATGGCGTTTCAACCATCATATAAATCGTGGTTTCGTCAAGGACGTGAATAAGTCGAAGCGCCGCTTGCTGTTCTTTGGCTAATTTTATCGCTTCATCGAGTGCGCGATTTGAAGTGTCACTTCCATCGACTGGCACTAGGATTTGTTTGTACATTTTCAACTCCCAATCGTACCGAAGATTCATTGGAATTGGCGGGCAAGTGTGGATCTTGATTTTAGCTGCGTTTCAGGTTGTGAGTTAACAAGACCTTTGTCCGTGTTAATGAAGTAACAGAATCGCGTTAGCTGGTGCAATTATTGGGCTGTGGTGTCCAGTCCGTGCTCTTTGGCAGAGCGACACAATAAAATCCCTATGAGGAACGCCTAATTGCCGCCGCATCAGCACCAGCACATTACAAGCCGGGCGCGTACGATCGGTATCGCTTCAGCAATCTGGGGCGGTTCGATTTTCGTCAGCCGCATTATGGGTCTGGTGCGCGAGCAGGTTATCGGCCGCACCCTCGGTGCTAGCCGACAGGCGGACCTCTACTTTGCCAGCTTTACGCTACCGGATTTCTTAAACTACCTATTGGCAGCCGGCGCGTTGTCGATCGTGTTCATTCCGATCTTCCTTAAGTATCTCGAACAAGGTGAAGGAGAACGCGGCTGGGAAGCTTTCAGCATCATCGCAAATTTTATTCTTGTGGTGGGGAGCATCGGGATCGCTCTGCTTATGGTTTTCGCACGGCCCCTAGCAAATGTTGTGGCGCCTGGGTTCACGAACTCGGGCGACGTAGACACGTTGGTGCGGCTCATACGTATTATTCTGCCAGCGCAAATCTTCCTCGTAATTGGAGGACTGCTCTCGGCAACGCTGCAAGCCCAGGACCGACACTTCCTCCCTGCGATGGCGCCGCTCGTTTACTCGGCCGGAATCATTGTCGGCGGCCTCGTTGGAGCGAACTACGGCGGACGAGGAGCCGACGGATTTGCTTGGGGCGTGCTGGCTGGCTCGGCTTTGGGGCCATTCGCGCTGCCGTTATATGGCTGCCTTAAGGCCCGTATGCGCTGGTATCCGATCCTTTCACTGCGAAACTCGGACCTCAGACATTATCTGTGGCTGTCATTTCCGATCATGATTGGCTTTTCCATCGTGGTGGTAGACGAGTGGATCATCAAAAACCAAGCTTCTTATCTTGCCGAAGGCCAGCTGTCGTATCTGCAATACGGGCGGACGCTGATGAAAGTGCCAATAGGCGTGTTCGGTATGGCGGCCGGAGTGGCCGCCTATCCGACGATAAGCCGTATGGTTACGGCCGGCACCGTGGCGGAAGCATATGGCGTGCTGTGCCGTACGGTGCGTTTGATGCTCGTCGCAACATTTGCGGCACAGGTGTGCATGACGTTGATTGGCTTCGAAGCGGCATACCTAATCTGGGGGGTTTTTGGCAGCCGATTCAGCGTTGCGGATGCACAGGCTACGGGGACGATTCTTATGTACCTGTGTCTCGGCCTTGCCGGTTGGGCGGCGCAGACGGTGATCAGTCGTGGCTTCTATGCTTTGGGAAGCACCTGGCTTCCCACAATCGTCGGTACAATTATCGCTTTCGTTATGGTGCCTTTTTATGTCGTGCTGCGCCAGAATTGCGGCGCGATCGGCCTAGCGATCGCTAGTTCAGCAGCGATCCTCGTCTACGTGCTTCTCCTTGGCTGGCTGCAGTACCGTCGCTTCGAGCACGAGGCTGCAGCGAGGGGGACGACACTCGGTGATGTGCCAGGCATGCTAAATGGAGCACTGCGATTGGCTGTCGCGGCCGGCCTTGCGATCGTCATAGGGTTAGCGGTGCGAGCTCAACTACTAGAACTCGTTCCAGGCGTACATCTCACTGCAATTCTTATTCGCGCCACGGTACTATGCGCTGTCGGGATCAGCACATACATGGCTTTCGCTCGAATTCTAGGCGTACGTGAATTAATCGAGATAGAAGTCATGCTGTTGCGCAAACTTAAATTGCGGCCACCTTCTTGATGGAGGACGGCAGCGAGATACCGGCCAATCACCGCCAACTTAAATCGGGGAAGAGACCAACAAAAAGGTTGCAATATCGAGTAGTACAACTACAGGTTGCAAGTTGGCAAAACGAACCCAAGCTTTCACCGCATTTGGCGTCTTACTTCCACTACCTCCTCTAGCTACATATTTTTGCTGGCAATCATCCGGGCGGTGGGAAAAATCGAGCCTTCTTGATTTGCATCAATATGCACTTGCGTCTCATATGAATTTTCAGGCTTCCGCTTTCGTGCGGAGTGACGCGATCGCAACAAGTTACCGGCCGCCGCCCTCCCAAGGACGGCGGCCGTGGATTTAGACCCCAAATAGGAGTTCATATAGATGAGTATATTTAGGAACATGCAGCTCGCTCTGCTGGCTACGTTCATCGCCAGCGGCGCGATGAGCCTGCCAGCGGCCGCGCAGCAAAAGCCTAACATCGTCGTCATCATGGGCGACGATATCGGCATGTGGAACATCGGCGCCTACCACCGCGGCATGATGGCGGGCCGCACGCCGAACCTTGATAAGCTCGCCGCCGAGGGCATGCTGTTCACCGATTACTACGCCGAAGCAAGTTGCACGGCAGGCCGCGCTAACTTCATCACCGGTGAGCTTCCGATCCGCACCGGCATGACCACGGTCGGTCAGGCCGGCTCGCCCATCGGCATACCCGCGCAGGCCGTAACGATTGCCACCGCACTCAAAGGATTGGGCTACGCCACCGGCCAGTTCGGCAAAAACCACCTCGGCGATCTCAATGAATTCCTGCCAACCGTACACGGCTTCGACGAATTCTTCGGCTACTTATATCACTTGGACGCAATGGAAGACCCGGCGCACCCGAACTATCCGCAGGACTTGTTGAGTGTCGTCGGCCCGCGCAACATGGTCCACAGCTGGGCCACCGACAAGGATGATCCGACGGTCATGCCGCGTTGGGGCAAGATCGGCAAGCAGAGGATCGAAGACGCCGGAACACTCTATCCCAAGCGGATGGAAACCGTGGACGACGAGATCCGCGACCTTGCGCTCAAGTTCATCGAAAAGGCCAAAGCCGACGGCAAACCATTTTTCCTGTGGCTCAACCCGACGCGCATGCACATCGTCACTCATCTCTCGCCCAAATACGAGGCGTTGCGCAACTCGAAGAACG
>JBARNC010000353.1:0-2381 GCA_049802775.1 Pseudolabrys sp. | reverse complement strand
ATGCGGCAAACCGAATATTGGCGGGCACTGCTCGGCCTTATCATCCTGCTGCTGGTGCTGGCTTTCCCGCAAGGGATTGTCGGCGCGTTCTCGTCGCTCTGGCGTAGATCAGGTGCGAAGTCATGAGCGTGCTGGCCATCCGCGCTTTGTCCAAGACCTTTGGCGGCGTGCGGGCGGTCAACGATGTCAGCTTTGAGATCGCGCAAGGTGAATTTCTCGCCATGATTGGCCCGAACGGCGCCGGCAAATCGACCTGTTTCGACATGATCAATGGGCAGCTTGGGCCGGATTCCGGGCAGATTTTATTTGCCGGCCGCGACATTGTCGGGCTCGAGCCGCGCGAGGTCTGGCGGCTCGGCGTCGGCCGGACCTTTCAGGTCGCCGCAACTTTCGGGTCAATGACAGTTGCCGAGAACGTGCAAATGGCGCTGATTTCACATGCGCGCGAGACCTATCACCTGTGGCGGCCAGCCGCAAATTTGCATCGTGATCGTGCACTCGATCTGCTCGCGCAAGTCGGTATGCGTGACTCTGCCGAACGTCCGAGCCGCGAACTTGCCTATGGCGACGTCAAGCGGGTCGAGCTCGCTATAGCTCTCGCCAACGAGCCGCGCCTCTTGCTGATGGACGAGCCCACCGCCGGTATGGCGCCGCGTGAGCGCAACGACCGCATTGCGCTCGTAAAGCGGTTGGTGGTTGAGCGCTGTATTTCGGTCCTGTTCACCGAGCATTCGAGGGATGTGGTGTTCGCTTTTGCCGACCGGATCATCGTATTGGCACGAGGGCGGCTGATCGCCGATGGCAATGCCGCGGCGATCCGCGACAACGCCCAAGTGCGCGAGGTCTACTTCGGCACCGGCAAGACCTTCGCGGGAGCGGCGCCATGAGTGAAGCAATGCTCACGGTCGAACGCTTAAGCGCCTGGTACGGGGCTGCGCGCATCCTCTATGACCTGACCTTCAAGGTCGGCCGCGGCGAAGTGGTGGCGTTGATGGGACGCAACGGCGCCGGCAAGTCGACCACCATGAAGGCGATCATGGGTCTCATGGCTCAACGCCAAGGCAGGGTCCGCTTCAACGGTGAGGATATTTCAGGCCGCAAACCCTTCGAGATAGCGCGGCGCGGCCTAGGCTTTACTCCGGAAGACCGCCGTATCTTTGTTGATCTGACCGTGATGGAAAACCTCGACGTCGGTCGTCAACCGCCACGCCGCTTCGCAGATGGATCGCCAGCCCCATCCTGGAGGCCGGAACAATTGTTTACGCTATTTCCCAATCTCGCCGAAATGCCGGAGCGCCTTGGTGGGCGCATGAGTGGCGGAGAGCAGCAGATGCTCACTGTGGCGCGCACACTAATGGGCAATCCGCTGCTGGTGCTGCTCGATGAGCCTTCGGAAGGCGTGGCGCCCCTGATCGTCGAGCAGATGGCAAACACGATCCTCAAATTGAAGAAACAGGGGCTATCGATTTTGCTGTCAGAACAGAATATTCACTTTGCACGGCTGGTCTCGGATCGTGTTTATGTATTGGAAAAGGGTCAGATTCATTGGCAGGGCTCGGTCGCAGAACTCGACACCAGCCTGGATGTGCAAAGGACTTATCTGACGGTATAGGATGCGTAACTGAACGGAACAAAAACATGAAAACATTGCAGCGGGAAAAGCTGAAAATCGTCGCGGCGGCGGATCCGTCGGAGCAGGGGCGCTATGTGCTCGATGAGCAGGCAGGGTTCCTCATGCGCATCGCCATGCAGCGACATACATCGATCTTTACGTCGCGCATGATCGAGGGCCTGACGCAAACCCAATTCGCCGCGCTCGCCAAACTGTATGAAGTGGGTCCGTGCTCGCAGAACTATTTAGGCCGGCTCATTTATCTAGACGCCGCGACCATAAAAGGCGTGGTTGATCGCCTGCATTTGCGCGGGTTTGTCTCAGCTCTCGATGACCCGAAGGATCGCCGCCGCCGCGCCGTTGCACTCACTGACCGCGGGCGACAAGTGACCGAAGCGGCCATGTTGGTTGCCGCAGAAATAACCGCTACCACGCTGACTCCGCTCACCGCCGATGAGCAACGATTAATCGCAAAGCTGCTTCGCAAGCTGGGCTGAGTTTTTCGCGAAACCCGGTCGACAAGTCACCAAAGAACTTTCAGCCGCCGGGCAAAGGGAAGATCTATTTCAATAGGATGAACGGCGAGATCCCCGAATTCCGCGATATCCTGTTCGTGACGTTGGCCACTCATCCCGACATTATGAAGGAAAGGCCCGATATGCTTCGCAAAGCTGCGCAGGTATTCGCGGAAGCGCAGAAAATTCTAAAGGACGACCCTAAGCGCGGCATAGCAATCATGGCCAAGGAATATCCAACCATGACAGCGGAG
>JBARNC010000352.1:0-1608 GCA_049802775.1 Pseudolabrys sp. | reverse complement strand
GGGCCACGACGACGTAGGTCGCAAGGACGATCAACCATGCAGCGACAATCGTCGTATCGTAAGCGGTTCTCTGCTCCCACCTTGTAACGCACGATTTAAGCCGCACGATGCGAACCGATTTGGGCGGATCGGTTCGCACATATGATCGACCATGTAGTTGACGCTTCAGAGCCACGAGGCCGGGTCGATATCCGGGTCGGGGTTGGACGCCGGCGTCGCTGGAGTGTTGAGGCCAAGGGGCGGATCGTCGCGGAATCCTATGCGCCCGGCGCGGTGGTGTCGGAGGTGGCGCGTCGGCACGACATATCGCCGCAGCATCTGTTTGGTTGGCGCAAGGCGGCGCGGGCCGGTGTTCTGACATTGCCCGCCGACGAGGTGCCGATGTTTGTACCCGTCGTGAGGGCGACCGACGGCAGCGGTGTTGCCGCGACGGCCGGGACGGGCTCCGGGGCAATCACTATTGAGATTGCCGGCGTGGTGGTTCGCGCGGAACGAGGCGTTGATCTCGGCTGGCTGCGGGATGTGGTTCGGGCCGTGAAGGCAGCAACATGATTGCAGTTCCGGCAGGAGTGCGGGTTTTGGTAGCGACGAAGCCGGTTGATTTTAGAAAAGGTGGCGATGGTCTTGCCGCGCTGGTGCAGGAGATGCTCGAAGAGGACCCCTTCTCGGGGACAATTTTTATATTCCGCGCGAAGAGAGCGGACCGAGTGAAGATCCTTACTTGGGATGGCTCGGGATTGGTGCTTTTCTGGAAGCGGCTGGAGCAAGGCGCATTTCGGTGGCCACCGATCATGAATGGGGTGATGCGGCTGACGCCGGCGCAGCTCGCTGCGCTCGTTGACGGGATGGACTGGTCACGGCTGCACGCGATCGATGTTGCGCGGCCGACAGCCACATCATGAGTGCTATATGACCTTTGAATCAATTACGCGTGAATCTGATCACAAAGGCAGACGAATCAGATTCAGTGCTGTGCGTGAGCGAGATCGCACCTCAGCTTCCCACCGATATCGAAGCCCTGCATGCACTGCTTGCGGCGGCGCGTGCCGAGCGTGACGCTGCGATCGCCGAGCGCGACCAGGCGCTGTTGCAAAATGATCGCCTGCGCCACCTCCTGCGCCAGTTGCAGCGCGCGCAATTCGGCCGGCGGTCGGAGAAGCTCGATCCCGAGCAGTTGCTGCTGGCGCTGGAGGATATCGAGCAAGCGATTGCCGCCAACGAAGCCGCTGATGACAAGAAAGACCCGGCGGCCGCACGGGCGCGGAGCGAGAAGCGCCGCGTCAATCGTGGCGCGCTTCCTGCCCATTTGCCGCGCGTGGACGTGACGATCGAACCCGATGACATCAACTGCCCGTGCTGCCGGGCGCCCATGCATGTGATCGGCGAGGAGACCTCGGAGCGGCTCGACGTGATCCCGGCGCAGTTCCAGGTGATCGTCACGCACCGTCCCAAATATGCCTGCAGAACCTGTGAAGAGGCGCTGGTTCAGGCGCCGGCACCGGAACGGCTAATCAAAGGCGGGCTGCCGACCGAGGCGATGGTCGCCCACGTCCTCGTTGCCAAATACGCCTGGCATCTGCCGCTTTATCGGCAAGCGCAAATGCTGCT
>JBARNC010000351.1:0-5742 GCA_049802775.1 Pseudolabrys sp. | reverse complement strand
GCTCAGGACGAGCCATCGTAGCAGCTTAAGCCGACACTCTGGAAGTGCCTAGGTAAAGATGTTCGCCATGTTGGGTCATTAGCGGACAAACCGTCCCGGGCTAAACTCAAAATTTGTCCGTTATACCCCCAATAGCGGACATTGATACGCCGACAGCGGCTTTGTCGTAGCCTGTGGTGCGTGTCTACCCAGAGCTCAAAGATAAAAACGCTTGTCGGTCAGGGTAAGGGCGACAAAACTACTTCCATCTTTGTTGTCGCAAAATACCCGTACTGGTTTGTAATGCACCAAGATGGGAATTCGCTAAATTTCTGGTCAGCAATGTACGCGTGCATAAGCAGGGGGATGGACCATCTTTTACTTCGGCCTGTAGGAAATCCAACCTTCCCGCCAGACACCACCGCAAACTTTCAAATCTGCCATTCGCGTACGATGGTCTAATTAATTTGCGCCACCGGATTGATCGCGGCTCTTCGTTTGGACGTAAAGCTGCTTCGGCGCTTCAGGGAAATACTTTAGCAGGGCGGGGCAGAGCCAGCCTTCCATGTCCAACTGCGCTGCGTAGTATATGTTTCCACCACTCTCTTCGCGTCGCCAATCAAGACAATATTGGTGGCCTGGAAATGGCGTCGCCGATAATATCATTATGAAGCCGTGTTCAGCGTCAGGTATGTCAGCAACCACGCGATCAATCATGGTATCAGCACCGGCAACAAACGGTTCCTGAGATAGGCCAACCCGCGGGTCATCGAAGACCCACATGCCGTGGTGCTTGTAAGGTGCAATCACGTTGATCACGTTCATCGGTGCGTGTTACTTTAAAGACCGAGCCCGCGGAGAGCTGACAATGAAGCTAAAATTCTTTGGCTTTTGTGTCGTTCTCGCAAGCTTGCTCTCGACAAGAGCAATTGGAGAGCCGTTGGTAACAATCTCTTGTGACAAGCCTGAAGGCTTCAACATTGCATATGGCGTTTCGCTTACCGATGCTTCTCAAAACAATCAGCCAGGGCCGACAAAACCAAGCCTGAAAGGACCCACAAAAGATGGTTACCGTGGTAAACCGACCTTCGTCATCGATTCGAATAAGAAAAACATGACCATTGGTTGGACCCTATTACCTGAGGACGCTGAATTAAAAAAACAGGCGAAGGAGGCCGGTTTGCCTCAGCTCCCGCCGGTGCCCACTTCGGACGGTGTAGTTGTTCAGTTTAACAAGGAGCATATTTCAGCCGTTCAGGCAGACCCCTGGTCAATAATGACCTTTTCGTTTTTCCCTACAACAGGTACCGCCTTTATCAGTCAGCAAGTTATTCAGTTGGCATCAAAAAACACGTTTCAGTCGGCTTCGTTCGCGCATTGTGAATTTTCGTGGGCTACCCCTAAGTAACTCTGCGGGACAAATAGCGTGCGTCGACTGTCCGCTTTGGGTCATAAGCGGACATCCTGCGATGCAAAATCAATGTCTGCTTTACCCCTCAAAGCGGACATTTGCAGTGCACTAGCGCACGTCCGCCTTGGGCCAATAGCAGACATCGCGCTTGCTGAAAAATTCGGTATGCGCCGCCAACCGAAACACCGATGGCTCACGTGTGAAGAAAAGCCGCTCCCGGATGTCATGCAATGAGAGAGCCTCGGAAGGGGACCTACCGAGGCTCTCCGGCGCCCAGTCCTTGCATTATGTGCGGGGCGTTCCCCTCTGGGCGCGTAAGAAACGGTGCTGCCTAGGAAGGCTCTGCTTCGTCGCCCCTTTTGACCGGCGTCTCGTATGCAAGGTCTAACTGGCTATTCCGTTCCGCCTGCTCGGCTAGACGCATAGGCCCTTGCTAAGTTCTCGAACTCGGCGCGCATGCGAAAATTCCTCTCGCCCCTGGCCATGGCGCGAAGTTCGAGAGCCTTTATCCGATACTCGGGCCCATGCACCCCTCCCGAAAGTAATGTTCAGGGATGACGAGTTCTGCGCGTCGAACCAGGTTGACTGACGGCGGGCATCGCTAAATGTCCGCTTCGTGCCAATAGCGGACATCGCTCCAATTATTCGATCACCTCGTCGGCGCGGGCGAGCAGCGAGGGAGGCACGGTGACGCCGAGCGTCTTCGCGGTCTTGAGATTGATCACGAGTTCAATTTTGGTCGCTTGCTGAACTGGAAGCTCAGCAGCCTTCTCACCCCTGAGAATACGACCAGTGTATACTCCGACCTGACGGTAGGCTTCCGTATTGCTGGCGCCATAGCCGTAGGCACGCGATACTGCAGTGCTAAACTGGCCAGCTGCTTAACTTGGCTGGTAAAGAACGCGTCTGAGGAAATGATGAGCCCACTCGTCTGGCGCTGGGTGGCTTGGTCAAACACGGCATTAAAATCGCGTCCGGCACTGGCGTTAAGCACATGTATCTGCAACGCACGTGCACGGGCGGCTAATTTAACCGCCTCTACCAGGTCGTCTGCCACCCCGCGATTTGTCGGATTGACGAGCACCCCGAAACTCTGCGCTCTCGGGAAAAGTTCGTGTAGCAGTTCAATTTGTTTGGCTCCGAGCTCAACCTGCAAATTGGTCACGCCCGTGAGATTTGTTCCGGGTCGGCTCAAAGATTCTACGAAGCCAAGCTGTATCGCGTCGCCGGCAATATAAAACACAATCGGAATAGTAGCGGTGGCCGCCTTTGCCGCTATGGTGGCAGCAGTGTTGCCGGGTACGGCTATGACCGTTACCCGCCGCTGAACCAGTTCTTGAACTAGCCGGGGCAGTTGGTCGAGCTGGTTGTTCGCCCAGCGGAATTCGATTTCGACGTTTTGTCCTTCGACGAAGCCGATTTCAGCAAGGCCGCGGCGAAAGGCTTGGAGACGCTCCGCGAAGGACTCAGGGGCCGCGCTGCCGAGAAACCCGATTACTGGACCAGGCTGCTGCGCACGCGCCGCTAGTGGCCACAACGCCGCACCGCCGAGAAGGGTGATGAACTCGCGCCGTCTCATTTCGCCCCCGAGGCTCAGGACAGTCCATCGTAGCGATTCAAATGAGGCCGGTTAAGTGATCACTCAATGTCCACTTTGGGTCAGAAGCGGACATTGAGGTTCATCCGCGCCATGTCCGCTTTACCCCCAAAAGCGGACATTAGCTGGCGTCAATCGCATGTCCGCTAAGTGCCAATAGCGGACATACGTCCTCTTAGTCGATCACGTCGTCGGCGCGAGCGAGTAGTGCTGGAGGCACTGTCAGACCAAGGGTCTTCGCCGTCTTAAGATTGATCGCTAACTCGTACTTTGTCGGCGCTTGCACCGGCAAGTCGGCCGGTTTCTCGCCCTTTAAGATACGGTCGACGTAGCCCGCCGCTTGTCGGTGCTGGACGATCAAGTTGGCGCCATAGGAGATTAGGCCACCGCTGGTAACGAAGCTGCGGTCCCAATAGACCGCGGGCAGCTTATGCCGAGCCGCCAGCGTGACCATCAGATCACGATGAATCACTGTCAAAGGGGTTCCCGTCACAACCAGACCGCCATTCGAAGAGCGCGCGAATACGGCAACCGCTTGCTCGATCTCTCGGGTGTCGCGCACGTTGATTGCGCTCACATCTAAGCCGAGTGATGATGCCACAGCCTGGATAACGGCGAACTGGCCGGTCCCGTTGGGATTGGTCGGATCACGAAGGACCGCCGCTTGCGTCACGCTCGGCGCAATTTCCTTGAGCAGCTCTGGCCATTTACCGCTCAAACTATATTCGAAATTCATAAAACCGGTCACGTTACCACCCGGTCGTCGCCGGCTATTAACGAAGCCAGCGCCGACTGGATCGATAGTAATCGTGAATACAATCGGCACGGTATGCGTTGCTTCGAGCAGCGGCGCTATTGTACTGCCCCCAGAGGCTAGGATGACGTCAGGTGCAAAAGCGACCAAATCTGTTGCGAATTTTTTTGCGGTACTAACGTTGCCCGCAGCTGCGCGCATGTCGATACGTACATTGCGTCCGTCGATCCAGCCCAAGCTTTGGAGCTCTTGCAAGAACGCGGCAATGCGAGCTTTGTTTTCCGGTTCTTCCCCACCGGCACCCGTGATAATGCCGATCCGCCGTACGCGCTCGCCCTGCTGCGCATGCGCAGTGAGGGGCCATGCCGCCGCGCCGCCCAAAACACCGAGAAATTCGCGTCGCCTCACGGTCACCCCCGAGGACCAGACAGAGCATCGTATCGGTGAAAACTAGGCTCGTTAAGAGACGCCCAATGTCCGCTTTGGGTCATAAGCGGACATGTGCGATGCAAAAGGGCATGTCCGCTTTACCCCCGAAAGCGGACATGTGCGGTGCAACTCGGCATGTCTGCTTTGTGCCAATAGCGGACATCGGGCGGCTCATTCGATCAGCTGGTCGACGAGCCCGAGGAGTTGCGATGGCACTGTGATGCCGAGTGCTTTGGCCGCCTTGAGGTTGACGATAAACGTAAACTTACTCGGTTGTTCGATTGGCAGGTCGGCCGGCTTGGCGCCCTTCAGGATCTTGTCGACATAGATCGCGGCGCGCTTGTGCATGTCCTCATAGCTTGGCCCGTAGGACATCAGGCCTCCGACCTCAACTAGCTCTTTGTATGCATTCACGTTCGGCAGCCGCTGCTCTATTGTGAAGTCCACTATACGTTGGCGATTATGCAGGAAAACGCGGTCCGCTAGGATGAGTAGCGCATCTGGTCGCTCCTTTCGGATTGCAGCGAAAGCGTCGTCGAGGTCTTCAGATTTACGTATGTCGTGCAGTTGCAGCTTTATTCCCATCGTCTGGGCGGCGTCGCGAGCCTGCCTCATCGACGAAACATGAAATGGATTAAGCGAATTTATGAACATAGCGACATGCGAAAGCGCAGGGACAACTTCGCGCAGAAGCTGAAGCCGTTTGCCCTCGAGGTCTGGTGCGATTGAGCTTAGTCCAGTGAGATTGCCCCCAGGTCGCGCCAGGCTCGGCACAAGGCCGGTGCCGATCGGATCGCCGACCGCGACCATGACAAGCGGTACAGTTGTCGTCGCTCTCTTTACCGCGAGCGCTGCGGGAGTGCCTGCAGTGACGATCGCATCCACCTTTGCGGCGATGAGCTCAGCCACAAGCATTGGAAACTGTTCATACTTTCCGTCAGCCCAGCGGTATTCAATTACGATATTGCGGCCTTCCTCGTAGCCAAGCTCCCGTAGGCCTTCACGGAACGCGTCGAGGAGATTGGCTTCGAGCGCCGCGGTGGAATTTCCCATGAAGCCGATGCGAGGAATCTTGGACTGCGCACTCGCCTCAAGCGGCAATGCCGCTACCACAGCAAGAAATGCAAGAAATTCGCGCCGCTTCATGTCCGCTCCAGCCCCATGACGCGGCATAGTAACGGGCTAATCCAACAGTCGGAAAGGGCCCAGTGATAGTCGATCGACACTGTCCGACCTTCGACGTAACCCATTTCGGAAAGCCCACGGCGAAATGCCGCGTCGAAATGGATGGAATCAGCTTGCCTGAAACTGCTGAGATACCCAATCACCGGTATTGCCGAGCGCTGCTGCGTTCGCGCGCCAAGAGGCCACGCGGCAGCGCACCCAATAAGGCCAATGAACTCGCGCCGCCTCATTGTTGCCCCCGAGGCTCAGGACAGGGAATCGTATCGGCTTGAACCATCACACCGGAAGGGGGGTCGTTACGCGGGCAATCCAACCACGCGATGTCCGCTTTGGGTCATAAGCGGACATTGTGACCGCCAGAAGTGATGTCCGCTTTACCCCCAATAG
>JBARNC010000350.1:0-1608 GCA_049802775.1 Pseudolabrys sp. | reverse complement strand
GCTAAGTGCCAATAGCGGACATTCCTTGGGTCTCGCGGCGGTCTGTGAAGTTATGTCGCAGATTACCGCTTTGAGGCGTGATACCGTATCCCACATTCCGGTCCGCGTTACCCCAATGGGGAGCGATTGAATGGCAACCAATAGGCGAGAATTTATAGTCGTGCTCGGTGGCGCGTGTTTTGTGTGGCCGCTCGCGGCGCGCGCGCAAGCGAGAATCCCTCGGATTGGCGTGCTGTGGCACGCAGGTAGCGCGGAGGAAGAAGGACGCTATTTCACGGGATTTATCGAGGGATTACGCGACCTTGGATACACAGACGGGTTTAACATCATTTTAGAACATCGCTTTCCAAATGAAATGCCAGACCGATTTCGGAAAATGGCCGCCGAACTTGTATCATTAAACGTAGATGTTTTAGTTGGCGTCGGATCTCAGACCGCGTATTACGTGAAGGATGCAACCAATACGATTCCAATAGTTTTTATTTTTGTTCCCGACCCAGTTGGCGCTAAATTTGTGATTAGTCTTGCGCGGCCTGGCGGAAATGCGACGGGACTAACACATTTCGCCGCTGATCTGATTGGGAAACGCTTGCAGTTTCTAAAGGAGACGATTCCGGGGTTGTCCCACGTTGCATTGCTCGTTAACCCGGATACGCAAGTCGCGCGCCTGTACACGGATGTGACCGATACTATTGCGACAAAGCTTGGTTTGACCAATCATACGTTCTCGGCTCGCTCGCGAGACGAACTGGAGCCAGCGTTTGATGCGATGGTGAAAGCTGGTATGCAGGCGGTAACGATCAACTCTGAAGGACTGGCCTATCAGCAGAGGGAGTTCATCGCGAACTTGGCAATCGCCCGTCGTTTGCCGCTATCCGTTTGGTCCAGAGAGACTTTGGAGGCTGGCGCGCTGATGTCCTATGGAGCTGATCAGGTTGCGATGTGTCGCCGGGCTGCTGTTTTCGTAGATAAAATACTAAAGGGTGGCAAACCTGCCGATCTCCCTGTCGAAGAACCTACGAAGATTGAATTCCTCCTTAATCAAAAAACGGCAAAGGCGCTGGGGCTCACGTTCCCCAAGACTTTGCTTATCGCGGCTACCGACGTGTTTGAGTGAAGCCATGCGACTTCCGACTGAGCATCGATTTCGGAACATTCTGCTAAACGGTCGCTTTGGTCCATAGCGGACATGTGATTGCGCCGAACTCCGGACAAGGCATGGTAACGGCTCAAACTAGCACATTGGAAGGGGCGGTCGTTAGGCGGCCAGCCGATGTCCGCTTTGGGTCATTAGCGGACATTCCGCAGTGCAAGCGCCATGCCCGCTTTACCCCCGAAAGCGGACATTGACGGGCGTGAGTAACATGCCCGTTAAGTGCCAATAGCGGACATAGCAACGTCGGCCATAGGTTTTGTCGGCGTTTGATTGATTTTGCCCTAGCCGCAGCTAATAAAAGCCCATTTGCGAACCAAAAAAAGCCGAGCTTGTAACGCTCGTAGCGGGCTTCCCCAACAATTGGAAGGAAGCCGTCGTGAAACCAGCACGTGTCGTCCTTGTTGCCGCATCTTGTTTTTCAATCGTTTTCATTAGTGCCTTGTCCATCGCCA